>DATILH010000156.1:0-68770 GCA_035476655.1 Variovorax sp.
GGTTCTCCATTCTGGAACTCAAGACGCTTTGCTGGTGCCGATCATCTTCATGGCCGACGCGATCAGGGCAGAAACTTCCGTCATGTTGCCGGGCACGATGAGCGTGGTGGTGGCGTCTGCGGCCACCTTGCCGTAGGCGTCGACCGCGCGTTCGGCCACCTTCAGCTGCACGGCCTGTTCGCCGCCCGGTTGCTGAATGGCCACCGCAATGCGTTCGATGGCCTGGGCGGTGGCATCGGCCACGGCGGTGATGGCCGCGGCCTCGCCCTGGGCCTGGTTGATCGCGGCCTGCTTCTCGCCTTCGGAGCGGGCGATGAAGGCCTCGCGCTCGCCGGTGGCGATGTTGATCTGCTCCTGGCGCCGGCCTTCCGAGGCGGCGATGAGTGCGCGTTTTTCGCGCTCGGCCGTGATCTGGGCCTGCATGGCGTGCAGGATTTCCTTCGGTGGCGTCAGGTCCTTGATTTCGTAGCGCAGCACCTTCACACCCCAGTTCAGGGCGGCTTCGTCGATGGCCTGGACGATCTGGGCGTTGATGATGTCGCGTTCTTCGAAGGTCTTGTCCAGTTCGAGTTTGCCGATCACGGAACGCAGCGAGGTCTGGGCCAGCTGGGTGACGGCCACGATGTAGTTGGAGGAGCCGTAGCTGGCGCGCATCGGGTCGGTCACCTGGAAGTACAGGATGCCGTCCACCTGCAGCTGGGTGTTGTCGCGCGTGATGCAGACCTGGCTCGGTACGTCGAGCGGGATCTCCTTCAGGCTGTGCTTGTAGGCCACCTTGTCGATGAAGGGGATCAGGAAGTTCGGCCCGGGCGACATGGTCCCGTGGTACTTGCCAAGGCGCTCGCGGACCCAGGCGTTTTGCTGCGGCACGAACTTGACCGACTGGCTGATGAAGATGATGGCGATGACCAGGATGACTGCTGCGACTTCCATGAATACTTCCTGCTTCTTCTTGATTAAATCTTGTCGACCACCAGCCGGCTGCCGACGACTTCGGCCACCCGGTGCATGCCGGTGGAGGGCGAGTTCCCGGGGCGCGGCACTGCCGTCCACTGGGCACCGCGAAAGCGCACGCTGGCGGTACCGTCGGGGTTCCATGCCTCGATCAGCACCTGCTCGCCGATGTCCAGGTTGATGTCGCGATTGGCCGCGGGCGCCGGCGGGGCCGGGCGCTTGCGCCGGATCAGGTACCAGGCCAGCACCGCGCCGACACCGACGACCGCCGCCACCACCAGCTGCGTGGAAAGGCTTGCGCCCGCATGAGCCGCCAAGGCGGCAGCGGCAAAGCCGGCGCTCAGGAGCAGCAGGTAGATGGTGCCCGAGAGCAACTCGAGCACGATGGCGCCGCCAGCGATCAGCCACCAGACGGTGGAATTGGCCATGAATTTCCTCGCTTGAACCGATGGCCGCGATTCTGCGTCAAAAGCTGCGATATCCCGGACATCTGAATTCCTTACACTTCCGCCCTCTCGTTTCCTCAGTTTCCAGTTCCCAGTTCGGAGCATGCCGCCATGAAATTCCGCTTCCCGATCGTCATCATCGACGAGGACTACCGCTCCGAAAACACCTCGGGGCTGGGCATCCGCGCCCTGGCCCACGCCATCGAGGCCGAGGGTTTCGAAGTGCTGGGCGCCACCAGCTACGGCGACCTGAGCCAGTTCGCGCAGCAGCAAAGCCGCGCCAGCGCCTTCATCCTGTCGATCGACGACGAGGAGTTCACCGTCGGCCCCGACCTCGATCCCGCGGTGCTGAGCCTGCGCACCTTCATCGAGGAAGTGCGCCGCAAGAACACGGACGTGCCCATCTACATCTACGGCGAGACCAAGACCAGTCGCCACATTCCCAACGACATCCTGCGCGAGCTGCACGGCTTCATCCACATGTTCGAGGACACGCCGGAGTTCGTGGCGCGCCACATCATCCGCGAGGCCAAGAGCTACCTGGAAGGCGTGCAGCCGCCCTTCTTCAAGGCGCTGATCGACTACGCGGAAGACGGCTCCTATTCCTGGCACTGCCCGGGGCACTCGGGCGGCGTGGCCTTCCTGAAGAGCCCGGTGGGCCAGATGTTCCACCAGTTCTTCGGCGAGAACATGCTGCGCGCCGACGTCTGCAACGCGGTGGAAGAACTCGGCCAGTTGCTCGACCACACCGGCCCGGTGGCGGCCAGCGAGCGCAACGCGGCGCGCATCTTCAACGCCGACCACTGCTTCTTCGTCACCAACGGCACCAGCACCAGCAACAAGATGGTGTGGCACCACACCGTGGCGCCTGACGACGTGGTGGTGGTGGACCGCAACTGCCACAAGTCGATCCTGCACGCCATCATCATGACCGGTGCCATTCCGGTCTTCATGAAGCCGACGCGCAATCACTTCGGCATCATCGGCCCGATCCCCAAGAGCGAGTTCGAGCCCGCCGCCATCACGGCCAAGATCCGCGCCAATCCGCTGCTGGCCCACGTGGACGCCGACGCCGTCAAGCCGCGCGTGATGACGCTCACGCAATCGACTTACGACGGCGTGCTCTACAACACCGAGACCATCAAGAAGATGCTCGACGGCTACGTCGACACCCTGCATTTCGACGAGGCCTGGCTGCCGCACGCGGCTTTCCATCCCTTCTATGGCACCTACCATGCCATGGGCAAGCGGCGCGAGCGCACCAAGGAGTCGCTGGTCTTCGCCACCCAGTCCACCCACAAGCTCCTGGCCGGCATCAGCCAGGCCAGCCATGTGCTGGTGCAGGACTCGGTGAACCGCGAGCTGGACCGCGACCTCTTCAACGAGGCCTACCTGATGCACTCGTCCACCAGCCCGCAGTACGCCATCATCGCCAGCTGCGACGTGGCGGCGGCCATGATGGAGCCGCCCGGCGGCACCGCGCTGGTCGAAGAGAGCATCCTGGAAGCGCTGGACTTCCGCCGTGCCATGCGCAAGGTGGAGGATGAGTTCGGCAAGGACGAATGGTGGTTCAAGGTCTGGGGGCCGGAGAAGCTGGTCGATGAAGGCATCGGCCGCGCCGACGACTGGATCATCAAGGGCGAGGCCCGCACCGCCAAGTGGCACGGCTTCGGCAACCTGGCCGATGGCTTCAACATGCTGGACCCGATCAAGTCCACCATCGTCACGCCCGGCCTGGACCTGAACGGCAAGTTCGCCAAGACCGGCATCCCGGCCAGCATCGTCACCAAGTTCCTGGCGGAGCACGGGGTGATCGTGGAGAAGACGGGCCTGTACAGCTTCTTCATCATGTTCACCATCGGCATCACCAAGGGCCGCTGGAACACGCTGCTCACGGCGCTGCAGCAGTTCAAGGACGACTACGCGCGCAACCAGCCGATGTGGCGCATCCTTCCCGAGTTCTGCCAGGCGCACCCCGGCTACGAGCGCATGGGCCTGCGCGACCTGTGCCAGCGCGTGCATGAGCTCTATGCCAAGTACGACGTGGCCCGCCTGACCACCGAGATGTACCTGAGCGACCTGACGCCCGCCATGAAGCCCAGCGACGCCTACGCCCACATCGCACACCGCAAGACCGAGCGCGTGGAGATCGACGAGCTGGAAGGGCGCATCACCACCAGCCTGATCACGCCGTACCCGCCGGGCATTCCGCTCTTGATCCCGGGCGAGGTGTTCAACAAGAAGATCGTCGATTACCTGAAGTTCGCGCGGCAGTTCAACGAGGAATGCCCGGGCTTCGAGACCGACATCCACGGCCTGGTGGCGCGCGTCGACGACAAGGGCAAGAAGCGCTACTACGCCGACTGCGTCGCGCGCAAGGACTGAAGCGGCGGGCTGTCACGCCGCGGCCATCGAAGGCCGTTCCAATGTGCGCGTTCCATTGCACACAGAAGAAAGGCAACGATGAAGCGCAGAAACTTTCTGCTGGGCAGCGCCGCGATGGCCGGCGTCCAAGGCGTGCTGGCTCAACCGGCTGCGCCGGCCGCGATCACACGCGATGGCATGCGTCCGCAGTTCCCCTCGGGCGTGCAAAGCGGCGATCCGCTGGCTGACCGGGCTCTCCTGTGGACCCGCAGCGATCGCCCGGCGCGCATGTGGGTGGAGTGGTCGAGCACGGCCGGCTTTGCCAACCCGCAGCGCGTGCGCGGCCCCCATCTGCTGGAAGACAGCGACTTCGTCGGGCGGCTCGACCTGGCCGGTCTGCCGGCCGGGCAGGAAATCTTCTACCGTGTGCTGCTGCAGGATCTGCACAACGAACGGGTGTTCTCCGAGCCCATGAGCGGCCACCTGCGCCTGCCCGCGGCACGCCAGGCGCGCGACATCCGCTTCGTCTGGAGCGGCGACACGGCCGGGCAGGGCTGGGGCATCAACGAAGCCTGGGGCGGCATGAAGATCTACGAGCAGATGCGCAAGCAGAGGCCCGATTTCTTCCTGCACAGCGGCGACACCATCTATGCGGATGGCCCGATCGCCAAGGAAGTGAAACTGGGCGACGACTCCGTGTGGACCAACGTGGTGACGGAGGAAGTCAGCAAGGTGGCCGAGACCCTCAACGAGTTCCGTGGCCGCTATCGCTACAACCTGATGGACGCGAACGTGCGCCGGATGGCAGCCGAAGTGCCGCAGATCTGGCAGTGGGACGACCACGAGGTCACCAACAACTGGTCCGATTCCAAGGACCTCGCGGCCGACAAGCGCTACACCGAGAAGAACGTTCCGCTGCTGGCGGCGCGCGCCACCCGCGCCTTCATGGAGTACGCACCGCTGCGCCACGGCGACGACCGCGAGCGCGAGCGGGTCTACCGTCAGCTGCCGCAGGGGCCGCTGCTGGACATGTTCGTGATCGACATGCGCAGCTACCGCGGCCCCAACAGCACCAACCTGCAGCCCGTCGAAGGGCCGGACACCCAGTTCATGGGCCGTCCGCAGCTGGCCTGGCTGCTCGACGGGTTGAAGCGCTCGAAGTCGGTCTGGAAGGTGATTGCGGCCGACATGCCGCTGGGCCTGCAAGTGCCGGACGGCAAGGACGGCCAGGGCAGGGCGCTGTGGGAGGCGGTGGCCAACGGCGACGACGGCAAGCCGCTGGGGCGCGAAATGGAGTTCGCCTGGCTGCTGCGCGAGATCAAGCGCGCCAACATCCGCAACGTGGTCTGGCTCACCGCCGACGTGCACTACACGGCGGCGCACTACTACAACCCGGCAAGGGCCGGCTTCAGCGACTTCCTGCCGTTCTGGGAGTTCGTCTCGGGGCCACTGAATGCCGGCGGCTTCGGCCCCAACGGCATCGACAAGACCTTCGGCCTGGAGGTGATCTACCAGAAGGCGCCACCGGCCGCCAACACGCCGCCCACGGCCGGCATGCAGTTCTTCGGCCAGGTCGACATCGACGCCAGGACCCGCGCCATGACCGTGACGCTCAAGGACCTGGAAGGCGCGGCGCTCTACACCAAGACCCTGGCGCCGCAGCGCGGCTAACCCAGGCGCAGCGCCATCACCCCGGCCAGGATGACCAGCGTGCCGGCGGCACGCTGCCAGCCGAAGGCCTCGCGCAGGAACAGGGTGCCGATCAGCGCGGCAAAGAGCACCGAGGTCTCACGCAGGGCGGCCACCACCGCCACCGGCGCCCGCGTCATGGCCCACAGGGCGATGCCGTAGCTGGCCAGCGAGCCGAAGGTGCCGAAGATCGCGACAGGCCAGCGTTCCTTCATGTAGGCGAGGGCTGCGCGGCGTCGGCCGGGTCGGCGCCACAGCACCAGCAGCAGGAACGGGATGCCGTCGAAGACGAAGAGTCCGGCGACGTAGGCCGCTGCATTGCCGGAGACGCGTACGCCGATGCCGTCGACCACGGTGTACAGGGCGATGATGGCGGCGTTGGCCAGGGCGAAGCCGATGGCCTTGCCGCGGTGCGCATCGCCCGCCACATGCATGGCCGAGCGCGACAGCCCGAGCGTCACCACGCCGATGCACAGTACCGCCACCCCGGCCCAGGCGGTCGTCGACAGTCCTTCGCCGATGAAGGCCGTGCTGCCCAGCGCCACCAGCAGCGGCGCGCACCCGCGCATCAGCGGATAGGTCAGGCCCAGGTCGCCGTACTTGTAGGCGCCGGCCAGCGCGATGTAGTAGCCCAGGTGGATGGCGAGCGAGGCGGCCATGTAGGGCCAGGCGGCGGGCGCCGGCAGACCGGTGTAGCAGAGCAGGGGAATCGCGACGAAGATGCCCAGGCTGTGCACCAGGGCAGTGTCGAGCGACTTGTCGCGGCCGGCCTTGATGAAGGCGTTCCAGCCGGCATGCAGCAGGGCGCCGCACAGCACGGCGAAAAGAACCGCCGCGCTCACCCGAGCATGCAGCGCCGGGCGCGTGCCAGGTAGTGCGACAGCGGCGGCGTGGCGCGCGCGCCGTCCTTGGCGAGGTCATCCCACAGGCGCAGTTGCACGGCCTCGGGGGCATGGGGGCCGTCGATAAAGGCCTGCGCCTGCCCGGCGGTGAAGATGCCACCCTGCAATTGGAGGCTGCGCTTCGAATCGGCGGAGAGCGCGGCCCAGTAGTCGGGCCGGGTCGCGCACAGGTAGCGCTTGGCATCCACGTGGCCCCGGATCGCGCCCAGCACGCGCTCGCCGAACACGCCGCGCAGGAAGGGCAGGGCGACGAACTGGTGCAGGTCGTCGATGCCGCGCAGGGTGGGCGATTCGCCCTGCTCGTTGAGCAGGTGGCCCAGGTCGTGCAGCAGCGCGGCCGTGATCAGTTCGTCGTCGGCGCCGGCCAGTTCCGCGAGCTGGGCGGTCTGCAGCGCATGCTCGAGCTGGCTGACCGGTTCGCCGCTGTACTGCTCGCCGCCGCGGCGCTCGAACAGGGTTTCGATGTCGGCGATGGAAAGCGCCATCAGGCTGCCGCCGAACTCTTGTTGCGGTAGTAGTCGAGCGTGCGCTGCCGGCTGTTCATCACATGCTGGTGCATGGCCTGGCCGGCAGCATCCGGGTCGCCTGCGGCGATGGCCTTGACGATCTGCCTGTGCTCGCGGGTGAACACCGCCATCGACTCGCGCGTGAGGTTCTGCCGGCGAAACAGCGACAACTCGTTGACCAGCTTGCGGTAGGTGGCGCTGAGCTTGGCGTTGTCCGCCAGCTCCAGCATGCGTTCGTGAAACCGCAGGTTGAAGCGGTGGTAGTCGTCCGCGTTGTCGGCCTTGGTCGCCTGCTCCATGGCCTCGACCAACTGGCGCAGCTCCTTGACCTGGGCGGCGGGCAAGCCCTGGGCCAGCTTGCGGCCCACGCACAGGTCCATGGCGGCGCGCACCTCGAAGATTTCCAGCGCTTCTTCCAGGGGCACGTCGCGCACGAAGACGCCGCGATTCTTGATGGTGCGCACCAGACCGGACTCCTCGAGCATGCGGAAGGCCTCGCGCACCGGCCCGCGCGACACGCCGAGCCGATCGGCCAGGGTGGATTCGGTGAGCTTGGCGCCGGCTTCGAGCTCGCCGGCCAGGATCATGCGTTCGATTTCGGCCTGCACCAGATTCGAGAGCGAATTGCTCTGAAGCTGGGCGATGGCGGGGTGGCTGGAGGTCGGTGTGGCCATGCGGTGAATGGTAGGTTGCTGCCTGAAGATTGTCTACGATCTATCAAAAACAATAGACAAAGCTGCTGCTCGGGCCCCGATTTTGCTTTGCAGATATGTCATGAGGATGACTTCTGCCGAAGCCACATTTCCCTTCTTTCAAAAGAAACGGAGTCTGCTCGTGAACAACGCAAGAAGCATCGTGGCCGCCCTCATCGGCCTTGGCCTGGCCGGCGCCGCGCTGGCACAGAAGACGCAGCTCACCGTCTACACCGCACTGGAAACCGACCAGCTCAAGGCCTACCAGGAAGCCTTCAACAAGGTCGAGCCGAACATCGAGATCAAGTGGGTGCGCGATTCGACCGGCGTCGTCACGGCCAAGCTGCTGGCCGAGAAGGCCAACCCGCAGGCCGACGCGATCTGGGGCGTGGCGGCCTCGAGCATGGCCCTGTTCGACAAGAGCGGCATGCTCGAGCCCTACGCGCCGCTGAACCTCGACGCGATCATGCCGCAGTACCGTGACAAGAAATCGCCGCCGGCCTGGTGGGGCATGGACGTGTTCGGCGCGGTGGTCTGCGTCAACACGGTCGAGGCCAAGAAGAAGAACATCCCGATCCCGACCAGCTGGAAAGACCTGACCAAGCCCGAATTCAAGGGCCAGGTGGTGATGCCCAACCCCGCATCCTCCGGCACCGGCTACTTCGACGTGGTGGCCTGGCTGCAGCTGTGGGGTGACGAGGGCGGCAAGGGCGGCGGCTGGAAGTACATGGATGCGCTGCACGAGAACATCGCGCAGTACACGCACTCGGGCTCCAAGCCCTGCAACATGGCAGCGGCCGGCGAATACGTGGCGGGCATCTCCTTCGAGTACCGCGGCCACACCAACAAGGCCAAGGGCGCGCCGATCGAGCTGGTGTTCCCGAAGGAAGGACTGGGCTGGGACCTGGAAGCCTTCGGCATCTACAAGGGCACCAAGAAGCTGGATGCGGCCAGGAAGCTGGCCGACTGGGCTTCGTCGAAGGACGCGATGATGCTCTACGGCAAGAACTTCGCGCTCACGGCGCAGCCCGGCGTGGCGCCCAAGCTGCCCAACATTCCGGCCGACTACGAGTCGCGCCTGATCAAGGTGAACTTCGACCAGGCGGCAGTCGCCCGCGAGCGCACCCTGGCCGAGTGGATGCGCCGCTACGACGTCAAGAGCGAAGCGAAGAAGTAAGGACAGGGTGATGAGCGACGCGGCCTACCTCCAACTGCGGGGCATCAGCAAGCGCTTCGGCGCCTTCACCGCGCTGGACAACATCGACCTGACGATCCGTCGCGGCGAGTTCGTCTGCTTCCTCGGCCCCTCGGGCTGCGGCAAGACGACCTTGCTGCGCATCATCGCCGGGCTGGAGTCGCAGAGCGCCGGCAGCATCGTGCAGAACGATCACGACATTTCGACCCTGCCGCCGGCCGGGCGCGACTACGGGATCATGTTCCAGTCCTACGCGCTCTTCCCCAACCTGAGCGTGGCGGACAACGTGGCCTATGGCCTGGTAAACCGCAAGATGCCGCGCTCGCGCATCGCGGCCCGGGTGCAGGAACTGCTGGCGCTGGTCGGGCTGCCCGGAAGTGGCGAAAAGTATCCGGCGCAGATGTCCGGTGGCCAGCAGCAGCGCGTGGCCTTGGCGCGCGCGCTGGCCACCTCGCCCGGCTTGTTGCTGCTTGACGAGCCCTTGTCGGCACTGGACGCCATCGTTCGCGTGCACCTTCGCAACGAGATCCGCAACCTGCAGCGCCAACTGGGCGTGACGACCATCATGGTCACGCACGACCAGGAGGAGGCGCTGTCCGTCGCCGACCGCATCGTGGTGATGAACCATGGCGTGATCGAACAGGTGGGCGCGCCCCTGGAGGTCTATCGCGAGCCGGCCACAGCCTTCGTCGCCGACTTCGTCGGCAAGGTCAACCGGTTGCGCGCGGTGGCAGAGGGAGATCACTGGTACCGCCTGGGCGACAAGCGCCTGCAGTGCCGTCCGGAAGCGGATGCGGGCTGCGGTGCCGGCGGCGAGGTGGCGATCTATCTACGGCCCGAAGACCGGGTGGTCGACGGGTTGCGCGACGACGATCCGCTGCGCTGCGCCGGCACGGTGCGGCATGTGGAGTTCCTGGGCGGCAACTGCCTGGCCGAGATTGCCGTCGACGGCATTCCGGACCAGCCGATGCAACTGCAGTTCTCACTCAACCAGATGGACGAGTTCAACGTGCATGAAGGCGGCACGGTGCATTTCGCGCTGCGCACCGATCGTCTGCGCGTGTTTCCGGCGGCCGCATGACCGGTGTCGTGTCGATGGGGGAGGCCGCCCGCGTGCAGGCGCAGCGGCGACGGCAGCTTGACGCTCCGCCTGTGAAGCAGCGCGTGCACTGGAGCGAGCGGCTGGCCCAACTGGGCCTGGTGGGCATGGCGCTGCTGCTCGGGGTGGGGCTGCTTGCGCCGCTGTTCCGGATCCTGCAGCAGGCCCTCGAAGGACCGGGCGGCGGCATCGGGCTGGGCGCCTTCGGCGCCTACCTCGCCTCGCCGGCACTGCTCTCGAGCCTGTGGAACAGCGTCTGGGTGTCAATGCTGGTGACCCTGATCGTGGTGCCGCTGACCTTCTGCTTCGCCTATGCGCTCACGCGCAGTTGCATGCCCTTCAAGGGGCTGTTTCGCACCATCACGCTGCTGCCGCTCCTGGCGCCTTCGCTGCTGTCGGCCATCTCGATCATCTACTGGTTCGGCAACCAGGGCGTGGCCAAGGAGTTCTGGCTGTCGCTGGGCTTTCCCGGCATCTACGGCGCCTCGGGCATCGTGCTGGCCGAATGCTTTGCCACCTTTCCGCATGTGCTGATGATCCTGGTTACCGCGCTGAGCCTGGCGGATGCCCGTTTGTACGAGGCCGCCGATGCGCTGGGCACCAGCACCGTGCGCAAGTTCTTCACCATCACGCTGCCGGGCGCCAAGTACGGCCTCATTTCGGCGGCGCTGGTCTGCTTCACCCTGGTCATCACCGACTTCGGCATTCCGAAGGTGGTGGGCGGCAACTTCAACGTGCTGGCCACCGATGTGTTCAAGCTGGTGATCGGGCAGCAGGACTTCCAGCGCGGCGCGGTCGTGGCCCTCTTGCTGCTGACGCCGGCGGTGCTGACCTTCGCCGTCGACTACTTCGTGCAGCGCAAGCAGAACGCCGCCCTGTCGGCCCGCGCGGTGGCGCTGGTGCCGCAGCGCGCCAGGCGCTTCGACCTGGCGATGACGCTCTATTGCGTGGTGATCGCGGTGCTGATGCTGGCGATGTTCGGCATGGCGGTGTTTGCCTCCTTCGCCAAGCTGTGGCCCTACAACCTGATGCCCAGCCTGGATCACTACGTGGCGGGGCTGATCGACGCCGGCCTGGGTGAGGCGATGGTCAACAGCATCGTGATGTCGGCGGGCACGGCGGTCTTCGGCACGGCCATTGTCTTCGTCGGTGCCTACCTGCTGGAGAAGACGCGGGGCCTGGCCCCCGTGCGCTCGCTGGTGCGCTTGATGGCGATGCTGCCGATGGCCGTGCCGGGCCTGGTGCTCGGCCTGGGCTACATCTTCTTCTTCAACGAGCCCTCCAATCCCCTGAATGGCCTCTACCAGACCATGGGCCTCCTGGTGCTGTGCACCATCGTGCACTTCTACACCACCGGCCACCTGACGATGGTGACGGCGCTCAAGGCCATCGATCCGGAATTCGAGGCGGTGTCGGCCTCGCTCAAGGTGCCCTTCTACAAGACCTTCTGGCGCGTCACGCTGCCGATCTGCCTGCCGACCTTGCTCGACGTCTCGCGCTACTTCTTCATCAACGCGATGACGACGATCTCGGCGGTGGTCTTTCTCTACTCGCCCGACACCAAGGTGGCAGCGGTCGCCATCCTGAACCTGGACGAGGCGGGCGAGACCGGCGCGGCCGCGGCGATGGCGGTGCTGATCGCCGGCGTATCCACGGTGGTGACGCTGCTCTACCTGGCGCTCGGCAAATGGCTCGAGACGCGCACCCAGGCCTGGCGTTTGGCGCCACGTACTTCATGACAGACAAGACATTCGATCTCATCGTGGTGGGCGCCGGCATCGTCGGGCTGGCCCATGCCTACACCGCCGCGAAGCGCGGCCTCAAGGTCTGCGTGGTCGAGCGCGACGCGGCCTGCGTCGGCGCCTCGATCCGCAACTTCGGCTTCATCACCGTCACCGGACAGGGCGCCGGCGACACCTGGCGCCGCGCCCGGCGTGCGCGGGAGGTGTGGGGCGAAGTGGCGCCTGCCGCCGGCATCGCCACCTTGCACCAGGGCCTGTGGCTCAGTGCCTTCCGGCCACGGGCAATGGGGGTGCTGCAGGAGTTCATGGGCACCGGGATGGCCGACGGCTGCGAGTTGCTGGATGTGGCCGAGGCCGCCCGCCGCGCCCCCGCGCTGCGCCTGGATGGCGCGCAAGGCGTGCTCTACAGCCCGCACGAGATGCGGGTGGAATCGCGCACCGCGATAGGCTTGCTGGCGCGCTGGCTGGCCGAGACGCTGGGCGTCACCTTCCGCTTTGGCGAAGCAGTGCTGGAAGTGGAAACGCCTCGCGTGAAGACCTCGCGCGCCGTGCTGCACGCCGAGCGGGTGGTGGTGTGCACCAACACCGACCTCAATGGCCTGTTTGCCGAACGCCTGACGCCGCACAAGCTGCAGCTTTGCCTCCTGCACATGCTGCGCGTGCAACCCGAGCCAGGCTTCAAGCTGCCGGGCTCGGTGATGTCGGACCTGAGCCTGGTGCGCTACCACGGCTACAGCAAGCTGCCTGCCGCCAAGTCGCTGCTGGAGCAACTGCAGCAGGAGGAGGGCGAGGCGCTGGCCAATGGCATCCACCTGATCGTGGTTCAAAGCGCCGATGGCTCGCTGGTAGTGGGCGATTCGCACCACTACGGCGCCGCGCCCGAGCCCTTTGCCGACCAGCGGGTGGATGAACTGATCCTCGAGCACCTGCACAAGACCCTGCACTTGCCGGCAGCGCGCGTCAGCGAACGCTGGGTCGGCATCTACCCCTCTTCCAGCAGCACCGACTGCCTGATCGACGCGCCCGACGCGTCCACCCGGCTGGTGCTGGTCACCAGCGGCACCGGCGCCAGCACCGCCTTCGGCATTGCCGAGGATGTCCTTGCGGCCTGGTAGACCTCAACGAACAGAACATGAGCAATCCTCCCGTCTCCCTCCAGGCCGTCGTCTTCGACTGGGCCGGCACCATCATCGACTTCGGTTCCTGCGCGCCGATGGGCGCCTTCGTCAAGCTGTTCAGGCAGTTCGAGATCGACATCAGCATCGAGGACGCCCGCGGCCCCATGGGCATGGCCAAGTGGGACCATATCCAGGCCCTGGGCCGCCTGCCGCATGTGGCGGCCCAGTGGCAGCAGCGCTTTGGCAAGCCCTTGGCGGATGCCGACGTCGATCGGCTCTACGAGATCTTCACGCCCATGAATGCGGCAATCGTGTCCGACTTCGCCGACTTCATTCCCGGCGCTCTGGAGGCGGTGGGCCAGTTGCGTGCGCGCGGCCTGAAGATCGGCTCCACCACCGGCTACAACCGCGCGATCATGGACATCGTGACGCCGATCGCGGCCAAGGGTGGCTATGTGCCGGACAACCTGGTGTGTGCCGGCGACCTGGCTGCCGGCCGGCCCAGCCCGCTGATGATGTACCGGACCTTCGCCGACCTGGGCGTCTGGCCCGCATCGGCCGTCGTCAAGGTGGACGACACCGGCGTCGGCATCGAGGAGGGTGTGAACGCCGGCTGCTGGACCGTGGGCCTGGCTGTCAGCGGCAATGCCGTCGGCCTGCCGCTGGCGGATTGGCAGGCGCTGGATGCGGCTCGCCAGCAGCAACTGCGCGCGGTCGCCACCGACAAGTTGAAGGCTGCCGGTGCGCATTTCGTGATCGACAGCGTGGCCGATCTGATGCCGGTGATCGACGAGATCGAAGAGCGGTTGCGCCAGGGCCGCAAGCCCTGAGGGGTCAGGCGGGTCAGGCCCCCAGGTCGGGGCGCTCCCGCAGAAAGCGCGCGAAGCGGGGCAAGCCGTTGTCGGTGAGGCCGTTGAAGCGGTAGCTGATCCAGCTGCCGACAGGTGGCGGCGCCTTGCGCTGCGCGTCCGTGAAGCCGGTGCCGAGCTTGAAGCGCTTGCCGTCGGGTGTTTCCACCAGCAGCGCGCCCAATCGCCCGGCGTTGCGCCCCTGGCCGTTGATATGGGCCAGCACCTTGCCGTCGGCCTCCTCGTAGGGCTTGTACTTCAAGAGGTCGGTGCTGCGCAGCGGGTTGTAGAGCGAGCCGCCGCGATGCAGCATCAGGCCTTCGCCACCGCCGCGCACGGTGCGCTCGAGCAGGGCCTGCAACTCCTCGTGGGTGGTCGCGCGTTGCTGTGCCACCGCGATCAGCCAGGGGGCGCTGGGCAGCGGCAGCATTTGGCGCAGTGCCTGCAGGCGCTCGGTGAAGGTGCCGGGCTGGGTCGGCAGGTCGAACACCATGAAGCGGATCTCGCGCCAGGCGGCATCATTGGGCGTCTGGCTGCGCACGGTGGAGACCGTCTGCTCGAACTTGCCGCGGCCGGCCCAGAGCTCGCCGTCCATCGGCAGGCTGGGCCAGTTCGCGGTGAACCAGGGCGGCGCCGCTACCACCTCGCCGCTGCGCAAGCGCAATTGCTGGCCGTCCCAGTGGCCGCGCACGCCGTCGAACTTCTCGCTGACCCAGTAGTCGGTGAGCGACATCCCGGGCCGATAGACCTCGGCCAGCATCAGGGCTGGCGGACTCTGGCGCGCGGCATGCGCCGGCCGGAGTGCGGCCAGCGCGGCGGCCAGGAGGAAGGAGCGGCGATACAGGGACATGGCAGGAGCTTGGAAACCGAGCCAGCGATTCTCGGCCGGGGCAGGCCAGCCAGGAACTTCGAGGCCTGTCGCGGCCGGCGCCGAGCGCGACCAATTGCTCAAATGGCCTGGCGCCGCCGGTGCTCGGCGATCAGCCTTCGGAAATGCCCCCGACGACCTGGCTGAAGCCGCCGTCGACGTAGGTGATCTCGGCCGACACGCCGCTGGCCAGGTCGCTCAGCAGGAAGGCGGCCACGTTGCCCACCTCCTCGATGGTGACGTTGCGGCGGACCGGCGCCACCTCGGCCACGGCCGACAGGATCTTGCCGAAGCCCTTGATGCCGCTGGCCGCCAGCGTCTTGATCGGGCCGGCGCTGATGCCGTTGACGCGCATGCCCTTGGGGCCCAGCGACTCGGCCAGGTAGCGCACCGAGGCCTCGAGCGAGGCCTTGGCCAGGCCCATGGTGTTGTAGTTGGGCAGCGCACGCACGGCGCCCAGGTAGGTCAGGGTCAGCAGAGCCGATTTGTCGTTCAGGTAGGGCAGGGCCGCCTTGGCCATGGCCGGGAAGCTGTAGGCGCTGATGTCGTGCGCCACCTTGAAGGCCTCGCGCGACAGGCCGTCCAGGAAGTCGCCGGCAATCGCCTCGCGCGGGGCAAAGCCGATGCTGTGCACGAAGCCGTCGAACTTGGGCCAGGTCTGCGACAGGTCGGCGAAGAGCTTGTCGATCTGGGCGTCGTCGCCGACGTCGCAGTCGAACACGAGCTTGGAATTGAAGTCGGCCGCGAACTCGGTGATGCGCTCCTTGAAGCGCTCGCCCACATAGCTGAAGGCCAGTTCTGCCCCCTGCTGGTGGCAGGCCCTGGCGATGCCGTACGCAATCGAACGATTGCTGAGCACGCCCGTGATGAGGAGTTTTTTGCCGGCGAGAAAGCCCATGTCAGTACCCTTTGGGTCGGATTCGTGAAATTCTTGGGCGAGAATTCTCGCATGCGAGCTTGGTGGCTACTGGTATTGGCACTGCTGGCGGCTCCCTCGTGGGCCGCCCATGCCTATGCGCAATTCGGCGACATCAAGTACCCGGCCGGCTTCAGCCACTTCGACTACGTCAACCCGGATGCACCCAAGGGCGGCGAGATCCGCATGGTGCCGCCGCTGGCCATCACCAACTTCGACAAGTTCAATCCCTTCACCCTGAAGGGCACGGCACCGGCCGGCCTGGGAAACCTGGTGTTCGAAAGCCTGCTGGTGGGCAACGACGAGGAACCGACTACCGCGTACGGCCTCCTGGCCGAAGACGTGGAGGTGGCGCCCGACTTGCGCTCGGCCACCTTCAGGATCCGCCCCGAGGCGCGCTTCAACGACGGCTCGCCGGTGCTGGCGGCCGACGTGGTCTATTCCTTCGAGACGCTCGTCAGCAAGCTGGCGGCGCCGCAGTTTCGCACCATCTATGCGGAGGTGAAGGGCGTCAAGGCGCTGGGCGAACGTACCGTGCGCTTTGACTTCCTGAGCGACAACCGGGAGCTGCCGCTGGTCGTGGGCGGCATGGCGGTATTCAGCCGCGCCTGGGGCAAGGGCAAGCCTTTCGACCAGATCAACACCGAATTGCCGATCGCTTCCGGCCCCTATGCGCCAGCCAGCGCCCGGCTGGGGCGCGACATCACCTACGTGCGCAGGCCCGACTACTGGGGCGCCAAGCTGGCGGTGCGCAGGGGAATCTTCAATTTCGATCGCGTCACCTTCAAGCTCTACCTGGACGAGACGGCGCGCTTCGAAGGACTGAAGGCCGGCGAGTTCGACTTCATGCGCGAATTCATCTCGCGCAACTGGGCGCGCCAGTACTTCGGGCGGGCCTTCGACACGGGCGAACTGAAGAAGCAGGTCTTCGAGAACGGCAACCCGGGCGACTTCCAAGGCTACATCTTCAATCTGCGCAACCCCAAGTTCCAGGACATCCGGGTGCGCCAGGCCATCGGCCTGACGATGGATTTCGAGTGGCTCAACCGCCAGATGTTCTATGGCCTGTACAAGCGGGCCGAGGGCTACTTTCCCAACAGCGACTTCCATGCCGAAGGCCTGCCGGGGCCCGAAGAGGTGGCGTTGCTGGAGCCGCTTCGCAAGCGGCTGGCGCCGCAGGTCTTCGGCCCGGTGCCGGTGCCGCCCAGCACGGCCCCGCCCTCGAGCCTGCGCGAGAACCTGCGCAAGGCGCGGGCCCTCTTGGAGCAGGCCGGCTGGAGCTACCGCGACGGCGCGCTGCGCAATGCCAAGGGCGAGCCTTTCGTCTTCGAATACCTGAGCAACCAGCCCTCGGGCAACCGGCTGATCCTGCCGATGCAGACCGCGCTGCGCAAACTGGGCATCGAGATGCGCGTGCGCAATGTCGACGGTTCCCTCTTCACGGCGCGGCTGGACAACTTCGAGTTCGAGATGACCAGCCTGCGCAAGCCCGGCACCGCCGCGCCGGGCGGCGAGCTGTTCGACTACTTTGGCTCCAAGGCGGCCGAGACGCCGGGCTCGGCCAATATCTGGGGCATCAAGGATCCGGCCGTGGACGCGCTCTTGCAGAAGGTGGTGACGGCCACCACGCGGCCGGAGCTGTCGGCGGCGATGCGCGCGCTCGACCGGGTGCTCACCAACGGCTACTACTCGATCCCGCAGTGGACCAGCAACAGCTTCCTGGTCGGCTACCGGCCCGGCCGCTTCGTGCTGCCCAAGACCGTGCCGCGCTACTACGACGCCGGCAGCTGGGCCATTGCCACCTGGTGGGCGGCGCCCACGAACAAGTGATATGGCCAGCTACATCTTCAAGCGCCTGCTCCTGATGCTGCCCACGCTCTTGGGCGTGCTGCTGCTGACCTTCGTGGTGATCCAGTTCGTGCCCGGCGGCCCGGTGGAGCAGATGGTGGCGCAATTGCAGGGGCGCGACGCGGGCGGCGAGGGCGCGGCCGCGGCGGGCGCCGGCTATCGCGGCCGCCAGGGGCTGGACGCGCAGCGCGTCGAGGAGATCAAGAAGCTCTACGGCTTCGACAAGCCGGCACACGAGCGCTTCTGGACCATGCTCAAGGCTTTTGCCCGCTTCGACCTGGGGCAGAGCTTCTACCAGCGCAAGGACGTGTGGGAACTGATCAAGGAGAAGCTGCCGGTCTCCATCAGCCTGGGCCTGTGGACCTTCTTCATCAGCTACCTCATCGCCGTGCCGCTGGGCGTGGCCAAGGCGGTGCGGGCCGGCACGCGCTTCGACTTCATCTCGACCCTGATCGTGCTGGTCGGCTATGCCATACCGGGCTTCGTGCTGGGGGTGGCGCTGCTGGTGGTGTTCGGCGGGCAGCTGCAGTGGTTCCCCTTGCGCGGCCTCACCTCGTCCAACTGGGAGGCCATGGGCTGGGGCGCGCGCATCGCCGACTACCTCTGGCACATCACGCTGCCCTTGATCGCCATGGTGCTGGGCAGCTTTGCCGTCACCACCATGCTGACCAAGAACTCCTTCCTGGAAGAGATCCGCAAGCAGTACGTGCTGACGGCCCGCGCCAAGGGCCTGGATGAAGGCAAGGTGCTGTGGAAGCATGTGATGCGCAATGCCCTCATTCCCATCGTCACCGGCTTTCCCTCGGCCTTCATCGGTGCCTTCTTCGCCGGCTCGCTGCTGATCGAGACCCTGTTCTCGCTCGACGGCCTGGGCCTCCTGAGCTACGAGAGCGTGATCCGGCGCGACTACCCGGTGGTACTGGGCACGCTCTTCCTGTTCACGCTGATCGGCCTGGTGACCAAGCTGATTTCCGACCTCTGCTATGTCCTGGTCGACCCGAGGGTGAAATTTGATTGACTTGGCCCACCCCCGTATCGGCTCACTTCGTGTAGCCGAGTACCCCCTGCAAGGGGGCAACACCAGCGGCCTGGCGGAGCCAGTTCCGCGGTGTTCCGCGAATTGGTTGCGCCAGTTCTTGGCGGTGTTGGGGCTGCGGTCGCGATGAGTTCCTCTCCTGTCTCTCTCAGCCCCGGCCGCCGCGCCTGGCGCCGCTTCAGACGCAACCGGCTGGGCTTCTGGAGCCTGGTGCTGTTTTGCGCGATCGTCGTGCTGAGCCTGTTCGCCGAGGTGGTCTCGACCGACAAGCCGCTCATCGTGCGCTACGAGGGCCAGACCTACTTCCCGGTGCTGCGCGACTATTCCGAGAAGACCTTCGGCGGCGACTTCGAGACGCCGGCCGACTACCTCGATCCCTTCATTCGCGAGCGCCTCACCCAGGGCAGCAACTGGGCCGTCTACGCGCCCAACCCCTACGGCCCGCGCACGCTCAACTATTTCGCCAAGCTGCCCAATCCGGCCGCACCCTCGCGCGAGAATCTTTTCGGCACCGACGACCGCGGTCGCGACCTGCTGGCGCAGTTGATCTACGGCTTTCGGGTCAGCGTGCTGTTCGCCCTGGCGCTTACCGTCATCGGCGTGGTGCTGGGCATCATCACCGGGGCGATCCAGGGCTTCTTCGGCGGGCGGACCGACCTGGCCTTCCAGCGCTTCATCGAGATCTGGGGATCGATGCCCGAGCTGTACCTGCTCATCATCTTCAGCGCCGTGTTCGCGCCGAGCATCGCCTTGCTCCTGATCCTGCTCAGCCTGTTCGGCTGGATGGGCCTGTCGGACTATGTGCGCGCCGAGTTCCTGCGCAACCGGCAGATGGACTATGTGCGCGCCGCGCGGGCCCTGGGCGTGGGCAACCTGCGCATCATGCGGCGCCACATCCTGCCCAACAGCATGACGCCCGTGGTGACCTTCCTGCCCTTTCGCATGAGTGCCGCCATCCTGGCGCTGACCTCGCTCGACTTCCTGGGCCTGGGCGTGCCGCCCGGCACGCCTTCGCTGGGCGAACTGCTGAACCAGGGCAAGGCGAATCTGGACGCCTGGTGGATCTCGCTGTCCACCTTCGCCGTGCTGGTGGTCACCTTGATGCTGCTGACCTTCATGGGCGATGCGCTGCGCGATGCGCTGGATCCAAGGAAGGTGGACCGATGAGCGCCGGCACGCTTCTCCAGGTCCAGGATCTGCGCGTCGCCTTTGGCGACAAGGAGGTGGTGCACGGCGTCGATTTCGCGCTGGCGCCGGGCGAGAAGCTGGCGCTGGTGGGCGAGTCGGGCTCCGGCAAGACGGTGACGGCCTTGTCGCTGCTGCGCCTCGTGCCGGACGCCGCGGTGTCGGGCCGCGCGCTCTTTGCAGACGGGCGCGACCTGCTGGCCCTGTCCGAGCGCCAACTGCGCGGCGTGCGCGGCAAGGAGATCGCCATGATCTTCCAGGAGCCGATGACGGCGCTCAACCCGCTGTTCCCGGTGGGCGACCAGATCGCCGAGGTGCTGCAACTGCACGAGGCGCTGTCGGCCCCGGCCGCGCGCGAGGCGACCGTGCAACTGTTGGCCGAGACCGGCATTCCCGACCCGCAGCGGCGCGCGAATGCCTTCCCGCACCAGCTCTCGGGCGGCCAGCGCCAGCGGGCCATGATCGCCATGGCCCTGGCTTGCAAGCCGCGCCTGCTGCTGGCCGACGAGCCGACCACCGCGCTCGATGTCACCCTGCGGGTGCAGATCCTGGACCTGCTGGAAAGCCTGGCCAGCCGCCACGGCATGGCGGTGCTGCTGATCACGCACGACCTGAACATGGTGAGGCGCTTTGCCGACCGTGTGGCGGTGATGGAAGACGGCCGCATCGTCGAGCAGGGCAGGGTGGCTGAGGTCTTCGGCGCGCCGCGCCATGCCTACACGCGCAAGCTGATCGACAGCCGGCCGACGCGCGACCTCGATGGGGTGGCGGTGCACACCGAGGCGGCGCCGGTGCTCGAGGCGCAGGCGCTGCGCGTGGCCTATCCGATCGCGCGGCCCGGCATTCGCGGCTGGTTCAGCAAGGATCAGTTCGTGGCGGTGCAGGGCGCCGATCTTCGGGTGCATCCGGGCGAGACGCTGGGCATCGTGGGCGAGTCCGGTTCCGGCAAATCCACCCTGGCGCTGGCCGCACTGGGCCTGCTGCCGCATGGCGGGACTTTGCGGGTCGCCGGCCAGGCCTGGACGCGCGGTGCCGCCAACCGGGCCTTGCGGCGCATCGTCCAGGTCGTGTTCCAGGATCCCTTTTCCTCGCTGTCGCCGCGCATGACGCTGGAGGAAATCGTCGGCGAGGGACTGACGGTGCACGACGGCGCGCAGGACGCGACGCAGCGCCGAGAGCGCGTCGCCCAGGCCCTGGCCGAGGTCGGCCTGGGGGAGGCCCAGTTTCCGGGCCTGCTGGCGCGCTATCCGCACGAATTCTCCGGCGGCCAGCGCCAGCGCATTGCCATCGCGCGGGCGCTGATCGTGCAGCCGCAACTTCTGGTGCTGGACGAGCCCACCAGCGCGCTGGACGTGACCATCCAGAAGCAGGTGCTGGGCCTCCTGCAGCGCCTGCAGCGCGAACGCGGCCTGAGCTACCTCCTGATCACCCATGACGTGGAGGTGATCCGCGCCATGGCGCACCGGGTGATGGTCATGAAAGACGGCGCGGTGGTGGAGTCGGGCGAGGTCTTGCGCGTGCTTGACGCCCCTCAGGACCCCTACACCCGCAAGCTGGTGGCGGCGGCGCTGGATGTCTGACGAGCGCGGCGCCTGGCGGGCGGCACTGGCCTGCATGGTGACGCTGGCGGTGGCCATGGGCCTGGGCCGCTTCGCCTTCACCCCGGCCCTGCCGCTCATGCTGCACGAGGGCAAGCTGGATCTGCAGGGCGGCGGCCTGCTGGCCTCGCTCAACTACCTGGGCTACTTTGTCGGCGCGCTGTCCTGCGCCGCCATCCATGTGCGGCCGGCGGCCATGGTGCGCTTCGGGCTGGCCGCCACGGCCGCGCTGCTGCTCGGCATGGGCCTGACGGGCAGCTTCGGCCTATGGGGCGTGCTGCGCACTGCCGCCGGCGTGATGAGCGCCTGGACCTTCGTCTTTGCCTCCGGCTGGGGCCTGCGCCGCTTGGCCGAAACCTGCGCACCGAAACTGGGCGGCGTGATCTTTGCCGGCCCCGGCATCGGCATCCTGCTGGCGGGCGTGCTGGGCAGTCTCATTGGCCGCTGGGGCGCGGACGCGGCCTGGATCGGCTATGGCCTGGCTGCGCTGCTGCTCAGCGCCTGGATCTGGCGGGTGTTCGACGACGGGCCACCGCCCGCGGCCGCCGACGGAGCCGCTGCCGCGGCCGCGCCGCCGCTGCTCGCGACGGCAGTCGCATCCAGCGACGCGCGCTGGTTGGTCGGTCTCTATGGCCTGGCCGGCTTCGGCTACATCATCACCGCCACCTTCCTGCCGGTCATCGCCCGCCAGGCGTTGCCGGGATCGCCCTGGCCCGACCTGTTCTGGCCGCTGTTCGGGCTTGCCGTGATCCCGGGCGCCATCCTGGGGGCACGCCTGCCCCTGCACTGGGACAACCGGCTGATGCTGGCCGCCTGCTACGCCATGCAGGCCCTGGGCGTGCTGCTGTCGGTGGCCTGGCCCAGCGTTCCAGGCTTTGCCTTGGGCAGCCTGCTGCTGGGCCTGCCTTTCACCGCCATCACCCTCTTTGCGGTGCGCGATGCCCGGCGCCTGCGTGGCAATGCGGCAGCGGGTTTGATCGGCCTGGCGACGGCTTCCTACGGCATCGGGCAGATCCTGGGGCCGCTTTTCGCGGCACCGCTGGCGCAGCGAACTGGCTCTTTTTCGATGCCTCTCCTGGTTGCGGCGGGTGCACTGGCGGCCGGTGCGGTGCTTTTTACCGGGGTGTGGTGGAAGAGCCAGCGCCGCGAGGGCCGCAAAGACGCTTGACAGGGGCACTGCGCAAGCGCAATTACCACTATTTTTTTGCAATTGGCATATAATTGCAGGCTCACGACCAAACGGGCGGGTACTCACCGCCCGTTTTTTGTTTGTGCAACATTTTCATTGGGCGGCGTCACGCGCAGATGCCGCCGGAAATACTTTCAGGAAATATCGAAACACGTGGCATTGCAGCAGACAGTGGAACAAACCGTGGCCGGCCTCGGCTACGACCTGGTCGAGATCGAACGCTCGGCCGGAGGCTTGCTGCGCGTCACGATTGATCTGCCCTGGGCCGGCCCCATCTCGGAAGGTGCGGCGGAGCCCCTCGTGACGGTCGAGGATTGCGAGAAGGTCACGCGCCAGCTGCAGTTTGCGCTGGAGGTCGACGGCGCCGACTACAAGCGCCTGGAAGTGTCGTCGCCGGGCATCGACCGGCCCCTGCGCGGTGAAAAGGATTTCGAGCGTTTTGTCGGCGAGGTGATCGACATCACGCTCAAGGCGCCGATCGGCGCCGTCGGCAAGGAAGCTGGCACGCCGGTGGCGGCCAATCGCAAGAAGTTTCGCGGCACGCTGGAGCGCGCCGAGGGTGGTGGCTGGCAAATCGTCTGGAGCGATGCGCCCGAGCCCAAGCCCGGACAAAAGGTGAGCAAGAAGCGCGCGCCCGCGCCGTTGCAGGCGCTCGGCTTCGCGCTGGACGAGCTGCGCGAAGCGCGCCTGGCGCCGATCGTGGATTTCAAGGGCCGCAGGGCCAAAACCCGTGAGGGTTCGTTTGACATTGCCGGTGGCGATACGCCGGTTTGACGCAGGAGAGTGGTGGCATGAATCGCGAAATGTTGATGTTGGTGGATGCGATCTCGCGCGAGAAGAACGTCGAACGCGACGTGGTCTTCGGCGCGGTCGAGTCCGCGCTGGCGCAGGCCACCAAGAAGCTCTATCAGGGTGATGTGGATATCCGCGTGGCCGTCGATCGCGACAGCGGCGAATACGAGACCTTCCGCCGTTGGCACGTCGTTCCCGACGAGGCCGGCCTGCAGCTGCCCGACCAGGAAATCCTCCTGTTCGAAGCCAAGGAGGAGATGCCCGACATCCAGCTGGACGAATACATCGAGGAATCGGTGGACTCGGTGCCGATCGGCCGCATCGGTGCCATGGCCGCCAAGCAGGTCATCCTGCAGAAGATCCGCGACGCGGAGCGCGAGATGCTGCTCAACGACTTCATGTCGCGCGGCGAGAAGATCTTCACCGGCACCGTCAAGCGCCTGGACAAGGGCGACATCATCGTCGAGGCCGGCCGCGTCGAAGGGCGCCTGCGCCGCAGCGAGATGATCGCCAAGGAAAACCTGCGCAACGGCGACCGTGTGCGCGCCATGATCATGGAGGTCGACCTCACCCTGCGTGGTGCGCCGATCATCCTGTCGCGCTCGGCCCCCGAATTCATGATCGAGCTGTTCCGCCAGGAAGTGCCCGAAATCGAACAGGGTCTGCTGGAGATCAAGAGCTGTGCCCGCGACCCCGGTTCGCGCGCCAAGATCGCCGTGCTCTCGCACGATAAGCGGGTCGACCCGATCGGCACCTGCGTCGGCGTGCGCGGCACCCGCGTCAACGCCGTCACCAACGAGCTGGCCGGCGAGCGCGTCGACATCGTTCTATGGAGCGAGGACCCCGCGCAGTTCGTGATCGGCGCGCTGGCCCCGGCCAACGTCAGCTCGATCGTGGTGGACGAGGAAAAGCACGCCATGGACGTGGTGGTCGATGAGGAAAACCTCGCGATTGCCATCGGCCGCGGCGGCCAGAACGTGCGCCTGGCTTCCGACCTCACGGGCTGGAAGATCAACATCATGGACGCCAACGAATCGGCCCAGAAGCAGGCGCTCGAAACCGACACCAGCCGCAAGCTGTTCATGGAAAAGCTGGATGTGGACGAGGAAATCGCCGACATCCTGATCGCCGAAGGCTTCACCAGCCTGGAAGAAGTGGCCTATGTGCCCATTTCCGAGCTGCTGGAAATCGAGAGCTTCGACGAAGAGACGATCAACGAGCTGCGCTCGCGTGCCAAGGATGCGCTGCTCACCATGGAGATCGCCAAGGAGGAAGACGTCGAAAGCGTCTCCCAGGACCTGCGCGACCTCGAAGGCCTGAACGCCGAGCTGATTGCCAAGCTGGCCGAGGCGGGTGTCCACACCCGCGACGACCTGGCCGACCTTGCGGTCGATGAACTTACCGAGATCACCGGCCAAAGCGCCGATGACGCCAAAGCCCTGATCTTGAAAGCCCGCGAGCATTGGTTCGCCGGCCAAGAGTGACGTGATGGAGCACCGAAACACATATGTCCAGCACCACCACAGTTGCCGAGTTCGCCAGCGAACTCAAGAAGACGCCCGAAATCCTGCTTGACCAGCTCAAGAGCGCAGGCGTGGCCAAGTCCACCGCCAGCGATGCCCTGACCGAGGCCGACAAGCAGCGCCTGCTCGGCTTCCTGAAGGCCAGCCACGGCACCGTCGACCCCGAGCGCAAGAAGATCACCCTGGTGAAGAAGTCCACCAGCGAGATCAAGCAGGCTGACGCCACCGGCCGCGCCCGCACCATCCAGGTGGAAGTGCGCAAGAAGCGCACCTTCATCCAGCGCGACGAGCCGCATGCGGCCCCCGTGGTGGAGGCGCCTGCGCCCGCTCCCGCGCCGGCCGCACCCCGTATCGACGAGGCCGAACTGACCCGCCGCGAGGAAGAAGCGCGCCGCCAGGCCGAGCTGATCCGCCGCCAGGAAGAAGAACTGGTCGAGAAGCGCCGTGTGCGCGAGGAAGCCGAAGCGCGCGAACGCGAGCAGGCCGAGCGTGCCGAGCAGGCGGCGCAAGCCGAACAGGCCGAGCAGGCCGCCAAGGCCGAAGCGGCCCGCAAGAAGGCGGCAGAAGCGCCTGCTGCGGCGCCGGCGCCCGCGCCGTCCAAGGCTGCAGCCGACAAGGCCGCCGCCGAAGCCGTTGTGGCCGAAAAGGTTGCTGCCGACAAGGCCGCCGCTGAAGCCGTTGCCGCCCAGGCCAAGGAAGACGCCAAGGCCAAGGCCGCCGCCGAATCGAAGGCGCGCGCCGACGAGGAAGCCGCACGCGCCAAGGATCTGGACGAGCGTCGCCGCAAGGCCCTGGCCGAGGCTGAAGCCATTCGCGCCATGATGGCTGCCCCGGCCCGCGTGCTGGTGCCGCACAAGGCGCCCGAGAAGGAAGCGCCCAAGCCGGCGGTCAAGGGCACGCTGCACAAGCCGGCGGCTCCGGCCCCACGTGCCGGTGCCGCCGCGCCGGCCGCGCCGGGCGCAGCCGCGCCGGGCAGCAAGGACGTCAAGTCGGCCAAGCCCTCGTCGAGCTGGGCTGGCGATCCGGCCAAGAAGAAGGAAATCAAGACCCGCGGCGACGCCAGCGGTGGTGTCGGCCGCGGCAACTGGCGCGGCGGCCCGCGGGGCCGTCGTGGCAACGACCGTGGTGGCCACGAAGAACACGTTCAGGCCGCGCCGGTGGAAGCGCGCGTGCTGGAAGTGCACGTGCCCGAGACCATCACCGTCTCCGAACTGGCGCACAAGATGTCGGTCAAGGCCGGAGAGGTCATCAAGGCCCTGATGAAGCTGGGCCAGATGGCCACCATCAACCAGTCGCTCGACCAGGACACCGCGATGATCATCGTGGAAGAAATGGGCCACAACGCGGTGATCGCGGCACTGGACGACCCGGAAGCCTTCATCACCGAAGATGCCTCGACACAGACCGCCGAAGCCCTGCCACGCGCGCCGGTCGTGACCGTCATGGGCCACGTCGACCACGGCAAGACCTCGCTGCTGGACTACATCCGCCGCGCCAAGGTGGCGGCGGGCGAAGCCGGCGGCATCACGCAGCACATCGGGGCCTACCATGTAGAAACCGAGCGCGGCATGGTGTCCTTCCTGGACACCCCGGGCCACGAGGCGTTCACCGCCATGCGTGCCCGTGGCGCGCAGGCCACCGACATCGTGATCCTGGTGGTGGCAGCGGACGACGGCGTCATGCCGCAGACCAAGGAAGCCATCAAGCACGCCAAGGCGGCCAATGTGCCCATCGTGGTGGCGATCAACAAGATCGACAAGCCCGATGCCCACACCGACCGCGTCAAGCAGGAACTGGTGGCCGAGGAAGTCGTGCCCGAAGAGTACGGCGGCGACGTGCCTTTCGTCCCCGTGTCGGCCAAGACCGGCCAGGGCATCGACGAACTGCTCGAGCAGGTGCTGCTGCAGGCCGAAGTGCTGGAACTCAAGGCCCCGGTGGATGCACCGGCCAAGGGCCTGGTGGTCGAAGCCCAACTCGACAAGGGCCGCGGCCCGGTTGCTACCGTGCTGGTTCAGTCCGGCACGCTCAAGACCGGCGACGTGGTGCTGGCCGGCTCGACCTACGGCCGCGTGCGCGCCATGCTGGACGAAGACGGCAAGACCATCAAAACGGCTGGCCCGTCGATCCCGGTGGAGATCCAGGGCCTGACCGAAGTGCCGCAAGCCGGCGACGAGTTCATGGTGATGGGCGACGAGCGCCGTGCGCGCGAAATCGCGACCTACCGCGCCGGCAAGTTCCGCAACACCAAGCTGGCGAAGGCCCAGGCCGCGAACCTGCAGAACATGTTCACCGACCTGTCGGCGGGCGAAGTGCAGACGCTGCGCATCATCATCAAGGCCGACGTGCAGGGCTCGCAGGAAGCGCTGGCCCAGTCGCTGCTCAAGCTGGCGACCGAAGAGGTCAAGGTGCAGATCGTGTACGCCGGTGTCGGCGGCATCAGCGAGTCCGACATCAACCTGGCGATCGCCTCCAAGGCGGTGGTCATCGGCTTCAACGTGCGCGCCGATGCCGGCGCGCGCAAGCTGGCCGAGGGCAACGGCGTGCAGCTGAACTACTACAGCATCATCTACGACGCCGTGGATGAGGTGAAGGTGGCGATGTCCGGCATGCTGGCGCCCGAGCGTCGCGAAGAGGTCATCGGCTCGGCCGAGATCCGCACGGTGTTCGTGGCTTCCAAGATCGGCACGGTGGCGGGTTCGTACATCACCTCCGGCCATGTCACCCGCAGCTCGCATTTCCGCCTGCTGCGCGACAACGTGGTGGTCTACACCGGCGAGATCGACTCGCTCAAGCGCCTGAAGGACGATGTGCGCGAAGTGCGCGAAGGCTTCGAGTGCGGTATCAAGCTCAAGAACTTCAACGACATCAAGGAAGGCGATCAACTCGAATTCTTCGAGATCAAGGAGATCGCCCGGACGCTCTAAGCGTTCGAGCTCGCCATGCCCAAGAGAAAAGCCGCAACCCCCAACCGCGCGTTCAAGGTGGCCGATCAGATCCAGCGCGATCTGACGGAGCTGATCGCGCGCGAGTTGAAGGACCCGCGGGTGGGCATGGTGACCATCCAGGCGGTGGAAGTCACGCCCGACTACGCACACGCCAAGGTCTTCTTCAGCCTGCTGGTGGGCGATCCGGTGGAGACCACCGAGGCGCTGAACCAGGCTGCGGGCTTCCTGCGCAATGGCCTGTTCAAGCGCCTGCACATCCACACGGTGCCGACCTTGCACTTCCAGTTCGACCGCACCACCGAGCGCGCGGCCGACATGAATGCGCTGATCGCGCAGGCCGTCGCTTCCCGTTCCAAAGAGGAATAGGCATGAACGCGCCACGCACCAGGGTGCAGCGGCGCCCTGTGCATGGGGTGTTGCTGCTCGACAAGCCGCTGGGCCTATCCAGCAACCAGGCCTTGCAGAAGGCCAAGTGGCTGCTGCGCGCTGAAAAGGCGGGCCACACCGGCACCCTCGATCCGCTGGCCACCGGCGTGCTGCCACTGTGCTTTGGCGCGGCCACCAAGTTCAGCCAGTTGCACCTGGACGCCGACAAGCGCTATGTGGCGACCGCGCGCCTGGGGCGCCGCACCACGACCGGCGATGCCGAAGGTGAAGTGACTGCCGAACGCCCGGTGAATGTCACGCAGGCGGATCTCGATCGGGTGACGGTGCAATTCACCGGCCCGATCCGGCAGGTGCCGCCCATGCACAGCGCCCTCAAGAAGGATGGCAAGGCGCTCTACGAATATGCCCGCGAAGGCGTCGAAGTCGAGCGGGCGCCGCGCGACATCGTCATCCACGAACTGGCCTTGAGCTTCGAACCCGATTTCGAAGCCACAAAGACCATCCGCATCGAGGCCAGTGTCAGCAAGGGCACCTACATCCGCACGCTGGGCGAAGACATCGGCGAAGCACTGGGCTGCGGCGCTCACCTGGCCAGCCTGCGCCGCGTGGCCACCGGCGGCTTCACGGCCGACCAATGCCTCACGCTCGAAACGCTCGAAGCCATGGATGCTGAAGAACGCCTGGCCCAGATGCTGCCCACCGAATGCCTGGTGGCCGATCACGAGCGCGTCACGCTCGGCGCCGATGATGCGGGCCGCTTTCTTTCCGGCTTGCGTCGGCGCGGCCAGTGGCCCGATGCATCGGCGGTTGCGGTGTACGGCCAGCAGCCGGCCAGCTTCCTGGGCAGCGCCCATGTGAAGGCCGGCGAACTCATTCCGGGGCGATTGCTGAGCCCCATCGAAATCCAGCAAATTCTTCTATCCAAGAACGCATCGACCTGCGAAACAACATCATGAGCACCAACCAGATCCGCAACATCGCCATCATCGCCCACGTCGACCATGGCAAGACCACCATGGTCGACCAGCTGCTGCGCCAGTCCGGCACCTTCGCCGAGCACGAGAAGGTGGTCGACACCGTGATGGACAACAACGCGATCGAAAAGGAACGCGGCATCACCATCCTGGCCAAGAACTGCGCCGTGACCTGGAAGGGCATGCACATCAACATCGTCGACACCCCCGGCCACGCGGACTTCGGCGGCGAAGTGGAGCGTGCGCTGTCCATGGTGGACGGCGTGGTGCTGCTGATCGACGCGCAGGAAGGCCCGATGCCCCAGACCCGCTTCGTCACCAAGAAGGCGCTGGCCCTGGGCCTCAAGCCCATCCTGGTGGTCAACAAGGTCGACAAGCCGGGCGCACGTCCCGACCATGTGGTGAACGCCGCCTTCGACCTGTTCGACAAGCTGGGCGCGACCGACGAGCAGCTGGACTTCCCGGTGGTCTATGCCTCGGGCATCAACGGCTGGTCGTCGATGGAAGAGGGCGCCGCCGGAGAGCAGTGGGGCCCCGACATGTCGGCCCTGTTCGACACCATCCTGAAGCACGTGCCGGCCCACGATGGCGACGCGGACGCACCGCTGCAACTGCAGATCTCGGCGCTGGACTTCTCGACTTTCGTGGGACGCATCGGCGTCGGCCGCATCAATGCCGGCACCGTCCGCCCGATGATGGATGTGATGGTGATGGACGGTCCGGACGGCAAGGCCGTCAAGGGCCGCGTCAACCAGGTGCTGACCTTCCAGGGCCTGGAGCGCGTGCAGGCCACCGAAGCCGGCCCGGGCGAGATCGTGCTGATCAACGGCATTGCCGACATCAACATCGGCACCACCATCACCGATCCGACGACCCCGATGCCGCTGCCCATGCTGAAGGTGGACGAGCCCACCCTGACCATGAACTTCTGCGTCAACACCAGCCCGCTGGCCGGCCGCGAAGGCAAGTTCGTCACCAGCCGCCAGATCTGGGATCGACTGCAGAAGGAACTGCAGCACAACGTCGCCCTGCGCGTGAAGGAAACGGACGAAGAGGGCGTGTTCGAGGTGATGGGTCGCGGTGAACTGCACCTGACCATCCTCCTGGAAAACATGCGCCGCGAAGGCTACGAGATGGCGGTGTCCAAGCCGCGCGTGGTGTTCCGCGACATCGACGGCGTCAAGTGCGAGCCGATCGAGATGGTCACGGCCGACATCGAGGACGCCCATCAAGGCGGCGTGATGCAGGCCCTGGGCGAGCGCAAGGGCGAACTGGTCAACATGGATCCGGACGGCCGCGGCCGCGTGCGCCTGGAATACCGCATTCCGGCGCGTGGCCTGATCGGCTTCACCAACGAGTTCCTGAACCTGACGCGCGGTTCGGGCCTGATCTCCAACATCTTCGACGGCTATGAGCCGCACAAGGGCGAGATCGGTAGCCGCAAGAATGGCGTGCTGATCTCGATGGACGACGGCGAGATCTTCACCTATGCCCTGGGCAAGCTGGACGACCGCGGCCGCATGTTCGTGCGCGCCAACGACCCGGTCTACGAAGGCATGATCGTCGGCATCCACAGCCGCGACAACGACCTGGTGGTGAACGCCACCCGCACCAAGCAGCTGACCAACTTCCGCGTCTCGGGCAAGGAAGACGCGATCAAGATCACGCCGCCGATCGACCTCACGCTGGAATACGGCGTCGAGTTCATCGAGGACGACGAGCTGGTCGAGATCACGCCCAAGAGCGTGCGCCTGCGCAAGCGCCACCTCAAGGAACACGAGCGCAAGCGCGCCAGCCGCGAAACTGTCGCCTGATGATGAGGCTCAGCCACGGCCGCGCGGTCTGGCTGATGGTGGCGGTGACCCTGATGTGGGCCACCGCCGGCGTGGTCACGCGCCACCTCGAACACGCGGCGAGCTTCGAGGTGACCTTCTGGCGCAGCCTGTTCACCGTGCTCTCCTTGCTGGTGATCCTGCCACTGTGGCAAGGGCGCGCAGTGTTCCGCAAGATCCGCGACGGCGGGCGCGAGCTGTGGCTCTCGGGCCTGTGCTGGAGCGTGATGTTCACCGCCTTCATGGTGGCGCTCACGCTCACCTCCACTGCCAACGTGCTGGTGACCATGGCCCTGGGCCCGCTGTTCACGGCACTGATGTCTCGCATCTTCATCGGCCATCGCTTGCCGGCGCGCACCTGGGCCGCGATCGTGGTGGCCGGCGCCGGCATCGCCTGGATGTACGCCACCAAGGTGGGGCAGGGCGAGTTGCTGGGCACGCTGGTGGCGCTGTGCGTGCCGCTGGCGGGCGCTTGCAACTGGACGGTGGTGCAGCACGCCAACGCGCAGGGGCACAAGATCGACCTGGTGCCGGCGGTGCTGGTCGGCGCCGTCATCTCGGCGGCCAGCACCTTGCCGCTGGCCTGGCCGCTGCAGGCCACGGGCCATGACGTCGGCCTCCTGGCCTTCCTGGGTCTCACGCAACTGGCCATCCCCTGCGTCCTGTCGGTGATCTGCGCGCGCGTGCTGACGGCGCCGGAAGTGTCCTTGCTGGCCCTGCTCGAAGTGATCTTCGGCATTGGCTTTGCATGGGTCGGTGCCGGCGAGATACCGGCGTCGCAAGTGCTCAGCGGCGGTGCGCTGGTGATCGGCGCGCTCGTGGTGAATGAGTGGCTTGGTTGGCGTGCGCGACTGCAGATGGCTTGAGGCCGGGGCATCGGCTGACAACGCCGCGCGCACCTGCTGCGTTCAATTCATGACATTCGAAAAATCAAGGAAAAGAATGCGTACTTTCGTTGTGGGTCTGACGCTTGCCGCCGCTTCACTGGCGGCATCGGCCCAGGTTTCGGTCAACATCAACGTACCCGGTCTCATTGCCGTGGCGCCGCCGGCGCCACGCGTCGAATACATTCCGGCGCCGCGGCCCGGACATCTGTGGGTGCAGGGCAACTGGCATTGGAACCAGGACGCCTACGCCTGGCGACCGGGCTACTGGCAGCGCGCGCGGCCTGACTATGCGTATGCGCCTGGCCGCTGGGTGCGGCTCGATGGCGGCTATCGCTGGGTCGAGGGCGGCTGGAAGCCGCATGGCAAACATCACGGGCACAAGCACAAGCACAAGGACAAGCACCGCGACTACGACGATGATCATGGTCACCGTCACGGGCATGGCCATGGTCACGGCCATCGTGGTCGCCACGATGATTGAGCCTTTCACTTCGAGCAAGGACAAGAGGATGCGTAGAACTTTCCTGGTAATGACCCTCGTCGCTGCAGCAGCCGCACCGTTGGCAGCATCGGCACAGGTCTCGGTCAACGTCAACGTCCCGCTGATCCAGGTGGCGCCGCCGGCGCCGCGTCACGAACCCATTCCGGGGCCGCGTTCCGGCCAGATCTGGATCCAGGGCAACTGGCATTGGAACCAGCACGACTATGTCTGGCGCCCGGGTCGCTGGGAACCGGCGCGTCCCGACTACGACTATGCCCAGGGCCGCTGGGTGCGCGTGGACGGTGGCTATCGCTGGGTCGAAGGCAGCTGGAAATCGAAAGGCAAGGGTCATGACGACCACGGCAGCGGCCACTGCCCGCCCGGCCAGGCAAAAAAAGGGCGCTGCTGATTCCTCAGCAGCGCCTGTGTTCAGGCCTTGGGCCTGAAGCGAATCAGGGGCGGGCGATCTTCCAGGCGCCCGCCACGCCATCGCCGGTGCGGTCGCCGGCCTTCGCATCCTTCACCCAGTAGTACAGCGGCGAGCCCTTGTAGGCCCACTGCTTCTTGCCGTCGTCGCGCGTGACCACGCTGTAGTCGCCCATGGGCTTGGCGCTGTCGGATGCCATCAGTGGCGGCCAGTTGGTCGCGCACTGGCCGTTGCAGACCGACTTGCCGCTGCCGGTGGTGTCGCGCGTGAAGGTGTAGAGCGTCATGCCGGTCGGTCCGATCAGCACGCCGTCGACGGTCTTGGTCGGCGTGTCGGACGCCGGCGACATGCTGCCGCAGCCGGCCAGTAGGGCGGCCGCGAGAATCGAAGCACTGAGCAGTTTCATGAGAGTCTTTCTCCTTGGTTGACGACGAGTGAAATCGACGCCGCAGTGTATGCGCCCGTTCAGAGCTGCTTGTACACGGCGGTGGCGATGGCCAGCAGTGCCTCGCGAGGCAGCTTGCCGGCCAGGGCGTAGCCGAAACCTTGGTCGGCCCAGTAGAAACTGGGGACCGGGTCGTCGGCTGCGAAACGAAATGCGCTCTCCTGGGCGGCAGAGCCGCCATGGCCCTTTGCCAACGCGCCGATGTAGAGCGTCACACGCTGGCCTGCCGAGTCCTCGAACATGAATTGAGCACGTGCGCCGGCTTCGCCGGGCAGAAGACGCCCACCCACCAGCGTGTAGCCCAGGCTCGACAACTCGGGCACCTTCAAGGGCCGGTCGAGCCGGCGCGACAGCCACTGCACCAGATGCTGCTGCTCGGTCGCAGCCACCTCGACCGGGTGGCGCTTCTCGGGCGAGTACACGACATGCGCCAGCGCAGCGTCGTGCGCGAAGGCCAGGGTGGCCGGCGCCGGACGCTGTGTCCAGCGGCCATGACCGAACCAGCCCGCGGAAAAGGCCAGCAGGACGGAGGCCGCGAGCGCGCCGAGCTGCCACCCGCGTTGTGCTGCCGCGCGGCGCCGCGCGCTCGCCAACTCCACGGCCTGCAGCAGGCGCGGCGGCACGCCTTCATCAAGCACGGCGCGATGCAGGCCCTGCAAGGCCTCGCGCTGCGCCGCCCAGGCGCGTGCGTCGTCATCGTTGTCGGTGGGTGTGCTCATGCTGTTCTCCGGGCCCACATCACTTCAGGCGGCGCAGTTGAGGGCGCGCCGGTGCCTGGCCTTCCATCAACTCGGCCAGGCGCACGCGTGCGCGCGACAGCCTGGACATCACCGTGCCCGCCGGAATGCCCAGCACCCTGGCGATCTCGTCGTAGGAGAAGTCCTCCAGGGCAGCCAGCAGCAGCACGGCGCGCTGCTCCTGCGGCAGTTGCAGCAGGCAGCGCTGCAGGTCGAGCATTAGGCCGGGCTCGGTCTGCGGCGCCTTCAGCTCCTGCGCCAGTTCGTCGATGTCGACCAGCGCGCGCGGTGACGCGACTCGCACCTGGTTGAGGTGGACGTTGTGCATGATGGTGAAGAGCCAGGCCCGCAGGTCGCTGCCGACGCGCCACAGGCGCCACTTGGCACATGCGCGCTCCAGCGTGTCCTGCACCAGGTCATCGGCCGCCCAGGCGTCGCCGGTGAGTGCGCGGGCATAGCGGCGCAGGGCCGGGATGCAGGCGACGATGGGGGCGGTGGTCATGCGGGTGGTGCGAGCGTTCTCCTGGCATGAACACCAGCGGCGTGCGGATTATTCCGCCGCCCGAGCAAAAAAAGTCAGCGGTTGCGGCTCTTCATGACGCGCTCCACCTCGCGCTTGCCTTCGCGGTCCTTGATGGTGTCGCGCTTGTCGTGCTCGGCCTTGCCCTTGGCCAGCGCGATCTCGCACTTCACCTTGCCGGCCTTCCAGTGCAGGTTGAGCGGCACCAGGGTGTAGCCCTTCTGCTCGATCTTGCCGATCAGGCGGCGGATCTGTTCCTTGTGCAAGAGCAGCTTCTTGGTGCGCACCGCATCCGGGTTGACGTGGGTCGAGGCACTCTTGAGCGGATTGATCTGGCAGCCGATGACGAAGAGCTCGCCCTCCCGGATCACCACGTAGCCGTCGGTCAGCTGGACCTTGCCTTCGCGCAGGGCCTTGACCTCCCAGCCCTCGAGCACCATGCCGGCCTCGAAGCGCTCTTCGAAGAAATAGTTGTACGCGGCCTTCTTGTTGTCGGCGATGCGGGTGGAGGGGTCGGGTTTCTTGGATGCCATGTTCTTCTCGCAAATGGGGCTGCATGGCTTCAATACAATCGTCGCGCCTGCCTTGCGATTCTATGAAAACCGTCCACAAGTCCGTCCTCATCTGGTTCAGCGCCGAGGAGATGTACATCCTGGTCACCGATGTGGCGCGCTATCCGGAGTTCCTGCCCTGGTGCGACAAGTCGCGCGTCCTCGAGCAGGACGAAGTCGGCATGACGGCCGAGGTCGGCCTGGCTTTCGGCGGCTTTCACCATGCCTTCACCACCCGCAACACCCATGTGCCGGGGCGTGAGGTGCATCTGAAATTGGTCGACGGACCTTTCTCGCGGCTCGACGGCACCTGGAAGTTCACGCCGGTTGGCGGCGAGGGCGAGCGTGCCTGCCGGGTCGAGCTGGAGCTGCACTACGGATTTGACAGCGTCACCTTGCAGACCCTGGTGGGTCCGGTGTTCGACAAGGTGGCCTCGACCCTGGTCGACGCCTTCGTCAAGCGGGCCGAGCAGGTCTATGCTGAAGTGCCATGACGATCCAGATCACGCTCGTTTGCTCGCCCGCCCCGCGGGTAGTCTACGAGCAAGTGCTGAACCTGCAGGATGGTGCGACGGCGGAGCGCGCTGTTCTGGCCAGCCGCTTGGCGGCGCAGCTTCCTGAGCTCGATTGGCGGGCCCTGCAGCCGGGGGTGTGGGGCAGGGCGGTGGCCTGGGATTGCGCCTTGAAGGACGGCGACCGCATCGAACTGTGCCGCGATCTCACGGTCGACCCGAAGGTCGCGAGGCGCGAGCGCTTCGCCAGGCAAGGCGCTCGCGGCACCGGCCTGTTCGCCAAGCGCCGCGCCGGCGCCAAGTCCGGCTACTGAACTACGGCCTCCCGGCTTCTCACTCGGCTTCGCTCTCGTGTAGTTCGCCACCTCCCGTGGAGGAGGCGCGGCCGCCTTGGGGCGGCCCGACCGCTGCTACTTGCAGTCGCTGGCGATGACCGCCTGCAGGCGCTTTTGCTCCTCGGCGCGCATGTTGTCGTCGATGATCTCGCGCTCGCCCTGGGCATTCAGCCGAGCCACGCGGATGCCGCTGTCGTAGGTGGCCTTGGCCTGGCGGGCACGGGTGCAGTTCTCGGCCTTGGCCTGGGCGATCTTCTGTGCCTCGGCGGCCTTCTTCGCCTTCTCGGCCTCTTCGGCCTTCTTGATCTTCTCTTCGAGTTCCTTGTCGACGCCGGGCTTGGCCTCGCCCGCAGGCTTGGCTGCAGTCGGCGCTGCGGCGGCCGCGGCCGGCTTGCCCTCGGGTTCGGCGCCGGGATTGAGCACCACCACATTGGGGTTGGGGCGCGGCGCGGGCGCGTTGCCGCGGCGCAGGATGTTCTTTTCCGGCACCTCAGGCGGCGGGGCGGTGTCGCTGAAGACCGTCTTGCCGTTCTTGTCGGTCCATTGCCATTGAGCGTGGGCCGCGAGCGGCAGCAAGCAGCAAACGCATCCCGTCACGAGCCAATGCAACACGAGTTTCATGCCGGCAGTTTAGCGCCGGCTTACCTTTTGCAACCTGTTTGGACAACAACGCCGTCGGCGGGCGCGGTGAATCCGCCACATACCTTTGTTTGCCGGCAGCGTGTGGGCCCATCTGCCGGGGCCGGCGCGGGTAAGTACCGATCAATCGTTACAATCCGTCTTTTGGAGCTTCACCCATGCGCCTTCTCGGCAAAGCGCTCACCTTCGACGACGTGTTGCTGGTGCCAGCGTTCTCCCAGGTCCTGCCCAAGGACACCTCCCTCGCCACCCGACTCTCGCGCAACATCACCTTGAACCTGCCGCTGGTTTCCGCGGCGATGGACACGGTGACCGAAGCGCGCCTCGCGATTGCAATCGCGCAGGAAGGCGGCATGGGCATCGTCCACAAGAACCTCACGGCGCAGCAGCAGGCGGCCGAAGTGGCGAGGGTCAAGCGCTACGAATCGGGCGTGCTGCGCGACCCCGTGGTGATCACCCCCACCCATACCGTGCTGCAGGTGATGCAGTTGTCGGAAGAACTGGGCATTTCCGGCTTCCCGGTGGTGGACGGCGGCAAGGTGGTGGGCATCGTGACGGGGCGCGACCTGCGCTTCGAAAACCGCTATGACGTGCCCGTGAGCGAGATCATGACGCCGCGCGAGCGGCTGATCACGGTACCCGACGGCACCACCCTGAGCGAAGCCAAGGCCCTGTTGAACAAGCACAAGCTCGAGCGCCTGCTGGTCATCGACAAGGAATTCGTGCTCAAGGGCCTGATCACCGTCAAGGACATCACCAAGCAGACCAGCTTCCCGAACGCGGCGCGCGACCCCTCGGGCCGCCTGCGCGTGGGCGCGGCGGTCGGCGTCGGTGCCGGCACCGAAGAGCGCGTCGAGGCGCTGGTGAAGGCCGGTGTCGACGCCATCGTGGTCGACACCGCGCACGGCCACAGCGCCGGCGTGATCGAGCGCGTGCGCTGGGTCAAGAACAACTATCCGCAGGTCGACGTGATCGGCGGCAACATCGCCACCGGCGATGCCGCGCGTGCCCTGGCCGATGCCGGCGCCGACGCGGTGAAGGTGGGCATCGGCCCTGGCTCGATATGCACCACGCGCATCGTCGCGGGCGTGGGCGTGCCGCAGATCATGGCGATCGACAACGTGGCCACCGCGCTGCTGGGCAGCGGCGTGCCGCTGATTGCCGACGGCGGCATCCGCTACTCGGGTGACATCGCCAAGGCCATCGCCGCCGGCGCCAGCACCGTGATGATGGGCGGCATGTTCGCCGGCACCGAAGAGGCGCCCGGCGAAATCGTGCTCTACCAGGGCCGCAGCTACAAGAGCTACCGCGGCATGGGCTCGATCGGCGCCATGCAGCAGGGCAGCGCCGACCGCTACTTCCAGGAAGCCACCACCGGCAACCCGAACGCCGACAAGCTGGTGCCCGAAGGCATCGAGGGCCGCGTGCCCTACAAGGGCTCGATGGTTTCCATCGTCTACCAGATGTCCGGCGGCCTGCGCGCCAGCATGGGCTACTGCGGCTGCGCCACCATCGAGGAGATGAAGGCCAAGGCGGAGTTCGTCGAGATCACCGCCGCCGGCATCCGCGAAAGCCACGTGCACGACGTCCAGATCACCAAGGAAGCGCCGAACTACCGGGCTGAGTAAGGCGAGCCGTTCGCCCAAGGACTCGCCCGATGTTCAAGCCCTCGTACCGCAACTATCTGAAGCTGCTCTGGGAGCGCTTCCGCGGTCGGGGCCTCTTCGCGGCGGTGCTGGCGACGCTGGCTTTCGTGCTCGCGGTGATCTGGGCAGGCACGGGCAACGGCGTCTTCGAACCCTGGGCCAACCTGATGACCCTGTGCGCGGCCACGGCCGCGGTGCTCGCATCCGTCTGGGCTTCCATGCACGACAAGGTGCCCACCGGCAAGGAAGGCGACCGCTATTCGCTGAGCTATGCGCTGGCCTATGGCTATGTCCACAACTTCCTGGTGGGCGCCATCGAGGCGCTGAAGACCGAGGCGCATCCCGGCAAGATGTTCGTGTTCAAGCCCGCCAAGCTGGATCAGCTCGACCCGGCCACCCACGAGGCCTTCAAGAGCGAACTGGTGCGGCGCGGCTTCCAGTTGACCACCCGCACCCTGGACAAGGCCAGCAACCGGCCGCGTGGCGTACTCTCGGTCTACCGGCCCACCGACCCGGCCAATCCGATCCACTTCGTCGACTTCCCGACCACGCTGCTGACCTTGTCCAGCCTGATTGCCTACCAGGCCGAGCGCGCCTTGGAAGACGAGGAGACGGCCTGGACCGAGGACTACCGCAACGGCCTGGCCAAGGAATACATCGATCGCTTCTTCAAGGAGCTCAGCACCCAGGCAGACAAGGCCGGCGTGCGCGAATGGATCGACTTCACCGACACGAATTTCCGCAATCTTTGAGAAGACCTTTTCCATGCAACACCAGAAGATCCTCATCCTCGACTTCGGCTCGCAAGTCACCCAGCTGATCGCGCGGCGCGTGCGCGAGGCGCATGTGTACTCCGAGGTCCACCCCTGCGACGTGAGCGACGAGTGGGTGCGTGAATACGCCAAGGACGGGACGCTCAAGGGCGTGATCCTGTCGGGCAGCCACGCCAGCGTGTACGAGGAAAGCACCGACAAGGCCCCGGCCGCGGTGTTCGAGCTGGGCGTGCCGGTGCTGGGCATCTGCTATGGCATGCAGACCATGGCGCACCAGCTGGGCGGCAAGGTCGAGGGTGGCCACAAGCGCGAATTCGGCTTTGCGGCGGTGCGCGCGCGCGGCCACACGGCCTTGCTGAAGGACATCGCCGACTTCACGACGCCCGAAGGCCACGGCATGCTCAACGTCTGGATGAGCCACGGCGACAAGGTGACCGAACTGCCGCCCGGCTTCAAGCTGATGGCTTCCACCGAGTCCTGCCCGATCGCCGGCATGGCCGACGAGGAACGGCGCTTCTACGGCGTGCAGTTCCACCCCGAGGTCACGCACACGGTACAGGGCAAGGCGCTCCTGGAGCGCTTCGTGCTGGGCATCTGCGATGTCAAGCCGGACTGGGTGATGCGCGACCACATCGCCGAGGCGGTGGAGAAGATCCGCGAGCAGGTGGGCGACGAGGAAGTGATCCTGGGCCTGTCGGGCGGCGTCGACTCCTCGGTGGCGGCGGCGCTGATCCACCGCGCCATCGGCGACCAGCTCACCTGCGTGTTCGTCGATCACGGCCTCTTGCGCCTGAACGAAGGCGACATGGTCATGGACATGTTCGTCGGCAAGCTGCACGCGAAGGTGATCCGGGTCGATGCGAGCGACCTGTTCCTGGGCAAGCTGGCCGGCGTGAGCGACCCGGAAGCCAAGCGCAAGATCATCGGCGGCGAGTTCGTCACCGTCTTCAAGCAGGAAGCCGCCAAGCTCACCAGCGCCGGCGCCAAGGGCGCCAGGTGGCTGGCGCAAGGCACCATCTACCCGGACGTGATCGAGTCCGGCGGCGCCAAGAGCAAGAAGGCCGTGACCATCAAGAGCCATCACAACGTGGGCGGGCTGCCGGAACAGCTGGGCCTCAAGCTCCTGGAGCCGCTGCGCGACCTGTTCAAGGACGAGGTGCGCGAACTGGGCGTGGCCCTGGGCCTGCCGCCCGAGATGGTCTATCGCCATCCCTTCCCGGGCCCCGGCCTGGGCGTGCGCATCCTGGGCGAGGTGAAGAAGGAATACGCCGACCTGCTGCGCCGCGCCGACGCGATCTTCATCGAGGAGCTGCGCAACTTCAAGGACGAGGCCAGCGGCAAGACCTGGTACGACCTGACCAGCCAGGCCTTCACCGTCTTCCTGCCGGTCAAGAGCGTGGGCGTGATGGGCGATGGCCGCACCTACGACTACGTGGTGGCGTTGCGCGCGGTGCAGACCAGCGACTTCATGACGGCCGACTGGGCCGAGCTGCCCTATGCGCTCCTGAAGAAGGTGTCGGGGCGCATCATCAACGAGGTGCGCGGCATCAACCGCGTGACCTACGACGTCTCGAGCAAGCCGCCGGCGACGATCGAGTGGGAGTGAGGGCCTTGCGAGATTTTGGAAATATCCTTTTAAATCAATCGGTTACTGATCTCTATCAACTATCCGTGACACATGATGAACAAGACAAAGAGCACGGTTCAAGCGCATGAGCTGCAAAGGTAATTCGGCTTCTTGTTGCGGCATCGGCCCAAATACATTGGCAGGAATCTGACGGTAAATCTGACGGCAAAATTCGGGGCGAGCTGGCTGGTGATAATTTTTCGTCCCATGGATTTGGAGCCTGACGGTTGGCGGTAAATTCGCTGATAAATCATGGTCTGACACCTCGACAACGACCAGGTCCGAACGGTCGCAATTGCCGTTGAAATCGAACATGCCTTCAGACAGGGCCGCAAGGTACCGGTGTTGACCGAGCGTACCGAGCATCTCGATGTCAACCGGACGGTTACCCTCACCGGCTTGGCAAAATGCAGCCTGCCCAACCTGAATCAGTCGATGCCATGAAGCGCCAGCAGAAGCCCGCCAAGCTGCCACCGGGACCCAAGCTGTCGCGAACCCATGCACCGCCAGGGCTTGCGCCGATCGAGTGGCAGCGTGCTCTGCGCCGCCAATTCGGGCGCGAGCAGGTGTTCGGGCTGGAGAACATCGGCTCGGAGCCGTTTTTCTCCGAGTTCCGCGTCAGCAATCCGGAGTCGAAATCCACCTATTACCTGGCCATCCGCGGGTCGCAGCCAGGCGACAATTTCTGCGCCTGCCCCGACTTCGCGACCAACGAACTGGGCACCTGCAAACACGTTGAATTCACGCTCGCGCGGCTGGCAAGAAAACGCGGCGCCAAGTCGGCATTCGCGCGTGGCTACCAGCCCACTTTTTCCGAGCTGTATTTGCGCAACGACGGTACCCGCACAATTCATTTCCGTGCCGGTACGGATTGCCCCACCGCGCTCGCGCGCTCGGCGGCCGATTTGTTCGACGCATCGCAAGGCTGGCGCCTGCCAGAGGATCGCTTCGACAAAATCGGACGCTTTGTCGCACTTGCGGCGCGCACGGGCCACGAACTGCGCGCCTACGACGACGCGCTCGACTTCGTCGCCGGCAGGAGTGATGCGGCGCGCCGCGCCGCGGCGTTGGTCGATCTATTCCCGGATGGCGCTGCAGGCACTCGCTGGAAGAAACTGCTCAAAGTGCCGCTGTATCCGTACCAGGCCGAAGGCGCGCTGTTTGCCGTACGCGCTGGCCGCGCGCTGATCGGTGACGAGATGGGTCTGGGCAAGACCATCCAGGCGATCGCCGCGGCGGAGGTTCTGGCGCGGCATTTCGATGCTGCCAAGGTACTCGTGGTCTGCCCGACGTCGCTGAAATACCAGTGGCAAAGCGAAATACTGCGCTTTTCCGGTCGCACGTCCAGGGTAATCGGTGGCGGGCGGGCCCAGCGGCAAAAGGAATATGCCGGGGAAGACTTTTGCAAGATCACCAATTTCGAGAAGCTCAAATCCGACCTCGATCTGATCTCCGCCTGGGCGCCGGACCTCGTCATCGTCGATGAGGCGCAGCGGGTGAAGAACTGGAACACCATCGCGGCAAAGGCGCTCAAGCGCATCGACAGCACGTATGCGATCGTGCTGACAGGAACCCCGCTGGAAAACAAGCTGGAGGAACTCATCTCGATCGTCCAGTTTGTCGATCAGCACCGCCTCGGTCCGACCTGGAAGCTGCTGCATGAGCACCAGGTTCGGGACGAGGGCGGCCGTGTCACGGGCTACACCGGCCTCGACAAGATCGGCCAGACCCTGGCGCCGGTCATGATCCGGCGGCGCAAGTCCGAGGTGCTGCTGCAGTTGCCGAGCCGCACCGATCAGAACCTGCTGGTGCCAATGACCGAGATGCAGATGCTGTACCACGCAGAGAACGCGGACGTCGTGGCGAAGATCGTCCAGCGCTGGCGGAAGATGAAATTTCTCTCCGACCAGGACCAGCGCCGCCTCACCTGCGCCTTGCAGAACATGCGCATGTCGTGCAACAGCACCTACCTGCTCGACCAGGCGACCGACCACGGTGTCAAGGCGGACGAACTGGCGGAGTTGTTCGAGGGGCTGTTCGTCCAGCCGGGCGCAAAAGCGGTGGTGTTCAGCCAATGGACGCGCACACACGCCATTGTCATCCGCCGGCTCGAGGCGCGCGGCATCGGTTATGTCAGCTTTCATGGCGGTGTGCCGTCGGAGCAGCGTCCGGCACTGATCGAGCGCTTTCGCGACGATCCGGATTGCCGCGTGTTCCTGTCGACCGACGCCGGCAGCACCGGCCTCAACCTGCAGCACGCCTCGACGCTGGTCAACATGGATTTGCCATGGAATCCGGCGGTGTTGGAACAGCGTATTGCGCGTGTGCACCGAATGGGGCAGAAGCACCCGGTACAGATCGTCAACTATGTGGCCAAGGGAACCATCGAGGAGGGCATGCTATCGGTGCACGCGTTCAAACGTTCCCTGTCCGCCGGGATTCTGGACGGCGGCAGCGCCGAAGTGTCGCTTGGCGGATCCCGGCTGAGCCGCTTCATGAAAGACGTGGAAAACGTCACCGGGCGCATGGGTGACGGCGAGGCCATGGCTCCGGCTGAGGAAGCCGCCCAGGTCGCTGCCCTGGAACTGGCGGCACCGATCGGTGCGACGACCGCAGATGCGGTCACCGTGACCGCAACGGCTGCACCAGGGGCCGCCGGAACCGATCAGGAATCGGCGGCGGCGAACGCCGACCCATGGTCCGGCTTGTTGCGCTTTGGTGCGGAACTGGCGGCGGCGATGACCTCGCCGGACAATGGCTCTGGCACCTCCCACCCTTGGGTCGAACGTGACCCCGCCACTGGGGTGCGCAGCCTCAAGGTGCCGCTGCCGCCGCCGGACACTGGCAAGCGGATCGCCGATGCCCTGGCGCTGCTCGCCGACGCATTGCTGGGTGCGGGCAACAAGCGTTAGTTTGTGGCGGCTGACCCATGGTCAGCATGGTCGATCCACAGGGACAGGGGCATTTGTGGATTGCCAAATTCCCCAGCCTACGCGACGAGCACGACGTGGGCGCCTGGGAACTGGTGGTGCAGACCCTCGCGAAGGGCTGCGGCCTCGCCGTGCCGCAAAGCCTGGCCCGCAAGTTCGCGAGCCAACAGCACACCTTCCTGGTGAGGCGCTTCGACCAAACGCCAGCGGGCAGGCTTCACTTCCACTTCGCCTCGGCGATGACGCTCACCGGCCGCCTGGATGGCGACGATGCATCGACAGGTGCGAGCTATCTGGAGATCGCCCGGGTGCTGATCGATCACGGCGCGCACACCGTCGCCGATTTGCGCGAACTGTGGTCGCGCATCGTGTTCAACATGCTGATCTCCAACACCGACGATCATCTGCGCAACCACGGCTTCATCCTCGTGCCCGGCAAGGGCTGGCGCCTGTCCGATGCCTACGACATGAATCCCGTGCCCGAGTCGCAAGGCCTGAAGCTCAACGTCAGCGAGGCCGACAACGCGATGGACCTCGATCTGGCGCGTTCGGTGGCGCCGTACTTTCGGGTCTCCAAGAAGCTGGCCGACGAGATGGTGTTGCGCAGCCAGGCCGCGGTGAAGCAGTGGCCCAAGATCGTCGATAGCCTGAAAGTTCGTGCTCGAGAGCAGGAGCGCATGGCTGCAGCGTTTCGGCTCGCTGGCTGATCAGACCATCTGCTAGCCTCGGCAGAACAGCACCCAGTGTCCCGGAAAGGGAAGCCGAAGATTTGCAGAATGCTGTTGCAAACCTCGGCGATCGTTGACGATTGATGCGCTGGAGTAGCTGCCCCGCAAACCGAGTCCATCTCCCGCGCCAGCAAAAGCGTTCGTTTTTCGACGGCAAAAGCGACGGTGAAGTACGATGCCCCGACCTCTCAAAGCAAGCATCCATGCGGGTTTCTGGTCATCGGAAATCATTGAGTGGGAGTGAGGCCGCTGCCCAGGCGGGCCTGCTGAATCACCGCTTGGCATGCAGCGTCACTTCGGGCAGCCCTTGGAAGTGCGCATCGCAGGTCAGCAGGTGCGCCCCCAGTTGCCGGGCCGTCGCGTAGACGATCGCGTCAGCTGTCGCCAGCTTGTGCTCGCGGTGCAGGTCGGCGGCGAGCAATGCGATGGCGGTGTCCAAAGGGATGACGTTGCACTTTTGCGTGTAGGCGATCACCTGGTCGGCGCGCTCCTCACCGACTTCGCGGACCAGCCATCTGGACAACTCGAGTTGCACGATGGTTGGAACGACGCATTGTTCCCGGTCCGGGAACTGCTTGCCGAGCTTCTTGCCGAGCTCGCTGCCGATCAGCCATTCGATCCAGGCCGAGGTGTCGACGACGAGCAGTTGCCTCGCCATCAGTAACGGTCCTTGCGGTCGCGGACGTCCTCGGTGCGTGCACCCTTGGCAATGCCGGCCAGGTCCTTCAACTCCGGCACCGGCATCACCAACACGCCCTTGCCTTTGGGGATGAAGACGAATTCCTGACCGGCGGTCCAATGCTGTTCGTCACGCACAGCCTTGGGAATGGAGATCTGGAACTTGCTGGACAGTGTGGCGGTGGCGGCCATCGTGGTACCTACAAAGTATCGATTGGAGTTTGGTAAGAATACACTGGGGCATGGCATCGCAGATCGACCGGCTGTTCTTCGCCATCCGGCCTGATGCCCAGACCGCGCTGCGCATCGAAGGCCTGACGCAGGCGCTGCGCAAGCAGCACCGGCTCAAGGGCAGATCGCTCGGTCCCGAGCGCTTTCATGTCACCCTGCATCTGATCGGCGACTTCGCGGGCGGCGTGCCACCGCGCGTGATCGAGGCAGCGCTTCATGCCGCGCAGCCGGTGGCGGGCGCGGCCTCGCCATTCCATGCAAGCTTCGACCATGTCGCCAGCTTCAGGCGCAAGCGGCGCAACATGCCGGTTGTGCTGCTGGGCGCAGACGAGGCGGAAGGCGTGACGCGTCTGCAGCAGTCGCTCTATGCCGCCCTGGTCGAAGCGGGGCTGGCATCCGGGCCCGCAAGTCCCGTCTTCACACCGCACCTGTGCCTGTTCTATGACGACCTGCCCTTGGCACCGCAGCCCATCGACCCGCTCATCTGGACGGTGAGCGAACTGCTCCTCGTGCGCAGCCTCGTCGGCCAAAGCCGGCACGAGGTCCTGGCTCGCTTAGCATTGCGCGGCTGATGAGCGAGAGAACCGGAGGTTTGGCGTGAGCATCCTGGTAGGCACCGCATCCTGGACCGACAAGACCCTGATCGACTGCGGCCGCTTCTATCCCAAGGAAGCGAAGACGCCGGAGGCGCGCCTGCGCTACTACGCGTCGATCTTCCCGACGGTGGAGGTCGACTCCAGCTACTACGCCATTCCGGCCCCGCCGACGGCGCAGGCCTGGGCCGATCGCACGCCGGAGAACTTCGTCTTCAACGTGAAGGCCTTCCGCCTCGCCACCAGACGCAGCCCAACGTGCTGCACAAGGACATCCAGCAGGCACTGGCGGGGCGCAGCCCCCGCAACCTCTACTACAACAAGGACATGCCGGCGGAAATCAATGCCGAGCTGTGGCGGCGCTTTCACGAGGCGCTGGCGCCGCTGAAGAACGCCGGCAAGCTGGGGCTGGTGCATTTCCAGTTTCCGCCCTGGCTGATGCGCAACCGCGAGGGCGTGGCCCACGTCACGCACTGCGTGGAGCAGATGGCCGGGCAGGTGGTGAGCATCGAGTTTCGCCACGCCAGTTGGCTGGACACGGCCGGGCACCGCGAATCCACCCTGGCGCTGCTGCGCGAACTGGGCGCGGTGCACACCGTGGTCGACGGGCCGCAGGGCTTTGCCAACAGCGTGCCGATGCTGGCCGAGGCCACGCATCCGGACTACGCGCTGGTGCGCCTGCACGGCCGCAACGTCGACACCTACAACATCAAGGGTGCCAGCTCGGCGGCGGAGCGCTTCGACTACGACTACAGCGACGCGGAGCTGCGCGAGCTGGCGGCCGAGAGCGTGCGCATTGCCTACAAGGTGCGCAACACGCATGTGGTGTTCAACAACTGCGACGAGGACAAAGGGCAGCGCAACGGCATTTCGATCATGAAACTGTTCGGGTAGAAATTCACGCTGGCGCCCTATTTGATCGGCGCTGTAGCTCCTTGGTTTTAGTGGCAGGCTGCACGAGCGGAAACGGACGCTGAAGCGTCACAGGTCCTGGGCTACATTTGGTGACAATCACCGGCCAACCAGACTGAAGAGCGAAGAAGAATGAACGCATCGGAAGCCAGCGCATCGTCCACCTTGTCCAAGAGCGGCCGCACGCGGCGCCAGATCCTGACGCGTGTCGCCGGGGCCGCCGCGGTCAGCGCGCTGGGCCTGCCTGCCTTCGCGCAGGCCAAGACCATCCGCATCGGCTGCAGCTTCGACAACAGCGGGGTCGAAAAGCCGAACGGCTCCGGTCTCTTCGCGGGCTCGAGCGCCTGCATCAACGCCATCAACAAGGCCGGCGGCATCCACGGCACGAAGATCGAACTGGTGATGGCCGACGACAAGTTCAAGCCCGAGGTCGCCAAGGCCAACGCCACGCTTTTCTCTGCCGACGCCTCGGTGCTCGCCATGCTCCATCCGCTGGGCACCCGCCAAGTGGCCGAGATCATGGACGCGGTGCCCGGCATGGCGGTGGTTGGCCCCAACACCGGCACGGTGGCGCTGCGCAAGAAGAACGCGCCCAACACCTTCTGGGTGCGCGCCAATTACGACCAGGAGGTCGACAAGCTGGTTGCCAACGCAGTGGTGCTTGGCATCAACAAGATCGGCATCGCCCATTCCAACGACCCGCTCGGCCAGTCCGTGCTGGCGGCCTGCAAGGCCTCGCTGGCCAGGCACAAGCTCGAACCCGTGGTGATCGCCACCACGCCCAGCACCATCAGCCTGGAAGTGGAGCCGGCGGCGCAGGCCATTGCCAAGGCGGCGCCGCAGGTGGTGATCACCGGCCTGGCGGGCACCGCGCCGCTTTTCATCAGGGCGCTGCGCAAGGCCGGCGGCAACAGCACGGTGTATGGCCTGTCGATCATGGCCAGTTCGCTCACGCCGCTGGGCGACGAGGCACGCGGCATCGGCTTCGCGATCGTCGTGCCTTCGCCCTTTGCCACTCGCTTCGAACTGGTGCGACGCTACCAGGCCGACATGGAGGCCAGCGGCAGCAAGCAGTTCTCGCTGCCCAGCCTGGAGGGCTACATGGATGCGTTGGTGCTGGCCGAAGGCTTGCGCCGCGCCGGCCCGGCGCCGACGCGCGCCGCGCTGATGGCCGCGCTGGCCGGCATCGAGTCCTTCGACCTGGGCGGGGTCAAGATCAACTTCGGCCGCAGCAACCGCGAGGGCAACCAGTTCGTCGACGTTGCCGTCATCGGCAGCAACGGACGGCTGGTAAGCTGAGGCCGTCTTCCAAGCGCGGTGGTGCTGACATGTCCCTGGTCTTGTTGCACAAGCTCTCGATGGTGGAACTGCCTGTCGCGCTGTCAGTCGGCGACGACGTCGACGGCCTGCGCATCCTGAAGATGGCCGGCCACGTGAGAGCAGAGATTCCGCCGCCGGTGCGTACCCTTTCGGGCTACGACCAGCCGCCTGCCGTGGTGCAGGCCATCACGCCGATGGGCCGGCGGATGTTGGAGCGCTTTCCGCTGAGCCCGGGCGGATGATGGCCGACCAGCGGGCGCAGGTGGCCTCCGGGTCGTCTGCCGTCACGATGGCGCGCACCACGGCCACCGAACCCACGCCTGTGGCCAGCACCGACGCAAGACGCGCCTCGTCGATGCCGCCGATCGCCACCTGCGGGTAGCCGCGGGTCAGCCGCGCATAGGCATCGAGCCGCGCCAGGCCCTGCGGCGCGGTCGCCATCCTCTTCAAGGTGGTGGGAAAGACCGCGCCCATGGCGATGTAACTCGGGCCCACCGCGTCGGCGCGCAGCATTTCCGCGTAGCCGTGGGTGCTGACGCCCAGGCGCAGGCCGGCCTCGCGGATCTGGCGCAGTTCCTCGGGCGTCAAGGCGTCCAGGTCTTCCTGGCCCAGATGCACGCCGTAGGCGCCGGCCGCGATGGCGGCGCGCCAATGGTCGTTGATGAAGAGCAGCGCCCGGGTGCCGCGCACCGCCTCGACGGCCGCGCGCACTTCGCGCTCGATGGCCTGCGCATCCTCGGACTTGAAGCGCAACTGCACGGTGGGCACGCCGGCGCGGGCGCAGCGGCCGACCCAGGCGGCATCGGGCAGCACCGCATACAGGCCAAGATCGGTCGGGCAGCGCGCGAAGGCGGCGGGGCGCGCCGCGGGTGGAAAGCTGGCCATGCCGAAATCGGCCGGCGTGGCCGGCCAGGCCGCCGCGTCGAAGTGGCCGGTGCGTGCCGTCTGCGCTTGCCAGGCGCGGCCCAGGCACTCGGCATCGACCGCGATGAAGCCCAGGCGCAGGCAGGCCGTCTTGGCGGCGCGGTACACCGGATCCTGGCTGCTGAAGTCCTCTGTGCTCGCCGTTTGCGTGTCGGTGCCAAAACGCGATGCATGCGCTTGGACGATGGCTTGCGCCATGCGTTGCTGATCGTTGCTGTTCATTGCGTGTCGTGGTGCCAGAAGGGCGTGCCCAGCACCGGCGTGCTGGGCTGGGCGGATTCCTGCGCCGTCATGGCGCCGGCCCGGTAGGCGGCGCGGCCGGCTGCCACCGCATCGGCAAAGGCGCCGGCCATGGCGACCGGGTCCTGCGCCAGCGCCACTGCCGTGTTGAGCAGCACGCCGTCGTAGCCCCATTCCATCACCTGGCAGGCATGCGAGGGCAGGCCCAGGCCGGCGTCCACCAGCAGCGGGACCGACAGGCGCTCGCGCAGCAGGCGCAGCGCATAGGGGTTGACCGGGCCGCGGCCGGTACCGATGGGCGCTGCCCAGGGCATCACCGCCTGGCAGCCGACGTCGACCAGGCGCTGGCACAGCACCAGGTCTTCGGTGCAGTAGGGCAGCACCTGGAAGCCATCGCGGATCAACTGCGCGGCGGCATCGACGAGGTTGAGCGTGTCGGGTTGCAGGGTGTAGTCGTCGCCGATCAGCTCGAGCTTGATCCAGGGCGTATCGAACAGCTCGCGCGCCATCTGGGCGGTGGCGACCACTTCCGCCACGCTGTGGCAGCCGGCGGTGTTGGGCAGCACCGGCACCTTGAGTTCGCGCAGCATCTCCCAGAAGCCGTTGTCGCTGTTGGCCGAGCCCGGCGTGGCGGTCTGGCGGCGCAGCGAGGCAGTGAGCATCGCGGGGCGAGCGCGGCGCACGGCGGCTTCGAGCACATCGGGCGAGGGGTAGCGCGCGGTGCCCAGCAGGAGGCGGCTTTCGAAGCGCTGGCCGTAGAGGATGAGGGCGTCGTTGTCGTTGGTGGTGGTCATGTGGGAGTCCTCAACCGCCCGTGACGGGGCGGATCACTTCGATGCGGTCATCCGGTTGCAGCACGCGCGCCGGGTATTGCGAGCGCGGGACGAATTCGCGGTTGATGGCCACGGCATAGGGGGGCGCGGCCTGGATGGCTTGCAGCGCGTCGGGCAAGCGGGCGTCCGGCGCCAGCTCGTGCGGGGTGTCGTTGATGAGGACCTTCATGGGGATGTCGTTGTCTCGAGGCTCTTGTTCGGCAGTTGCCGCATGCCGGGCAGGCCCAAGCACTCGGCCAGTGGCGAGCGGCCCTGGGCCAGCAACTCCAGCACGATGTCGAGCACCGCCGGCGCGATCATGAACCCGTGGCGGTACAGGCCGTTGACCTGCAGCACGCGGGGCTGCGGCTGGCGTACATCGGGCAGGTTGTCTGGCAGGGTGGGGCGGCACTGGGTGGCGACCTCCAGGATGCGCGCTTCGGCGAAGCCGCTGTGCACCGCGTAGGCGGCAGAGAGCAGCTCCAGGGTCGAGCGCACGCTGGCCGGCGACATGTCCTCCGACTCGATCTCGGTGGCGCCGATGACGAAGACCCCGTCCGGCTTGGGCGCGATGTAGAGCGGGTAGCGCGGATGCACCAGCCGGGTCGGCCGGGTCAACCGCACCTCCGGCGCATGCACCCGGATCACCTCGCCGCGCACGCCGCGCAGCGCGCGCCACTGCGGCTTGGCACCCAGGCCGCGGCAGTCGATCACCCAGTCGGGTTGGCCGGCCGTGCCGGGGGTGAAGTCGTCGGGCTGGCGCGGCGAATGCCAGTGCAGGCACACCGTGGGCAAGGCCTGCAGGCTGGCCAGCAGCGAGGCCAGCAGCGCACGGTTGTCGAGTTGGCCTTCCTGCGGCAGGAACAGGCCCTGCGTGAAGCGCGTGCCCAGTGAAGGTTCGAGCGCGGCAATGCCTGCGGCGTCGATGTTCCGCATGGCCGGCAGTTCCGGCACCGCCTTGCAAGTGCCTTGCAGCACGCGCGCCAGGCGCATCGCCTCGGGTGCATCCTGGCGGTGCCACAGCACCAGCGTGCCTTCGCGCTGGAAGAACACCGGCTCCTTCAGCGTCGCCAGCAATTGCGGCCAGCGGGCCAGGGCGTGGTGGCCCATGCGCACCAGCGGCGCCGGCGCCACCGCCGATTCGGCCAGCGGCGCCAGCATGGCGGCGGCCACGCGTGCTGCGGCGCCCTCGGCCTGATCGCTGCCGGCTTCGTACAGGTCGACCTTGCAGCCGGCTTGTGCCAGCGCGACGGCGAGCAGACGGCCCATCAGGCCGGCGCCGAGGATGGCTGCATGCTCGAAATTCATGGCATCAGAAAGACGCATGGAAAGCGTGACGGATAATTTTCAACATGACGACCCCTGCATTTTCCCGCTCGCCGCAATCCGCTGTGCGCTACGCCCGCGTGCTGTCCATCGCCGGTTCCGACAGCGGCGGCGGCGCCGGCATCCAGGCCGACCTGAAGACCTTTGCGGCCCTGGGCTGCTACGGCATGACCGCCATCACCGCGCTCACCGCGCAGAACACCCAGGGCGTCTACGGCATCCATGCGGTGCCGCCGATCTTCCTGAAGGCACAGATCCAGGCGGTGGTGGAAGACATCGGCGTGGACGCGGTCAAGCTCGGCATGCTGCATGCGCCCGAGGTGGTCGAAGTGGTGGCCTGGGCCATCGACCACTACAAGCTGCCCAACGTCGTGCTCGACCCGGTGATGGTGGCCACCAGCGGCGACCGCCTGATCGCCGCCGAGACCGTCGAGGGCCTGGTGCGCGAGCTGTTCCCGCGCGCGGTGGTCATCACGCCCAACCTGGATGAGGCGGCGCTGCTGGTCGGCCACCCGATCGAAGCCGCGCATGCGCTCGAGGCCGCGGCCGAGGAACTGCTGGCACTCGGCGCGCGCGCCGTGCTGCTCAAGGGCGGCCATCTGCCCGGCGACGAGGTGGTGGACCTGCTGGCCCAGCGCGAAGGCCGCTCGCTGCGCCTGGCTTCGGCGCGCATCGCCAGCCGCAATCTGCACGGCACCGGCTGCACGCTGTCCTCGGCCATTGCCGCGCATCTGGCGCTGGGCTCGCCCCTGCCCGAAGCGGTGGCCAGCGCGCGCGCCTACGTCATCGGCGCCATGCAGGCCGGTTCCGATGTGCAGGTGGGCCACGGCCATGGGCCGCTCAACCACGGCTTTGCGCCAGTGCCGACGCACCGCCTGCCGCCGACGGCGACGGACGCGTAAGCCAGGCCAGCACGAAGGTCGTTGCCAGCGCGGGCAAGGCCGAGCCCCATTGCGGCGCCCACTTGCCACAGGCGTGATAGATGGCAATGCCGGCAATCCAGATCAGGGCCGCGCTCCAGTCCACGCGGCGCTCAGGGGACCAGGCGCTGCCCAGCCCCAGGCGGCCCAGGATCACGCCGTACAGCGGCACGAAGACCGAGCTGAGCAGCAAGAGGAAGGGTTCCAGGCTGTGCATCGGCAGCACCAGCGCCAGCGCGATGCAGACCAGCGCGATCACGATGCCCCAGCGGCGCACGCTCAAGCGCGGCTGCAGGCTGTGGGAGGACACCGCGCCCGAGTACACGTCGCCGTAGGCGTTGTCGAGTTCGTCGATCAGGATCAGGCCGAGCGCCACCAGGCCGCCCTGCGCCAGCAGCAGCGCCATCACCAGCGTGGTGCCCGGCTGCGCCACGCTCACCACCAGCACGCCCAGGCCATAGCACCAGACGTTGGCCAGCGCATAGCCCAGCCAGGTGCCGCCGAATGCGCCGCCTACGCGGCCCTGGCTGCGCTTGCCATGGCGCGCGTAGTCGGCCACCAGGGGCAGCCAGGACACCGGCATGGCAATTACCAGGTCGAGTGCGCTGAACAGGCCCATGGAGCCGTTGCCCGGCCGCGACCAGAAGGCCTCGAAGCCCTGGGCCTGCAACTGCGTTGCGAACTGCCAGGTGAGCCACAGCAGCGACAGCACCACCAGCGGCAGGCCGAAGCGGCTGACAAAGCGGCGCACCAGCTTCACCATGGAGCCGGCCAACAGGGCCAGCAGGACCGCGCCCCACAGCAAGGTGGTGAGCACGGTGCCCAGGGTGCCGTCCAAGCCGAAGCCCAGCGCCTGCTTGCCGATGGCCTGCGTGCCCTCGCGCATGATGACCAGCTCGAAAGTGGTCCAGCCCACCAGTTGCACGATGTTCAGCACCACCGGCAGCCGGGCGAAGGCGCTGCCGTAGGTGCGATGCATCAGGCCGGCGCTGGCCAGGCCGCTTTCGCAGCCCAGGCGCGCCGTCCACGCCAGCAGGCCCGCGCCGATGCACGAGCCCAGCACGATGGCGATGACCGCCTCGCGCGTGCCCACCGCCGGCACCAGGTAGGCGCCGACCTGCATCACCAGGAGGCCCACGCCCAGGCTGAACCACAGCGACAGATGGTCGTGCCAACGGAAGACGCGGGCGGTGTCGGCCAGCGGCGTCAGGGCCTCGTTGGGCCGTTCGTCATGAGTAGGAAGTGCCATTCAATTGCTCCAGCAATGCGCAAATGTTTGGCAGGTGGGCAAGGCCCCGGGGAGACAGGCCGGAAAGGGAAAAAGTCGTGACGGCCACCGGAACACCAGCTTCCCTGCGCGAGGATTACCTCAATCAGGTTCAAAGGGTTTTTTCTCAGCCGCCACGGCACAGGCCGCGGCGACACCCCTAGCGAGCGGCCATTGTAGGCTTTGCGGCGCGGGGCCGCCGAGGGCGCGTCCGCGGCCTCAGTGACGGGGTGGCGGCAGGTCGGGGGAGGCGACCTTGGCCGACTTGTGACGCAACGGCCAGGGCGGCCGCAGCGCAGCAAGGCGCTTCGACAGTCGCCGCGCCACCAGGTGCACTGCAGTGGCGATCAGCAGGGCCAGCAGAAAACCGGCCGCGATGTCGATCGGGAAATGCACCCCGGCGTAGATGCGCCCCCAGGACGTGAGCACTGCCACCAGCAGCGCCAGGACAGCCACGATGCGCAAGGCGGGCCGCTGCCAGAGGAGCAGCGCGACGGTGAACATCACAGTGGCATGGGCGCTGGGCAGGGCGGACCGGGAGCCATGCGGGATGCGCGGCGCGCCCAGCCCCTGCATGTACGGACGTTCAAAGCCCAGGCCGTCGGCCAGCGCATGGGCCAGGATCGAGGCGAGGCCGGCGGCCAGCACGACGGCGCTGGCATACCAGCGTTCCTTGGGCTGACGCAGGATCACCCAGGCGACCAGCACGGCCGCCAGGCTCGCGCCGTGCTCCGCAAACCAAAGCAGCAGGCCGAAGGGATCGCCCCCAGCGCTGATCCATTCATAGAGTGCCAAGTTGACTACCTGCATCCAGGCATGATGCGCGATTGACATGAATATGAAATGAATCCCCCATGACGGCCGCATGGCATTGGCCGTCTGCGGCGGGGCAGCGTAAAGCTTATTGCTTAACGCCCAGCAGTTCGTGCAGCCGCGTGCTGGTGGTGGTGTATTGCAGCGGGATCGCCTTGTCGGGGAAGACGATGGCGGTGGCGGCCCATGCGGCCAGGGTGGCTTCGTGGAAGCCGCAGACGATCAGCTTCTTCTTGCCCGGGTAGCTGTTGATGTCGCCCACCGCGAAAACGCCGCGCTCGCAGGTCTCGTACTTTTCAGTGTCCACCGGCACCTGCTTGCGTGCCAGTTGCAGGCCCCAGTCGGCGAGGGGCCCGAGGCGCGGAGAGATGCCGGGGTAGGCGAGCCAGGCATCGAGGTCGAGCGACAGGCTCTGCCCCTCCGGCGTCGCGACCTGCAGGCTGGCGCCGTCGAAGGCTTGCGGCTGGCCGATCACCAGGCGCAGCGCGCCTTCGGCGATGCATTCGCGCACCCGTGCCACCGTGTCATCGTCTGCCTGGAAGGCATCGCGCCGGTGCAGCAGGGTGACGGCCTTGGCGTGATCGAGCAGGGCCAGCGCGGCCTCCAGTGCCTCGTCGTCGCCGCCGTGCACCACCACGGCTTGCCCGGCAAAGCGCCCCAGCGATTCGGGGTGATAGAACAAGCGCGTGCCCTCGAAGGCATCGATGCCTGGCACGGCAATGTGCTTGGGAAGAAAGGCGCCGACGCCGGCGGCAATGAAGACCGTCCTGGCGAGGAACGTGGTGCCGCGCGAGGTGCCCAGCAGCAGGCGCGCGTCGCCCTGCCGCTCCATCGTGGCGAGCTGCTGGCCGAAGTGGAATTGCGGCGCGAAGGGCTCGAGCTGACGCAGCAGCGATTCGACAAGCCCCAGGCCGGTGGTCACCGGCGTGCCGGGGATGTCGTAGATGGGCTTGTCGCCATAGAGCTGGACGCATTGGCCGCCGGCAAAGGGCAGCGCGTCCACCACATGGCAGGAGATTTCGAGCAGGCCGAGTTGAAAGACCTGGAACAGGCCGACCGGACCGGCGCCGATGACAAGCGCGTCGGTCTCGATGGGCGCCTGTGTCTTGCTCAGCGCACCAGCTCCGAGAGCTTGCCCGTCTTGTCCTTCCACTCTTCCGCGTCGGGCAGGGCGGGCTTGCGCTTGGTGATGCTCTTCCAACCGTCGGCCAGGGCCAGCTCGGCGTTGAGCTTGATGAAGGCGATCTGGTCGGCCGGCAGGTCTTCCTCGGCGTAGATAGCGTTGACCGGGCACTCGGGAATGCAGACCGCGCAATCGATGCACTCATCGGGATCGATGACGAGCATGTTGGGACCTTCGCGGAAGCAGTCCACCGGGCAGACATCGACACAGTCGGTGTACTTGCAGCGGATGCACGATTCGGAGACGACGTGAGTCATTGGTCTTCTGGCGCCAGTATTGTTTCGGGGGAAACCCTAGATTTTACGTTTTTTAGGCAGTCTGGCGGACCAGGACCGCGGCGGCCGTGCGGTGCGAGGCGGTATCGACCAGCACCATGGAGCCCAGGGCCCGCGAGCGGGTGAAGGGCAGGGCGGCCAGCGGCTGCTGCAAGGTCAGCACCACGTCGCCGATCGAATTGGCCTCCAGCCGCTCGGCCGGCTCGGAATCCAGGGTGGTGATGTTGACCCGGTCGACGATGCGCGAGACCTTGGCCTTGACCCAGCGGTGCCCCTGCAGCGCCCAGTAGACGCGGCCCGGCACCAGCGGCTCGTCGTCGAGCCAGGCAACGGTGGCGGTGATTTCGCGCGCTGGCTCGAAGGCATCGGGCGCCAGCAGCCAGTCGCCGCGCGAGACGTCGACCTCGCGGTCCAGCACGATGCCGGCGCTGTGGCCCGCATGCACGATCTTGGGGTTGCGCGCGTGGTCCAGCACCTGGGCAACCGTGGCTGTCTGGCCGCTGGGCAGGATGCTGATGCGCTGGCCCGGCTCCACATGGCCGCTGGCCACTCGGCCCCAGAACACGCGGCGGCCGCGCGAGGTGTCGGCCGAGGCGGAGAACTTCTCCACCCATTGCACCGGGAAGGCGAAGGGCACGGCCTCGTCCTGCGCGGTCACCGGCAGGGCTTCCAGCACTTCCAAGAGGCTCGGGCCCTCGTAGCCGCACCAGTCGGCGTGGCGGGTGGCGACGTTCCAGCCCTTGAGCGCCGACACCGGCACGGTGGCGGCGACCTTCACGCCGGCGGCTTCGGCGAAGTCGTTCAGCGCGTCCGAAATGCGTTCCAGCGCCAGCGCGGCGTCGGGCACCGCGTCCAGCTTGTTGATGGCGAAGACGATGGACTGCACACGCAGCAGGTGCGCCAGCAGGGTGTGGCGGCGGGTCTGCGGCAGCAGTTCGCGCTTGACCACCTCGCCCTCGTCGACCTGGCCCGCCCAGGGCAGCTTGGTCGCGTCGACCAGCACCACGGCGGCATCGGCGGCCGAAGCGGCGGTGACCATGTTGCGGGTGTACTGCTCGTGGCCCGGCGCGTCGCCGATGATGAACTTGCGCTTGGCGGTCGAGAAGTAGCGGTAAGCCACGTCGATGGTGATGCCCTGCTCGCGCTCGGCCGAGAGGCCGTCGGTCAAGAGGGCCAGGTCGGTCTCGCCGCCGCGCTGCACGCCGGCGAGCTGGTCCTGCAGCACCGTCTTGCTGTCCACCAGCAGGCGGCCGATCAGGGTGCTCTTGCCGTCGTCCACGCTGCCGCAGGTGATGAAGCGCAGGGCGGTGCCGGTGTCCACCTCGGCACCGGCGGTGCCGTCGAGCTCGTTGAAGGTCGTCGCGTCCATTTCAGAAATACCCGTCTTTCTTGCGCTTCTCCATCGAAGCTTCGGAAGTCTTGTCGTCCATGCGGGTGGCGCCGCGTTCGCTCACATCGGCCGCCAGGGTCTCGATCACCACGTCGCCAGCGTCCGCCGCCAGGCTTTCCACCGGGCAGGTGCAGGTGATGTCGCCCACGGTGCGAAAGCGCACGTCGCGCACTTCGATCTGTTCGCCATCCTTCGGCGGCGTCAGCTCGGTCACCGGCACCAGCAGGCCGCGGCGCTCCACCACTTCGCGCTTGTGCGTGTAGTAGATCGAGGGCAGGGCCACGTTCTCGCGCTCGATGTATTGCCACACATCCAGCTCGGTCCAGTTGGAGATGGGGAACACGCGGAAGTGCTCGCCGGGGGCCAGGCGGGTGTTGAACAGGGTCCAGAGTTCGGGGCGCTGGTCCTTGGGCTGCCATTGGCCGAAGCTGTCGCGGTGCGAGAAGATGCGCTCCTTGGCGCGGGCCTTCTCCTCGTCGCGGCGGGCGCCGCCGATCAGCGCGTCGAAGCGGAATTCCTCGATGGCTTCGAGCAGGGTCACCGACTGGTGCACGTTGCGCGATTCGCCGGGGTGCGCCAGGCGCACGGTGCCGCGCTTCATCGAGTCTTCCACGCTGCGCACGATCAGCTCGGCGCCCAGCTCCTTGGCGCGCTGGTCGCGGAAGTCGGTCACTTCGGGGAAGTTGTGGCCGGTGTCGATCATCAGGAGCGGGTAGGGCAGGCGGCCGGCGCCGAAGGCCTTCTCGGCGCACTTGAGCATCACCAGCGAATCCTTGCCGCCGGAGAACAGCAGGGTCGGGCGCTCGAAGGCGGCCGCGACTTCGCGCAGGATGAAGATGGTCTCTTCCTCGAGCGCGTCGAGGTGCGTGTTGGACAGGCGTGCAGGGGAGTGCATCGAAGGTGACAGCAGTTCGTGATCGGTACGGGCGTTCATGTTGTTCGTCCGCTGGCTTCAATGCGCCAGGTGCAGGCCGCATTCGCGGTTGTCTTCGCCCTTGGTCGGGTCGACGTAGTCGAAGTTGTTGGGCAGGCCCTGGGCCTGGCAGTACTCGTGCAGGTCCTTGGAGCTCCAGTGCAGCAGCGGCGCCACCTTGACCAGCCCATCCGGGTTGATGCTGACCGGCTCCATCTGAGCGCGCACGGCGGTGTCGGTGGCCCGCAGCGCGGTGAACCACACTTGCGGGGCGGTTTCGCGCAGCGCTCGTGCGAAGGGCTCCAGCTTGACTTCCTCCGTGAACGCGGCATGTCGCGGGTCGTCGAGCGCCGGTGTCGAGCCCTCCACGGCCTCACGGTGCGCGCGCGAGCGGCGCGGCAGGTAGATCTGGAGGTTGAGCTTGAGTAGCTTGGCCAGTTCGTCGGCGAAGCGGTAGGTGGCCTCGGTGTTGTAGCCGTTGTCCATCCAGACCACGGGCACGTCGGGACGAGCGCGCGTGACCATGTGCAGGATCACCGCTTCAAAGGGCCGAAAGTTGGTCGTGACGATGGCAGGCCGGCCCAGGCCGAAGGCCCAGTCCACCAGGCCCTGGGCGTTCTTGCCGAGTTCGGCGTTGATGCGTGCGAGGTCGATGCTCATAGGTGGTTCAGCCCTTGTCGGCCTGCGCGAAGTGCGGCGCCGTGTGAACGGCATCGCCCTGGTAGAAGGCGACGAAGCGGTCGAACTGGCGCTGCGCGTCGGAGGCGTCCACGCCTTCCTTGAGCACGGCACTGGAAAAGCCGGTGCGTTCGATCTGCACCAGCTGGTCGATCAACACGTCGCCGGTGGCGCGGATGTCGCCCTTGAAGCCCAGGCGCCGGCGCAGCAGGAAGGCCTGGCTATAGGCACGGCCATCGGTGAACTTGGGGAAGTGCAGGTCGATGCGTTCCACGTCAGTCAGGCACACCTCGATGGCCAGCGGATCGGCGTCGTTGGCCAGTTGCAGCACGTTCGGCGAGCCGTCGTCCACATGTTCTTCGGCGGAAAGGATGCGTAGCGCCTTGTTCATGCCGCCACCTCCTCGGCCTTGGCAAAGCGGGCGCCGTTTGCGGCCGTCTTGAAGGGGTCGATGCCCACGCGCTTCAAGGTGTCGATGAAGGTCTCGCGCTGGCCGTCGACGATGCTGCGGGTGTCGCGGTAGGTGTTGAGCACCGCCTCGATCACCTCCGGCACCTCGGCCGCGGAGAACGACGGGCCAACCACCTTGCCCGGCACGGCTGCGCCGGAGAGCGCGGAGCCGTCGGAGCCGCCCAGGGTCACCTGGTACCACTCCTTGCCGTCCTTGTCGACGCCCAGGATGCCGATATGGCCGCTGTGATGGTGGCCGCAAGAGTTGATGCAGCCGCTGATGTGCAGGTCGATCTCGCCCAGGTCATCGAGCTCGTCCAGGTCCTGGTAGCGCTCGGTGATGGCTTCGGCAATCGGGATCGAGCGGGCGTTGGCCAGCGCGCAGAAGTCGCCGCCGGGGCAGGCGATCATGTCGGTCAGCAGGTGCACGTTGGCGCTGGCAAAGCCGGCCTCGCGCGCCGCCAGCCACAGGGCATGCAGGTCTTCCGCATGCACCCAGGGCAAGAGCAGGTTCTGGTCGTGCGTGACGCGGGCTTCGCCGGCCGAGAAGCGGTCGGCCAGGCGGGCCGCGGTGTTGAGTTGGTCGGCCGAGGCATCGCCGGGCGCCTGCAGGCGTCGCTTGAAGGACAGGGTCACGGCGCGCAGCAGCGGGTTCTTGTGCGGGGCGACGTTGCGCTGCAGCCAGCGGGCGAACATCACGTCGTCCTCGGCCTGGGCGCGCAGCTCGGCCTCGGTTTCCTCGGGGTTCTGGTAGACGCGGTTGGCCAGTTCGGGCGGCACGAAGGAGGTTGCCACGCGATCCAGCTCGACCTGGGGAATGGTGTGTGGTGCACCGTCGTGCTCGAGGATCTGCGTGTATTCCTTCTCCACGTCGTCGATGTAGCGTTGCCCCTCGGCCTTCACCAGGATCTTGATGCGCGCCTTGTAGATGTTGTCGCGCCGGCCGTAGCGGTTGTAGACCCGGATCACCGCTTCCAGGTAATTCATGATCTGGTTCCAGGGCAGGAACTCGCGCAGCACGGTGCCGATGATCGGCGTGCGGCCCATGCCGCCGCCCACGCGCACCTGGAAGCCCAGCTCGCCGGCTTCGTTCTTGAGAAGCTTGAGGCCGACGTCATGCCAGCCAGTGGCCGCGCGGTCTTCGGCGGCACCTGTGATCGCGATCTTGAACTTGCGCGGCAGGAAGGCGAACTCGGGATGCAGGGTGCTCCACTGGCGCATGATCTCGGCGAAGGGGCGCGGGTCGGCCACCTCGTCCACCGCGACGCCGGCGCGCTCGTCGCTGGTGATGTTGCGGATGCAGTTGCCGCTGGTCTGGATGCCGTGCATGTCGACCGAAGCCAGCAGGTCCATCACGTCGGCTGACTTGGACAACGGGATCCAGTTGTACTGCACGTTCTGGCGCGTGGTGAAGTGGGCGTAGTGCGTGGGCAGCTTCTGCGAGCCCAGCAGCCCTTGGGTTTCCACGGCCTTCTTGTAGACCTCGGCTTCCGGCTCGTCGTACTCGCGGGCAATCTTCGCCAGCACGCGCAGCTGCTCGCTGGAGATCTCGCCATAAGGCACGGCCACGCGCAGCATGGGCGCATAGCGTTGCACATACCAGCCGTTTTGCAGGCGCAGCGGGCGGAACTCGTCTTCGGAGATCTTGCCCTTCTGCCAGCGCTCGAGCTGGTCCCGGAATTGCGCCGCGCGCTGGTGCACGAACTGGCGGTCGAAGTCTGTGTATTGGTACATCGTGTTGTCTTGGCCTTGGAGCAAAAAAAGCGGCGTCCCGCGCAGGGCTGCCAAAGCGAGCAGCGACTGTAGAAGCCCACCTTATGGGAACAAACTATTTTTTGGTTCGCGCCTTATGCGGATAAGCTTATTCACCAGCATTCATGCGGGTTGCGAGAGGATGAGCAGGCTGTTCCGGATAAGGAACGCAGCCACCAAAGGCGTTTGCCGAAGGGGGCAGGCAGTGCGCAGGCGCGGCGCGATTCTAAGAATGTCCTGAGACTCAGGGATAGGCGGGAGCAGGGCACCGCATTGGTGCAGCGACAATCTGCGGCCATGAGTTCCTCCACTTCCCTTGCGAACCAGGCCCGGGTGCGCGCCCAGTGGTTGCGCGCCTTCTGGCCGGCTCCCGTCACCGTGGATGCGCGCGAGCGCCTGCGCGTGGTGGCCGGCGCCGGGCTCGGCATCCTGATGACCGCGCTCCTGTGCCACCTGTCGGGCTTCACCTCGGTGCTGCCCTGGATCATTGCCCCGATGGGCGCGAGCGCGGTGCTGATCTTCGGCGTGCCGGCCAGTCCGCTGGCCCAACCCTGGGCGGTCATCGGCGGCAACACGCTGTCGGCCCTGGTCGGCATAGCCTGCGCGCGCTGGATCGGCCCGCAGGACCTGGCGGCCGGCGCCGCCGTGGCGCTGGCCATCGCCACCATGTTCGCGCTGCGCTGCCTGCACCCGCCCGGCGGCGCCAGCGCCCTGGTGATGGCGCTCGGCGGCGTGGTCGACCCGCATGCCGCACTCTTTCCGGTGCTGGCCAACTCGCTGCTGATGGTGCTGGCCGGCATGGCCTGGAACAACGCCACCGGCCGGCGCTACCCGCACGCGCAGACCACGGCGCCCTCGGCGGCGAATGCCGCCACCGAAAGCGACCTGGACGCCGTCCTGGCCCGCTACAACCAGATCCTCGATGTGCCGCGCGACGACTTGCTGGCGCTGTTGAACCAGACCCGGCTGCAGGGCTACCACCGCATGCTGGCCGAGACGCGCTGCGCGGACGTGATGTCGCGCAACGTGGTCACCGTATCCTTCGGCACGCCGCTGCAGGAGGCCTGGGAGCTGCTGCGCGTGAAGCGCATCAAGGCGCTGCCGGTGGTCGACAGGGTGGAGCGCGTGGTGGGCATCCTGACCCTGGCCGACTTCCTGAACGCGGCGGACCTGGATCTGCATGAAGGCTTCGACGTGAGGCTCAAGAAGCTGATCCGCTGGAGTTCCACCGTCAGTTCCGACAAGCCCGAGGTGGTGGGACAGATCATGACGCGCCGGGTGCGCGTGGCCGGCGCGGACAAGCCGCTGGTGGAACTGGTGCCGCTGTTCGGCAGCACTGGGCACCACCACATCCCCATCGTCGACGAGGACCAGCGGCTGGTGGGCATCCTGACGCAGTCGGATCTGGTTTCGGCGGTGTTCAAGGCCGAGCGCGAGGGGCGCGCGCAGCCGCTTGCCGCATAGTTGGAATAAGCATCCAAGTTTTTATTCGTTCGTTTTCTGCGACCGCGCCGTCAGAATGCGGCGCATGAGTTCTTCTTCACGCACTTTGCTGCGAATGTGCACGGCGCCCTGTCGCTGTCGCCTCTGAGTCGAGCGCCCTGAGGCGCTCCTCCTTCTTTTCCTCTTCACTCGTGTCGGGCCCATGCCAGGCGCCGGCGCCGTTCTTGTCGCCGCTTTATCGAAAGTCATTTCTTCATGATCGAACTGCGAGGCATCCACCAGGCCTACGGCACGCATGTCGCGCTCAACGGCATCGACCTCAAGGTCGAGCCGGGCGAGGTCTTTGGCATCATCGGACGCAGCGGCGCCGGCAAGAGCTCGCTGGTGCGCACCATCAACCTGCTCAACCGCCCGACCGCCGGCCAGGTGATCGTCGGCGGCCGTGAACTCAACGCCTTGCCCGAGGCGCAACTGCGCGAGGCACGGCGCGAGATCGGGCTGGTGTTCCAGCACTTCAACCTCTTGTCTTCGCGTACCGTGGCGCAGAACGTGGCGTTGCCGCTTGAGCTGGCCGGCGTGCCGGCAGATGTGATTCGCAAGCGCGTGGACGAACTGCTGGACCTGGTGGGCCTGTCCACCATGCGCGACCGCTTCCCGGCGCAGATCAGCGGCGGCCAGAAGCAGCGCGTGGGTATTGCCCGGGCGCTGGCGAACCGGCCCAAGGTGCTGCTGTCGGACGAGGCGACCTCGGCCCTTGACCCCGAGACCACGCGCTCGATCCTCGGTCTTCTGAAGCAGATCAACCGCGAGTTCGGCCTGACCATCGTGCTCATCACGCACCAGATGCAGGTGATCAAGCAGGTGGCCGACCGCGTCGCCGTGATCGACGCCGGCCGTATCGTGGAAGAAGGGCCGGTGATCGATGTGTTCACCCGCCCGCAGCATGCCACCACCCGCAGCCTGATCGAGGAGATCGTGCCGCAGGCGCTGCCGCAGAGCGTGCTGGCGCGCATCCGCGCCTTGATGACCGAGCAGCCGGGCGAGCACAGCCAGCTCTTGCGACTGGCTTTTGCCGGCAACGGCGCGGACCGGCCGCTCTTGTCCGACGTGATCCGCGACCACGGCATCGACCTGTCCATCGTGCATGGCCAGGTCGACGAGGTGCAGGGCCAGCCCTTCGCCTCGCTCGCGGTGTTTGCCCGCGGCGCACGCGACCAGCTCACGGCAGCGACCGCGCAACTGCGCGGCGCCGGCGTGCTGGTGGAGGAGGTGGCCCATGCTGGATAACTTCACCCCCGCCATGCTCGAACTCTTCGCCAGCTCGCTGTGGGAGACCCTGGTGATGGTCGGCATCTCCGGTGTTGCCGGCTCGCTGATCGGCATTCCGCTGGGCGTGCTGCTTCGCCTGACGGACCAGGGCGGCGTGCTTCACAACCCGGGCCTGAATCGCGTGGTGGGGGGCATCGTCAACGCGGTGCGCTCCACGCCGTTCATCATCCTGCTGGTCGCGATCATTCCCTTCACGCGACTCATCACCGGCTCCTCGATCGGCACCGCGGCGGCCGTGGTGCCGCTGACCATCGCCGCCGCGCCATTCATTGCACGACTGGTCGAGACCTCGCTGCGCGAAGTGGACCAGGGCCTGATCGAGGCCGCGCAGGCCATGGGCGCCAGCACCTCGCAGATCGTCTTCAAGGTGCTGCTACCCGAGGCGCTGCCCGGGATCGTGGCCGGTTTCACCATCACCCTGGTCAGCCTCACCGGCTACTCGGCCATGGCCGGCGCCATCGGCGGCGGCGGGCTGGGCGACCTGGGCATCCGCTACGGCTACCAGCGCTTCCTGCCGGAAATCATGCTGGCGGTGGTGCTGGTGCTGATCCTCTTCGTGCAGGCCCTGCAGAGCCTGGGCGACTGGGCGGTACGCCGCCTCAGCCACAAGTGAACTTCCCTCCTGACTCAAGCAAGAAAGAACGCACATGAACACCAAGCGCAAGCTGCTTCAATCGACCCTGGCACTGGCCGCTGCCGCCACCTTCAGCACCGGCCTGCTGGCGCAGGACAAGCCCCTGAAGGTCGGCGTCACCGCCGGCCCGCACGCGCAGATCCTCGAGCAGGTGAAGAAGGTCGCCGAGCGCGACGGCCTGAAGATCCAGGTGATCGAGTTCAGCGACTACGTGCAGCCCAACGCCGCACTGGCCGCCGGCGACCTGGATGCCAACAGCTACCAGCACAAGCCCTACCTGGACCAGCAGGTCAAGGATCGCGGCTACAAGCTGGTGTCGGTGGGCTACACCGTCAACTTCCCGCTGGGCCTGTACTCGAAGAAGGTCAAGAAGCTGCAAGACCTCAAGGAGGGCGCGCGCTTCGGCATCCCGAACGACCCGACCAACGGCGGCCGTGCCTTGCTGGTGCTGCAGGACCAGGGCCTGATCAAGCTCAAGCCCGGCGCCGGCCTGAAGGCGACGCCGCTGGACGTGGTGGAGAACCCGAAGAAGCTCAAGTTCGTCGAGCTCGACGCCGCGCAGTTGCCTCGTTCGCTGGACGACCTGGACGCCTCGGCCATCAACACCAATTACGCGCTGTCGGCTGGCCTGAACCCGGGCAAGGACGCCATCGCGCAGGAAAGCGCCAAGAGCCCCTACGTGAACCTGCTCGCGGTGCGCGAGGTCGACCAGGGCAAGCCGTGGGTGGCCAGGCTGGTCAGGGCCTATCACTCGGATGAAGTGCGCCAGTACATCCAGACGGAATTCAAGGGCGCGGTGCTGGCGGGGTTCTGATTCAGACCTGGGGGTCGATGCGGCGCACTTCCACCGTCGCCGTCATCCCCTCGTAGGCGTCGGCCTCGCCGAACCAGCTGCCCGACAGCGGCGAGGCCAGGGCCGGATCGCGCGCCACGCCGACGCGAATGAGCTGGCTGCTGCCCATGATGTTGTTGGTCGGGTCGAACGCCACCCAGCCGGCCCCCGGCAGGTAGGCCTGCAGCCAGGCATGGGTGTAGCCGGCGCCGCTGACCGGCGCCACCGTGCCTTCGGGCGCATTGGCCGGATCCAGCGCGGCATCGTAGAGATAGCCCGAGACGAAGCGGGTGGCGATGCCCAGGCGCCGCGCCGCCTCCATCATCAGGAGCGCGTAGTCGCGGCAGCTGCCGCTGCCACGCTCCAGGGTTTCCAGCGGCGTCTGCGTGCCTTCCTCGTTGCGCACCTCGTACTTCAGGGTCTGACCGATGTGCGCGTTCATGCGCGACAGCACCTCGCGCGTGCGCTTGCTTTGCTGGTCGCCCTGCAGGAACTGGTGCGCCCACCGGATGAGCACACCTTCGGGATCCTCATGGTGCGGGCGCAGGTAGTGCTCCAGGTCGAAGCGGTCCTGCACCGAGTAGACGAAGGGCAGGTACTCGGCGCTCGGGTCCAGCTCCAGCAGTTGGTTCGGCGGCGCCGTCACCTGCTCGATGCGAAAGGCGCAGACGAACTTCAGCTCGATGGCCTCGCCCTGCGGCTGCACCAGGGCCACCGAATTGGAATGCGGGTCCTGGATCAGGCGGATCGCCGCCTGCGGGCTCACCTGCAGGTCGGTGGCCAGCACGCGCAGGTCGTGGCTCTCGCGCGGCCTGAACATCACGCGGTGCAGGCCGAAGCTCACCGGCTTCTTGTAGCGATAGGTGGTGGTGTGGGTGATGTCGTAGTGCAGGATCGGCATGCGGTCATTCTCGATGTTCGACGTGTCGCGTCAAAGAAGGCGGCGCGTATCGAGTGCGCCGGCCAGCGCTGCCGGCAGCGGGAGGGGTTCGCCATGCCAGCGACTGGCCAGCAGTTCGGCGCATAGCGCGGCAAAGGTGAGGCCGCGAGAGCCGAGGGCAGTGCAGACCCAGGGACCCTGCGGCTGGCGCGGGTCGGCTGGGCCCACCAGCGGGCGCCGGTCGCCTGAGGCGCAGCGCACGCCGGCCCAGGCTTGCACTCGGCCCCCTTGCACGTCGGCGGCCAGCAGTTCAGCGGCCTTCGGATGCAGGCGTGCCACGCGCTCCAGGTTGGCCAGGGTATCGGCTTCGTTCAGCTCGGTGCTGCGGCTGTCGCGGTCGTAGGTGGAGCCGGCCAGCCACAGCGGGCCTTCGAGTTCGGGCACGCCCGCGATCAGGTGGCCGTCGCCGTTGATGGGGCAGGGCGGCAGGCCGGCGCTTCGGTGGCCGAACAGGACCTGTCCGCGCACCGGTTGCAGCGGTAGCGCCCGGGCGAAGACGTGGCTGTCGTGGCCAGCGGCGATCACGATGCGCTCGGCCTGCGCGAGGGCCTCGCCCTGTTCGTCCAGGGCCTGCCAGCCGCCTTCGATCTGCTCGATGCGCGCCACGCGGCAGTTGGCCCGCAGGCGGATGCCCGGTTGTGCCAGCCAGGCCTCGACAAGGCGCTTCGGCTTCGCCCAGGCGGCGCGTGCATGCCACAGTGCGGCCGTATGTTCGGGCAGGCCGGCCGCTTGCAGTTGCGCCGGTGTTGCATGCCAGGATTCGTTGGGCCCCCCGGCGCTCCAGCCAGTCGGCAGACGCGTTGTTTCGCGCCGCTCCAATGCGCCGCTGGGGGCCCAGTCACCGGCCTCTTGCAACTGCTCGAGTTGTTGCCAGGTGCTGCGGATTCCGGCGCGGGTCAGTCGCGACAGCAGGGCGTCGTCGGGCGACACATGCGGCGCCAGCAGGCCCACTGGCAGGGCCGAGGCGCCGGCAGCCGGATGAGCGGCAGCATCCAGCACCGTCACCTGCCAACCGCGCCGCGCCAGGCTGGCCGCGACCGCGGCGCCGGCAAGCCCGGCGCCGAGCACCAGGCAGCTGCCAGCACGCGTCATGGCCTCTGGCGCAGGCGGCGGGCGGCGTGGCTCCCAGGCCGGGTCGTAGATGGCGTCCAGGCGGTCGCGCTTGGGCGGCAGGCCCGGCAGCTTGTGTGCCTGGAAGCCCAGCTTTCCCAGGCCGTCGCGCAGCGCCCTTGCGACCGACCAGGTGGCCAGCCGCGTGCCGCGCCGGGCAAAGCGCGCCACGCCCTTGAGCGCTTCGGGCGACCACATGTCGGGATTGCGGTCCGGGCTGAAGCCGTCCAGGAAGATGCTGTCGGCCTCGAAGCGTTGCTGCGTTCGCAGCATGGACCGCACATCGCCGATGCACAGGCTCAGCAGGACCCGTCCGTTTTCGAAAGACAAGCGATGAAAGCCCGGCAGCAGCCCATGCCACTGGCCGGCCAGCGCTTCGGCCAGACGGGCCAGCTCGGGATAGGCAAAGGCCGCGCGAAGCAAGTCGTCGCGCCCCACCGGCCAGGCCTCGATCGAGACGAAATGCAGGATGCCCGGCCGCGCCGGGTCAGCCCGCCAAGCCTGCCAGCATGTCAGGAAATTGAGGCCCAGCCCGAAGCCGGTTTCGAGAATCCGCCATTGGGCACGCCCCGCCCAAGCGTCGGGCAGGCCGCAGCCGCCCAGGAAGACATGCTTCGCCTGGGCCGCCGCGCCGGTTTCGGAGTGATAGATGTCGTCGAAGCGCTCGCTGCGCGGCACGCCATCGGCGCGCCAGGCAACCGGCTCGCCTGCCGACACAGGGCTCAGTTGGTCGGGGGAACGTAGCCTTGCGCCACGTCCGCGCCGTCGCCGAAGAAGTGCTTTTCCATCTGGCGCGCCAGGTACTGGCGGGCGCGCTGGTCGGCCAGGTTCAGCCGGTTCTCATTGACCAGCATGGTCTGCTGCTTGAGCCAGGCGGCCCACGCCTCCTTGCTGACGCTCTCCCAGATGCGCTTGCCGAGTTCGCCGGGATAGGGGGGGAAGTCGAGACCTTCGGCCTCGCGGCCGAGCTTGATGCACTGGACCATGCGTGCCATGGGTTGCCTGCCTTGCTTATTGGGGAAAGTGGGTTGGAAAAGCTTCTTAGTTGATTTGGCTATGAAGTACTGAGAACTCGGTAGTTCTCCTTTTCTTATGCCGAACCAAGAATACGTGGCTTCATCGTTATGCATTTCTTGGGTAGAAACACCATGAGCCTTCGCCGCGACTTTATCAAGCTTTCCTTCGGTGCCGCGCTGGGTGCCGGCATGGCCCTGTCGGCATTGCCGTCCTTTGCCCAGGGCGTGACCCTCCTCAACGTCTCCTACGACCCGACGCGCGAGCTGTACGTGGAATACAACAAGGCCTTCGCCAAGTACTGGAAGGACAAGACCGGGCAGGCCGTGAGCGTCAAGCAGTCGCACGGCGGTTCGGGCAAGCAGGCGCGCTCGATCATCGACGGGCTGGAGGCCGATGTGGCCACCCTGGCCCTGGCCGGCGACACCGATGCACTGGTCAAGCACGGGGGCCTGGTCAAGCCGGATTGGCAGAAGCGCCTGCCGCAAAATTCCGCGCCCTACACCTCGACCATCGTGTTCCTGGTCAAGAAGGGCAACCCCAAGGGGCTGAAGGACTGGGAGGACCTCGCCAAGCCCGGCGTGCAGGTGATCACGCCGAACCCCAAGACCTCCGGCGGTGCCCGCTGGAACTACCTGGCGGCCTGGGAATTCGGCAAGCGCAAGTTCGGCAACGAGGCCAAGGCCAAGGAATTCGTCGGCACCCTCTACAAGAACGTGCCGGTGCTCGACACCGGGGCGCGCGGCTCCACCATCACCTTCGTGCAGCGCGGCGTTGGCGACGTGCTGCTGGCCTGGGAGAACGAGGCCTTCCTGGCGCAAAAGGAATTCGGCAACGACAAGTTCGAGATCGTGGTGCCTTCCGTCAGCATCCTGGCCGAGCCCACCGTGACGGTGGTCGACAAG
>DATILH010000157.1:0-3634 GCA_035476655.1 Variovorax sp.
GGCAACCCAACGCCAGCTACGCTCGTCTGCACCGCCTTGCCCGTCGTCGCCTTCATCGCCACTCTCCATGTCAGGTTGCAATGGCGGCGAAAGTTAGCGGGGCGGCGTCGTCACGTCATGCAGATTTGCCGGAGGGACACGCTCTGCACTGGCAGGACGAAGGCCATCATCACCATGACGATGGCTCTTACCACGTCGATGACTCGACCGAATCGGTGCAGCACCTGATCGCCGACCATGTCAGCGTTTCCATCGCGGTGCAGCCTTCGGCACCGCCTTCGGCGCTCCCGTTGGGCACTGCGCCGCCTGGCGCGTTGGCCCAGGATCCAGGGCCGCACCCTTTCCTGGATGGCCCGCTGAGACCCCCCCGACTGACCGCCTGACATGCGCGAGGCGTCTGCCCCTGCAGCAAGGGGCACTCGCTTCCATCGTCGGCAACCGCAGACTTGCTGGCCGCCTTGTCCGGGCCATGAAAGGCGTTGTTGCCTGAACCGACGACTGTCATTCGGTCAGGAGCATTGTGAAACCCTCCCTTTGGCTCGCCTGCTGCGTGCTGGCTGGCAGCGCGCTCGGCCCTGCCACCTGGGCGCAGCCCAGCCTGGCCGCACCGCAAGCCGCACCACCCGCCACAGCACCCGCCACGCCACCCGCCACACCCCCTGCCGCACCCGCTGGCAGTGAAGCCATCACCCCGCTGGCCGCAGCCTTCGAATCGGCTTGGCAGCGGGCCGTGCTGGCGCGCGAAACGGACGGCCAGCGCCTGCGTGCGGTGGCCGAAAAATCGGCCGCCGGCAGCCTGTGGGCAGCGCCACCCGCGCTGGAACTCAGCCACCGCAACGACCGTTTCAACAGCGCTGCCGGCAGCCGTGAGACCGAGGTCGGGTTTGCCTGGCCGCTGTGGCTGCCGGGCCAACGTGCGGCCCGCGGCGCTGCGGCCCATGCCGGCGTGGCCCTCGCAGACACCGCGCTGCGCGCAGCCCGCCTGCGCGTCGCGGGCGAAGTGCGTGAGGCCGCCTGGGCGCTGCTGTCCCAGCGCGCCGACCTCGCCCAGGCAGACGCCCTGGTGCAGTCCCTCGTGGCCTTGAGCGACGACGTGCAGCGCCGCGTCAATGCCGGTGACCTGGCGCGGGCCGACGCCCTGGCGGCAAGCGCCGAGGGTTGGGCCGCGACCGCCCAGCAAACAGAGGCTCGCCAGCGGTTGCTGAGCGCACAAACCCGTTGGCAGGTGCTGACCGGGATTGCGGCACTGCCGGATGCCACCGAAGGGACGCCCCCCGGCAGCACGCCCGAACACCCGGAACTGTAACTCGCCGCCTCGGCCAGCGAACTGGCGCGCAAGCGGCTGGACCTGGTGCAGGTCTCGCGCCGCGAGCCACCTGAATTGACGCTGCGCTACCGCCAGGATGTGCCCGGCCGGGCCGAGCCCGCGCAGAACAGCATCGGCATCGGCTTGCGTCTGCCCTTCGGCACCGATGACCGTTACCAGCAGCTGCTGGCCGCCGCGCTGAGCGAGCTCGACGTCGCCCGCGCGCAGGAAGAGCGGCTGCAGTCGCGCCTGCTCGCAGACCTCGCCGAAGCGCGTGCGGCCCTGCAGGCGGCCGACCAGCAACTGAGCGCCGAACGCACCCGCGCAGGGCTGCTGCGCGAACGTGCCGAGCTCATCGCCAAGTCCTTCCGCGCCGGCGAGACGCCGCTGCCCGACCTGCTGCGCGCGCTGGCCGCCGCAGCGCAAGCCGACGCTGCAATCGCCCGCCAGCGAACCTCAGTGGGCCTGTCCCGTGCCCGTCTCCATCAAGCCTTGGGATTGCTGCCATGAACAACGTTTGCGACCGTACTGCACGTCCTGCACGCCCTGCACCCTCGGCTTCGGGGGCCCTCGCCAGCGTCGTGCTCGCCACGGCATGCCTGGCCGCCTGGGCCGGGCCCGGCGCACACGGTCCCGGCGGCGAGCATCTCGACACACCGGCAGCAGCCGGTGCTGGCGCGGGCTGGCCACGTGTCGAAGCCAAGTCCGAGCTGTTCGAACTGGTGGCCACGCTGCGGGGTGGAGAACTGTCGGTGTTGATCGACCGCTTCGCCACCAACGAGCCGGTGCTGAACGCGCAAGTCGAGGTGGAGTCCGGCGCGCTCAAGGCCAAGGCCACGTTCCATTCCGACATCGGCGACTACGCGGTCGACGACCCCGCGTTCCTCAAGGCATTGGCGACGCCCGGTGAGCACGCGCTGGTGGTCACCGTCGTGGCCGGCAACGAGTCCGATCTGCTGGACGGAACGCTGGTCATCGCAGCGGCGCTAGCTAGCGGAAATGACGACGAACACGGCGCGGTCCGTGCACTGGGCGCCAGGCCAAGCACCTGGGCCGCCGCTGCCGTGGTGGGCACGACCTTGATCGCCGCGTTCGCGTGGTGGCGCCGACGCCGGCACGCGGCCGCCACGCTGAAGGGGGCGCTGTGATGAAGAACACCCAGCGGTGGAGCAGCAGCACCGGCTTGCAGTTCTTGACCTTGTTCGTCGCCAGCATGCTGCCCCTGCCGATGGCCCACGCGGGCCCGGGCGCCCACGGTCCCGGCGGCGAACACCTCGACGCGCCGGGTGCTGCGGTGGGCGCATCGGGTTTGGCCAGGCTGACCGACGGCAGCGTCAACGTGCCCAAGGTCGCGCAACGCCGCATGGGCATCCGCACCGTGATCGTGGCCGAGACTGAGGCCGCCGCCACCATCGAGCTGCCCGGGCGCGTGGTGGTGGACCCCAACGCCAGCGGGCGCGTCCAGGCGGCGTACGGTGGTCGCATCGAGCCGGGCAACAAGGGCTTGCCAGTGGCGGGCCAGGCCGTGAAGCGCGGCGATGTGCTGGCCTACGTGCAGTACCGGTCGGACCCCTTCACGCTGGGCACCCAACAAGCCCAGCTGGCCGACCTGCGCAGCCAGCGCGCGCTGGCCGAGCAGCGGCTGCAGCGCCTGCAGTCGCTGGAAGGTACGGTGCCGCGCAAGGAGATCGACGCCGCCCGCGCTGAAGCGCAGAGCTTCCAGGAACGCGAGCGCAGCATCGGCGCCAGCCTGGTCGCGCGCGAAGCATTGACAGCACCGGTGTCGGGGGTGATCGCACGCGCCGACGTGGTGGTGGGCCAGCTGGTGGAGTCGCGCGATGTGCTGTTCGAGGTGATCGATCCGGCACGTTTGCTGGTCGAGGCCACGACGTCCGACGCCGCGCTTGCAGAGCGCATCGCCGGCGCGCAGTTGCAGGGCATTGCCGGCGCCAGCCTCAAGCTCATCGGCGCAGCGCGCGCGCTGCGCGACGGGGCCCTGCCGCTGACATTCTCGGTTCGCGCCGACAAGGCCGGGGCCGCGCTGCCGATCGCCATCGGCCAGCCACTGACCGTGATCGTCGCAATGAAGGAGCGCACCAAGGGCTTCGTGCTGCCGGCGCAGGCGGTGGTGCGCAACCCGGCCAACGAAGCCGTCGTCTGGATCAAGTCGGGGGCCGAGCGCTACATCCGTAAGCGTTCCGCCAACCCATCTATCCCCGGGACGATGAAGCAGCGAATCTCGCGTCTCGGCAATCAACGAACGAGGCGAGATGACCACGGATCGACAACATGCGCAGCGGTGCATGGAGCAGGTGGAGGCGTATCGTG
>DATILH010000158.1:0-17762 GCA_035476655.1 Variovorax sp.
CCCCCGCAGGGCTGATCTACGCCAGCGGATCGCCCCGCAACAGGTTGGCCAGCTCCACGGCCGACTTGACGTCCATCTTCTCGAACACGCGCGCGCGGTGCACTTCCACCGTGCGCACGCTGATCGAGAGCTGATCTGCGATCAGCTTGTTGGGCAGGCCTTCCACCACGCGCTGCATCACCAGGCGCTCACGCTCGGTGAGTTCGGCCACGCGCGCGGCGATGGCGCGGCGATGGCCCTGCGCCGTGATGGCGCGCTGGGAGGCGCCCAACGCATGCTCGATGCGGTCGACCAGGGCGTTGTCCGAGAAGGGCTTCTCGCAGAAGTCGAAGGCGCCGCGCTTGACCAGGTCGACCGCGGTCGGCACGTCGGCATGGCCGGTCAGGAAGATCACCGGCATGGCCTCGAGCCAGCCGCGCTCGGCCAGGCGCTCGAACAGCACCAGGCCGCTGGTGCCGGGCATGCGCACATCCAGCAGAAGACAGCGCGGCTGGCTGGGGCTGGCGGGTTCGGCTTCGCCGGCGAGGCGGGCTTCGAAGTCCTCGGCGCTGCCGTAGTGTTCGCTTTCCAGGCGGCGCGAGCGCAGCAGCCAGGCCAAGGCTTCGCGCACGCTGGCGTCGTCGTCGACGATGAAGATCAGGCCATCGATCAGAGGTTGCATGCTTCTAGTTTGACTTCGGGAAGGGGCTGTCCGGCGCCACCGGCAGGGTGAAGCGAAAGACCGTGCCGCGCGGCCGGTTCGACTCGTGCGTGAGCGCGCCGCCGTGCTGCTCGACCACCGTGCGGCACAAGCTCAGGCCCAGGCCCATGCCCTCGCTGCGGGTGGTGTAGAAGGGCGTGTACAGGCGCGCAGCCACTTCGGGGTCGATGCCTACGCCCAGGTCGGCTACCGAGAATTCGATCCAGCGCCGCGCTTCGCCGGCTGCGCTGGCACTGCCCGGCGTGCGCGCCGCGCGCAGGCGCAGCTCGCGCCGCGTGACTTCCGGCGAGTCCATCGACTGCATGGCATTGCGCGCCAGGTTCAGGAGCACCTGCTCGACCAGGGTGCGGTCGCACAGCACTGGCGGCAGGCCAGGCTCCACGTCGACCACGATGCGCACGCCCAGCTTGCGTGCCTGCAGTTGGCCCAGCGGCAGCATGGCCTCGATGAGCTGCGGCACCAGGACCGCCTCGCGCGTGCGCTCGCGCCGGCGCACGAAGTCGTGCACGCTGCGGATCACGCGGCCGGCGCGGCCGGCCTGCTCGGCAATTCGTGCCAGCGCCATGCGCAGGTCGGCCTGGCCGCCGCTGGCATGCTCGAGCAGGTTGAGCGAGCCGTTGGCATAGCTGGAGATGGCGGCCAGCGGCTGCGTCAGCTCGTGGCTCAGCAGCGAGGCCATCTCGCCCACGGTGGCCAAACGGGCGCTGGCCTGCAGCCGCTCCTGCGTGGCGCGCGAGAGTTCCTCGATGCGGCGCTGCTCGCTCAGGTCGACGAAGGCGCTCATCCAGCCGGCCTGCACCTGCCCGGCGTCGATGAGGGGCGCCTCGAAGATCAGTACCGGAAAGCGCGTGCCGTCCTTGCGCATGAAGACCGATTCGAAGCCCTCGCGCGGGGGCATGCCGCCGGCCAGGCGCGCCGCCTGGCGCTGCTGGTATTCGTGCGCCAGTTCGGTCGGCCAGTAGGGCGCCTGCGGCGTGTCGCTCATCAGCTCCTCGGTGGAAAAGCCCACCATCTCGCAGAAGGCCGGGTTCACGTAGGTGATGCGGCCCTGCAGGTCGCGCGCGCGCAGGCCGGTGACCACCGAGTCTTCCATCGCCTTGCGAAAGGCCAGCGAATCGGCCAGGTCGCGCTCGGCCTTGAGGCGGCGCTTGGTGTCGCGCGCCAGCAGGATCAGCACCGACACCAGCGCGATCGAGATGAAGGTGACCAGCCCGGTGAGCAGGTTGGGAAAGAGGTCGGGCTCGGCGCGCCAGCCGTCGATGCGCAGCATCATGGCCAGGCCCGGCAGGTCGATCAGCTGCTGCGAGCTGAAGACTCGGGTGCCGCTGCGCCGCTGCGCGCCGACGGCTGCCAGGCGCGTGCCGTCGACCTCGACCAGTGCCACTTCCTGGCCGCGCCGAAGGCTCGGCGTCACCAACTCGTTGAGCATGTCGCGCAGCGAAGAGGCGGCCAGCAGGAAGCCGCCGCCTTCCAGCGGCAGGCACATCTCGACCACCTCCAGGCCGCCGCCTTCGGGCAACGCCATGAAGTGACTGGGCGAGTAGGCAACGCCGCTTTGCTTGCGCGCCGTGGCGCAGGCCAGCGCCACTTCGGTCTGCTCCATGCCGCGCCGCGCCGCGAAGTCGAACAGGGAGGGGCGGTAGGGCGTATCGGCCGCGGCCAGCACGCGCAGGCCGGCATCGCGCCATTCCAACCGCAGCCATTCGCGGTGCCCGCGCAAGAGTTCGCGTGCGCGCTCTTCCCATTGCGCCGTGCCGCCCGGCTCGGCGTGCAGCGCGCGCAGGTTCTGGGCATTGCGCTGCAGGCCGTTGCGCAGGTCGGCGACCGCGTCGGCGGTGTCGCGGTCCAGCGCCTCCTGCACCTGCTGCACCTCGTGCCGGCCGGCCAGCCACACCACGGTGCCCACCAGCACCAGCACCAGCGCGGCCAGCAGCACCCACAGGAACCAGCGCTGCCAGGCCGAGCGCAACAGCGTGAACAGCTTGCCGCCGTGCGCACTCAGCGCCGGCAAGGTGATGCTGGGGGATTGTTCCTGCGCGGCCACGGTCCTGGTTCACTGAACCTAGAGCACGCGATGCGACAGCGCCGGCAGTTGCGTGCGCACCCGCTCAGTCGTGGGCGCGTCCAGCTCGAACAGCACCACGCCTTCCTCGGTGGCCTGCTGGGCCACCACCGTGCCCCAGGGGTCGACGACCATCGAGTGGCCCCAGGTATGGCGCCCGTTCTCGTGCGTGCCGCCTTGCGCGGGTGCCACCACCCAGCACAGGTTCTCGATGGCGCGGGCGCGCAGCAGCACCTCCCAGTGCGCGGCGCCGGTGGTGCGGGTGAAGGCGCTGGGCACCAGCAGCAGTTGCGCGCCGTGGCGCGCCAGAGCGCGGTACAGCTCGGGAAAGCGCAGGTCGTAGCAGACGCTCAGGCCGACACACCAGGTGTGGCCATCGCGCGAGGGCAGCTCGAACACCACGGGATGGGTTCCGGGGGTGATGACGCGGCGCTCGTCGAAGCGTTCGACACCGTTGTCGAAAAAGAAGAGGTGGATCTTGTCGTAGCGGGCCACGCATTCGCCATCGGGCGAGAAGGCCAGCGAGCTGTTGAACACATGCTCTTCCTCCTCGCTTTCCAGCGGCACGGTGCCGCCGACGATCCACATGCCGAACTCGCGCGCGGCGTCGGCCAGGAAGCCCTGCACCATGCCGCCGTCGGGGCGTTCGCGCAGGGAAATCTTGTCGGTGTCGCGCCGGCCCATCACGCAGAAGTACTCGGGCAGCACCGCCAGTTCGGCGCCGGCCTTGGCGGCCTGGGCCAGCAGGCGATGGGCGCTGGCCAGGTTGGCTTCGCGCGCGATGGCCGAGACCATCTGGATGGCTGCGACTTTCATGGCTTGGTCTCCGTTTGCGCGGCCTGCCGGGTTTGCTGCGGCTCGCGCGGCTGATCGAGCGCCGGCCTGCGCGGCATCCTGCTTATTTTCGGGTCGGCCCAGCTGCCGTCGATCTGGAACTCCTGCGTGGCGACGGCCGACAGCGGCTTGCTCAGCGCCCATTGTGCGAGGAAGGTGGCCAGGCCGATGGCCGGGTTGATGGCGGTGGCCACCAGCGCCGCAGTGCCGGCATTGATCTCGGGCACCACCACCACGCGCAGCGCGGTGGTCTCGCGTGCCAGGTCGGCCGAGCCGTCCATCAGCACGGCCGCGTTGACGCCCTTCATCTGCAGGTTGTTGGTGCTGGCCACGCCCTTGGCGATGCTGGCATCGCCGCGGATGAAGTCGAAGGCGAAGCCCTGGCTGAAGACGTCGCGAAAATCCAGGGTGAGCCGGCGCGGCAGCGCCTGCAGGCTCAGCACGCCCAGCAGCTTGGCGATGCCGGGCTCGGCCTTCAGGAACTGGCCCTGCTCGACATTCACATGCAGCTTGCCGTCCATGCTGGGGTAGTCGATGGAGAAGGGCGAGCCGTCCCATGCGACGTCACCCTCGAGGCGGCCGCGGCCGCGGCGCAGCACGTCCTTCATGCCGAAGCGGTTGAGCAGGCCGCCGGCATCGTCGATGTCCAGCGTGAAGTTCAGGTTGGTGCGGCGCGCATCGCCGCCCCGCCCGCCGGGGACGGCGGCCCAGTTGCCCTGCGCCGCGAAGGTGCCTTCGGGCGTGCTGAGCTTGAGGCGGTTGAGCCGCCATTCGCGCGTACCGCCGCCGCCGCGATTGACCGCCTCGACCTCGGCGCGGCCGAGCTTGCGGCTGTACAGCTCGAAGTCGTCCACCACCACATCGAGCGCGGGCAAGGAGGTGGGGCGCTCGTCGAGCAGCGATTCGACCTCGCCCGCGTCGCTGCGCGCGATCTTCAGGCGCGCCAGCCGGGCCATGATGCGGCCGGCCTGGGCCTGGCCGTACTCGACGTAGCCACTGAGTTCCTCGGCATCGACGTTGGCGCGCCAGAGCTGGCCCTCGCGGCTGCCGCCCAGCACCACGTTGCGCAGGCTGTGGCTGCCCAGACGCAGCTCCTGCGCGCGCAGCGCGATCACGCTGGGCAGGTAGGGCGAAGCCTCGCCGTCGGCCGCGGCGGCGCCGGCCGGTGCGGCTGCCGCAGGGGCGGGATGCTTGAACAGGGCACGCCAGGCGCCGACGTCGAAGCGCGCCAGGTTCAGGTTGGCCAGCACGTCGCGCTCGGGCGAGACCACGCTTTCGCCGCTGGCCAGGCCCATCGCGATGCCGCCGTTGATGACCTTGGGCTCGGCGCCCGAAATGTCGCGCAGCCAGGTGGCCGATGCGATGCGGCCGAGGCCGATGGACAGCCGGTCGTGGATGCGCGCGGGCGAGCCGCCCTTGGCCGGCTCGCGCGCGACGACCTTCTTTTCGACCGACAGCGCCAGCACGTCTTCCGCCGCCTTGGCCAGCGGCGCCGGCAACGTCAGCCCCAGCCCTTGCAGGTTGCTGGAGAAGGAGAACTCGGAGACGCCGTCGCGCACGCTGTAGTCGGCCTGGTAGGGGGTGCTGCCGCTCATCTTGCGGCCCAGGTCGGCGAGCCAGGCGAACTCGCGCTGGCTGCGCATGCCTTCGGCCGCCATCACGCCCTGGGCGCGAAAGCTCAGCTCATGGCCGGCGCCGGCGTAGCGCCCCTTGCCGTCGACGCGCAGGTCGCCGCCGGCCAGGCGCCCGCGCACGCCGGCCAGGGAGAAGCCGCTTTCGCTGAATTGCAGTGCGCCCTTGAGCTGGGTGAAGGCGGGCAGGTCGGGCGCCAATTGCAGTTCGTTGTCGGCCAGGGCGATGCTCGCATGCAGCTTGGCCTTGTCCATGGCAGACAGCGGCAAATCGAGCTGCAGCTTGTAGTCGGCCTTGCCGGTGGCGCGCGCCTGCGCGACCAGTTCGCGCGCCGGGCCGGCCAGCGGCGCTGCCGACTTCAAGAGTTCGGCCAGCGGCCCGCCGGCTTGCAGGTTGAGCTTGAGCAGGGGCGCCGCATGCATCAGGTCGGCGATCTCGGCCTCGCCCTTGGCCAGTTCGATGCCCGGCGCGCCCGCCAGGCGGCCGCGCGCATTGCGCACGCGCATGCTGGCGCGCTCGAAGATCAGCTCGCCGCTGGCGGCGGTGAGGGCCGGCCAGTGCGGCGCTGCCCCGCCGTTTGCGCCAGCCGGAGTGGGCGGCACATAGGCGTAGTGCACATCCGCCACCTTGGCAACAATGCGGAACTCGCCCTGCTTCGGATTTGTTGCGTAGGGCAGGTCCCACAGGTCGCCCTTGACCTTGAAGTCGACGCTGCCGGCCTTGCCGGCGGTGACGGCATCGCGCACGTAGTCGCGCGTTTCCTTCGGGATGTGCAGCGGCAGGTAGCGGAACACGCGCGTGCCGTCGGCGCGAGTCAGCTTGCCTTCCAGGTCGAGCACGCCCGGGAAGCGGTCCTTGCTGGTGGAGGTGGCCGGATCGCTGGTGCGCCAGCTCAAGCGGGCCTCGCCCTGCGCGTCGGCATTGGCAAAGCGCAGGCCAGACAACTGCACCTGGATGCGCGGGCCGTCGATCTTCCATTGGGCGCGGGCGGCGAGTTCGTCGATGGGCAGCAGCGCTTCTTCGAACACGCCGGGCAGCTGCAGCGCGCCCTTGTCCAGGCTGATGCTGGCCGAGCCGCCGGCCTGGTTGGCGTCGAATTCGATGGTGGCGCCGGCCAGGCCCGGGCGGCCAACATGATCCGCCTGGGCCGCCGGCTCCGCCGCCAGGGACAGGCCGCTGACCCGACCGCGCGCCTGGTAGCGCAGCGGCGCCTCCAGCGGGCCCTCCCATTCGCTGTCGACCCGCTCGACCAGTCCGCGCGGCGCGCGCGCCGCCAGCTGGCGATGCAAGGTTTCGCCCAGCGGCAGGCGATTGGCGATCTGGCTCAGCATGGCCAGGTCCAGCCGGTCGGCCTTGAGGGCGCCGCGCTCCACGCTGCGCCCTGTGGCCGGTGTGTGCGCCAGCCACAGGTTGCCGCCGGGCCAGCGCACGCCATCGCTGGTTTCGAACTCCAGGTTGGTCGTCGAGACTTCGATGCTGCGGTCGCTCTCCTTCTGCTTGACTGCCAGCCGACCGGTGACGGAGCGCAGCACCAGTGGCTGGAGCTTCTCGTCCAAGGTGGCGTCGACACCGTTCAGGCCCATGTCGAGCGTGCCGCCGACCAGCCGGCCCTGGCGCACATCGCCCCAGCCGCGCAGCGCGCCGCGGCCTTCGCGCACCCTGGCGTCGAGCGAGACATAGCGACCGATGCGGCTGATGTCGATGCGCGGCAGGTCGGCGTAGATCTGGCCGTCCCATTCCTGCCACTTGCCGCTGTGCACCGACAGGAGGGGCTGGCGGAACTCGCCGCGCAAGGTGAAGCGCTCACCCCAGCCGGCCGGCGGCGTGGCGTCCAGTGCCAGCGCATGGCGGCGGGCGCTATTGCGCGATGTGAAGTTGACCTGCGTCAACAGCAAGGGCGGCGCGCCGCGGCGCTCGTCGGTCCAACGGACCGTGCCGCCCTGGACGACCACCTCGCGCTGCGAGAAGAACCAGTCGGAGGAATGCGACTCGCCGCTGGTCTCGGTGCCCATCGACAGGCCCGCCACATGCAGCTTGCCCAGGGCATCGAGCCGCACGTCGACCTCGGGGCGCTCCAGGTAGAGCCGCTCGAAGCCGAAGTTCCAGATGGCGCGCGGCGACACCGTGGCGACCACCCGCGCCAGCTTGAGCGCCTCGCGCTGCTGGGCGTCGTGCAGGACCACGTCGCGCAATTCGAAGGAGGGGAACAGCAGGCCGCGCCAGCCCTCGGCCTGTGCGCTGATGGCGCCGATGCGCACCGGCACCCCGATGGAGCGTGAGGCCTGCGCTTCCAGCACCGGACGGTATTCGCCGATTCGCGGCACAATCCAGCCGTGTAGGACTACGACGACAAGTGCGAACAACAGCCATGCTGCCACCAGCAGACCCAGCGCCCAGCGCGCCGTCACAGCGGTGATCTTGAGCAGATGCGAAGGGGGAGACGCCGTGACATTCATTGAGGATCGCGCTGTGCCAGGAATTATGACTGGCGGCGCCTCTTCGGGTTCCACCGAATCTGCATCGCGCAAGGCGCCGCCGCCGCTGTCGTCCTACTCGCGCTTCGTGCAACGGCTGCGCCGGCGCTACGCCGAGGAGCTGGCCCTGCTGCCGCCCGGCGCGCCGCAAAAGCCCCAGATCGAACAGGCCTACGCCGCATTGCTCGAGCGCGGCTACGGCGTTGGCGACGCGCTGCGCATCGCGCGCCAGCTCGTCATGGAGCGCCTGGTCACGCTGGACTGCGACCAGCAGGCGCAGCTGCAGGTGGTGACCTGCGCGGTGACCCATCTGGCCGAATTCGCGCTCGACACGGCCTGCCGCCAGGCCGAGCAGGAGCTCGAGTCGGTGCACGGCGCCCCCCTGGCCGAAGACGGCCGGCGCGCCCGCCTGTGGATCATCGGCATGGGCAAGCTGGGTGCGCGCGAACTCAATGTGTCGAGCGACATCGACCTGATCTACGTCTTCGACGAGGCCGGCGAAACCGCGGGCAATGCCCATGGCATGAACCGGGTGTCGAACCAGGAATACTTTGCCAGTGTGGTCAAGCGCATCTATGCGCTGGTGGGCGACCTGACCGAGCACGGCTTCGTGTTCCGCGTTGACCTGATGCTGCGGCCCAACGGCAATTCGGGCCCGCCGGTGGTTTCACTCGACGCGCTGGAAGAGTATTTCCAGGTGCAGGGGCGCGAATGGGAGCGCTTTGCCTGGCTCAAGAGCCGCGTGGTGGCGCCACGCGAAGTGGTCGATGACTGCTCGGCGCAGGGCCTGCGCACGGTGGTGCTGCCCTTCGTGTTCCGGCGCTATCTGGACTACAGCGTGTTCGAATCGCTGCGCACCCTGCACCGGCAGATCCGCGACCAGGCGGCACGCCGCAGTGCCGGCCGGCCCGAACGCGCCAACGACGTCAAGCTCTCACGCGGCGGCATCCGCGAGATCGAATTCATCGTGCAGCTGCTGCAGGTGGTGCGCGGCGGACAGTTCCCCGAACTGCGCACCCGGCCCACGCTCGATGCGCTGCAGCGCCTGGCCGCAGCCAGCCTGATGCCGCAGGCCACCGCCGATGCGCTGGCCGATGCCTATCGCTTCCTGCGCCGCGTGGAGCACCGCATCCAGTACCTGGACGACCAGCAGACCCATGTGCTGCCGGTGAGCGACGAAGACCAGCACTGGATCGCTTCGACCCTGGACTACGTGGACTGCTGCGACTTCCTGGGCCAGCTCGACACGCACCGCGAGTTCGTCGCGCAGGAGTTCGACAAGCTGCTGGGCGGCCACGAGAAGCAGAACGGCAAGTGCAGCGGCGGGCGCTGCAACGGCAATGGCAAGGCCGTGGCGCCGATGCCGGAGGATTTGTCCGAGCTGCTCGAGGAGCTGCCGCCGGCCTTTGCCGAGCGCGTGCGGCAGTGGTGCGGCAATGCGCGCGTGCTGGCCATGCGCGAGGAGGCGCAGGCGCGCCTGCGCCAGCTGGTGCGCCGCACCGGCCAGTGGCTGGCCGAGCCCGACGGCGATGCCGAGGGCCAGACGCCCAACCATGTGGACGCCGCCCTGCGCTGGGCCGACTGGATCGAGCCCTTGTTCCGGCGCGAAAGCTACCTGGCGCTGCTGGTCGAGCGGCCCGCGGTGCAGGAGCGCCTGCTGCGCATCCTGGGCGCCGCCAAGTGGCCGGCGCGCTACCTGATGAAGCACCCGGGCGTGATCGACGAACTGGCCAGCGACGAGATGCTGGGCAGCCGCTTCAACGCCGCGGATTTCGAGGCCGAGCTGGAGCAGCGCCGCTCGGCCCTGCACAGCACCGGCGAGGCCGATGAAGAGGCGCAACTCAACATCCTGCGGCGCGCCCACCATGCCGAAGTGTTCCGCACGCTGGCGCGCGACGTCGAAGGCCGCATCACGGTGGAAGAGGTGGCCGACGACCTGAGCGCGCTGGCAGACGCCACCCTGCGCACCACCGCACGCTGGTGCTGGGCGCATGTGCGAAGCCGCCATCGCGAGGCGCCGCAGTTCGCCATCATTGGCTACGGCAAGCTGGGCGGCAAGGAACTGGGCTACGGCAGCGACCTGGACATCGTCTTCGTCTACGACGACGAGGACGAGCGCGCCGGCGAGATCTACGCCAGCTATGTGCGCAAGCTGATCAACTGGCTGACGGTGAAGATGCGCGAGGGCGACCTGTTCGAGATCGACACCGCGCTGCGGCCCAACGGCAACTCGGGCCTGCTGACCACCAGCTTCGAGGCCTACGAGAAGTACCAGCTGGGCCGCGGCAGCAACACCGCCTGGACCTGGGAACACCAGGCCATGACGCGCGCCCGCTTCGTGCTGGGCGCGCCCGAGCTGGGCGAGCGCTTCGACAAGGTGCGCGAGGCGGTCATCACAGCGCCGCGCGACCGTGAGGCGTTGAAGGCCGAGATCGTCGCCATGCGCGAGAAGGTGCGCGCCGCACACCCGGTGAAGGCCGATCGCTTCGACGTCAAGCACAGCCCGGGCGGCATGGTGGACGCGGAGTTCGCGGTGCAGTTCCTGGTCTTGTCCGAGTCGGCGCGCCATCCCGAGCTGATTCCGAATGTGGGCAACATCGCGCTCTTGGCGCGCGCCGAGGAGGCCGGCCTGTTGCCGGCCGGCGTCGGCCAGCGCGCCGGCGCGGCCTACCGCGAACTGCGCCGCATCCAGCACCGCCAGCGCCTCAACGAGGAGCCCACGCAGATGCCCATGAGCGCGCTGGTGAGCGAGCGCGAAGCCATGCTGGCCCTTTGGAGGATGGTATTTGGCTGAGCGCCCGACGCTCCATCCTGCCGCGGGCATCGCGCTCGGGCTGAGTCTCTTGCTGGCGGGCTGTGCCAGCGGCCCGCGTGGCCGTGATGGCGGGCCCAGCCAGGCACCGGCCGAGCTGGGGCAACTGCAGGATGCGCAGCCGCGCGTCGAGTCCATCCGCAGCGCGGGTGGCACCAGCAAGCCCTACACGGTGCTGGGCCGCTCGTACGTGCCTGTCACCGATGACCGGCCTTTTCGCGAAAGCGGCCTGGCCTCCTGGTACGGAAACAAGTTCCATGCGCAGCCCACCGCCAGCGGCGAGCCCTACGACATGTACGCCATGACGGCGGCGCACAAGACGCTGCCGCTGCCCAGCTACGTGCGGGTGCGCAACCCGGCCAACGGTCGCGAGGCGATCGTGCGGGTGAACGACCGCGGCCCCTTCCACGATGGCCGGGTGATCGACCTGAGCTATGCCGCCGCCTACAAGCTGGACCTGCTGCGCGGGGTGGCGCCGGTGGAGATCGAGCGCATCACCAACGACCAGATTCGTGCCGGCACCTGGCGGCGCGACGGCGAAGCGACGGCCGTTGCGGCAGCGCCATCGGCCGAGGTGAATGTGCCCAGCGTGATGGTCACGCCGGTGGTGGCCACGCTGCAGCCCGATGCAACGCCGCTGGCCGCGCTGCCGCCCGCGGCACCCTTCGAAATGCCGGCAGACACAGCGGTGCCCGGCTTCTGGGTCCAGCTCGGCGCCTTCAGCCAGCCGGGCAGCGCCTCGGGCCTGCGCGAACAGGTCAACCGCGGCATGCCGGCCCTCGCCCCGCAGCTCAAGGTGTTCAGCGAACGCGGCATGTACCGCGTGCAGGCCGGGCCCTATGCCTCGCGCGACGCCGCACGCGAAACGGCCGAGCAACTGCGCGCCGGGCTGCAGCTATCGCCGCTGGTGCTGGAGCGTCGCTAGCGGTTCAAGCGCCTTGATAGGCGGTCTTGGGGGCCAGCGAGGCGGCCAGTTCCTTGCGGTAGCGGTTGAGTTCCTGCACGGTCTTGAAGCTGCGGTTCATCAACAGGCTCAGGTTGTGCAGGATGCGCTCGCCCACCTTGGTTTCCCAGGCGGCGTCGAACTTGATCTGCTTGTCCAGCCAGTGCTCGAGCCAGTCGGGGTCGGGCATGCGGCTCTGGATGGTGTCCTTGGGGAACAGCGACTTGTTGACGTGCAGATTGGTCGGGTGCAGCGCCTGCGCGGTGCGGCGCGCGCTGGCCATCAGCACGCCGACCTTTGTGAAGGCGCCGCGCGCCTCGTCGCCGAACTTTTCCATCGCCCGCTTCATGTAGCGCAGGTAGGCGCCGCCATGGCGCGCCTCATCCTGGCTCAAGGTGGTGTAGATGTGCTTGATGACCGGCTCGGTGTGCCATTCGGCGGCACGGCGGTACCAGTGGTTCAGGCGGATCTCGCCGCAGAAGTGCAGCATCAGCGTTTCCAGGGGCGGCGCCGGGTCGAAGTCGAAGCGCACCTCGTGCAGCTCTTCCTCGGTGGGGGCGTGCTGGGGGGCAAAACGCTTGAGGTATTCCATCAGCACCAGCGAGTGCTTTTGCTCCTCGAAGAACCAGATCGACATGAAGGCGGAAAAATCGCTGTCATGCCGGTTGTCGCGCAGGAACATCTCGGTGGCCGGCAGGGCCGACCACTCGGTGATCGCGTTCATCTTGATGGTTTGCGCCTGCTCGTCCGAAAGGCGCGAGGCGTCGAAAGACTGCCACGGAATATCCCGGTCCATGTCCCAACGGACGGATTCGAGTTGCCTGAAGAGTTCCGGATACAGCATTTTGTGTCTTTCGTTAGCCAACGGATTTTAAACGCCCGCTTTTGCCCAGGAGTGACAAAGGGGGTGATGATCGACGTCTGCCTTGCTTCCGCACGTTTCGGAGATCTGCCATGTCCCCTCGCGATCTGCTCTCGATACTCGCCGTTGCCACCGTGCTGCTCGGCGCCAGCCCGGCCTTCGCCCAGGGCTCGGTGCCCGCCGCCTGCCCGCCGTTGCTGCGCCACAGCTTCGACCGCCTGCAGGACGAGAAGCCGCAGTCGTTGTGCCAGTACTCGGGCAAGGTGCTGCTGGTGGTGAACACCGCCAGCTTTTGCGGCTTCACGCGGCAATACCAGGGCCTGGAGGCGCTGGACCGGAAGTATCGCGCGAAGGGCCTGGTGGTGCTCGGATTTCCCTCCAACGACTTCTCCCAGGAAACCGGCTCCAACAAGGACGTGGCCGATTTCTGCGAGAACACCTTCGGCGTCAAGTTTCCGATGTTCGTGAAATCCTCGGTGCGCGGGCGCGAGGCCAACCCGCTGTTCCAGGAATTGGCGAAGGAGTCGGGCACCACGCCCAAGTGGAACTTCTACAAGTACCTGGTCGGCCGCGATGGCAAGGTGGTGGCGGCCTACTCCAGCCTGACCGAACCGGACAACCGCGACCTGCTCGCGGCGCTCGAAAAGCAGCTGGCCCTGCGTGCGGACTGAGCCTGGAGACAGTCTGGTAGCAATTGCTTACCACCTCATGGGGAACCGTCAAAACATCGCAGCCTCATACTCTGCAAGCAGCCTCGGTTGCCCACGGTTTTCGTGCTGCGAAGTCTTCCTGGTAGTTTCTGCCCGGTCGAAATCCCGAGACGACTCTTCTCCTCCTCCCTCCCTCCCTCCTTCGTTTCGGGGCGCTTCGCGGCACTTTTGTATTCGCTGTCACACGAGGATGAAAAAAGGCGCCGCAAGGCGCCTTTCTCGTTGGGTCGCGGGCCGCTTCAACTCGGCTGGGTGTCGGCAAAGCTGGGGCGCTGCAGCAACTTGTCGTACAGCTTGGCCAGGTTGGCGTGCTCATCGCGCCAGTCGATCTGCGGGAAGCGGAAGGCAACCCAGCCCAGTGCGCAGCCGACGGCGATGTCCGACAGGCTCAGGTGAATGCCGCTGCAAAAGGGCTTGTCGCCCAGGCCCTTGGCCATGGCGTCGATGCCGGCCAGCACCTTGGCGCGCTGGCGCTCCATCCAGGCCTGGCTGCGCTCGCCCTCGGCGCGCTTGGGCCAGGTGGCTTCCAGGCGCCAGAGAATGCCGGCGTCCATCACGCCGTCGGCCAGGGCCTCCCAGGTCTTGACCTCGGCGCGCTCGCGCCCCTGAGTGGGAATGAGCTTGCCGACCGGGGAAAGCGTGTCCAGGTACTCGACGATGACGCGCGAGTCGAACATCGCCTCGCTGCCTTCCATGATCAGGCAGGGCACCTTGCCCAGCGGATTGGACTCGCCGATGGTGCTGTCGTCCGCCCAGACGTCTTCCTTGATGAACTGGTAGTCCAGGCGCTTTTCGGCCATGACGACGCGGACCTTGCGGACATAGGGACTGGCAGCGGATCCGATCAGTTTCATGCGTTCTCTTCTCTCTCGGGGGGACTCGGTAGCGCTTTGATTCTAGGGGGAACGCCCGATGGTCGAGGCGCAACTTAAAATTGTGGCATGAGTCCTTCCACTGTTTCCGCACTGTCTCCCCTTGACGGCCGCTATGCCGCCAAGCTCGCTTCCCTGCGCCCCCTGATGAGCGAGCAGGGCTACATGCACCGGCGCGTTCAGGTGGAGGTGGCGTGGTTCATCGCCCTGTCCGACGCCGGCTTTGCCGAGTTCAAGCCGCTCACCGGCGGCGCCCGCAAGTACCTGCTGGGCCTGGTCGCCAACTTCTCGGAGGCCGATGCCAAGGCCATCAAGGAAATCGAGAAGACCACCAATCACGACGTGAAGGCGGTGGAGTACTGGATCAAGTCCAAGTTCGAGGCCCGGCCCGAGCTGGAATCGGCCGCCGAGTTCGTGCACTTCGCCTGCACCAGCGAGGACATCAACAACACCAGCCATGCGCTGCAGATCAAGGCGGCGCGCGAGAACGTGATCCTGCCGGCCCTGGATGGGCTGCTCACCACCCTGCGCACCATGGCCAAGGATTTCGCCGCCGTGCCGATGCTCGCGCGCACCCACGGCCAGACCGCCAGCCCCACCACCGTCGGCAAGGAACTCGCCAACGTCGCGGTGCGCCTGGCCAAGGCGCGCGAGCAGGTGGCATCCGTGCAGCTGCTGGGCAAGATGAACGGCGCGGTGGGCAACTACAACGCCCACCTGGCCGCCTGGCCGGAGTTCGACTGGGAGGCCTTCAGCGCCAAGGTGGTGGAAACGCCGGCGCCGCTGGGCCTGGGCCTCACCTTCCAGCCCTACAGCATCCAGATCGAGCCGCATGACTACATGGCCGAGATGTTCGATGCGCTGGCGCGCTGCAACACCATCCTGATCGACTTCTCGCGCGACGTCTGGGGCTATGTGAGCCTGGGCTACTTCAAGCAGCGCCTGAAGAAGGGCGAGATCGGCTCGTCGACCATGCCGCACAAGGTCAACCAGATCGACTTCGAGAACGCCGAAGGCAACCTGGGCCTGGCCAACGCACTGCTGCGCCACCTGAGCGAGAAGCTGCCGATCAGCCGCTGGCAGCGCGACCTGACCGACAGCACGGTGCTGCGCAACGTCGGCGTGGCCCTGGGCTATGCGACGCTGGCCTACGCCAGCCTGGCCACCGGCCTGGCCAAGCTCGAGCTGAACGAGGAGGCGCTGGCCGCCGACCTCGACGCTTCCTGGGAAGTGCTGGCCGAGCCGATCCAGACGGTGATGCGCCGCTTCGGCGTGCAGGGCGCCTACGAGCAATTGAAGGAAGTCACGCGCGGCAAGACGGTGACGCCCGAGGCGCTGCACGGGCTGATCCGCTCGCTGGAGATCCCGCAGGCCGAGAAAGACCGGCTGCTGGCGATGACGCCTGCCAGCTACATCGGCAAGGCGGCCGAGCTCGCGCGCAGGGTCTAGGCCTCGTCGCGCATCGGCTAGCATCACTCCCCTTTCGCCCCCTCCCAGCCAGCGCCGGCCTTCTGCCGGCGCCAGCCAGCAACCCATGAAATACGAGCGCCACCTCCTGTGCTGCGCCTTACTTTGCGACGCCTGTGGCTCCAGCTCCACCGCTGGACCGCGCTTGGCCTCGGCTGGCTTCTTGCGCTGACCGCCCTCCTCGGCGCGGCGCTTGTCATCGCGCAGCCGCTGGACCGCTGGACCCATCCGGAACTCTTTCGCTCACTCTCGGCAGCGGGCGCCAGCGCGCCGCTGGAACCCGTGCGCCAGCGCCTGCTCGCCGAATTCGGCCCGGCCGCCGGCCTCACCTTGCGCCCGCCACGCGAAGCTGCGGACACGCTATGGGTGCGGGTGCGCAGCAGCGCCTGGAACGGCACGGTGTACTTCGATCCCGCGAGCGGCCTGGAACAGGGTCGGCGCGGCGAGCATGAGGGAGCCTTCAACCTGCTGTTCGAGGTGCACAGCTCGCTGCTCATGCAAGACATCGGCAAGGCATTGCTGGCCTGGATGGCGCTGGCCTATGCGCTGCTGCTGCTGACCGGGGTGGTGCTGTGGTGGCCCACGCGCTGGCCGCCCTCGCTGCGCGTCGAGCTGCGCAAGGGCTTGCTGCGCGGCCTGTTCGACCTGCACCGCACCGGCGGCGCGCTGCTGGGCCTCGTGATACTGGTGTCGGTGCTGAGCGGCGCCTACATGGCCTGGCCGCCGCTGCGCGGCTTCGTCAGCACCCTGGCCGGCCAGGCGCCCATGAAGCCGCCCGCGCTGCCCAGGTCCGCGCCAGCGAGCGGCCCCGCGGCCGCGCTCGATGCCATGGTGGAGCGCGCACAGGCCGTGTATCCACAGCAGCCGATCGGCTACATCCATCTGCCGGCGCAGGCCACGCGGCCGGTGCAAATCCGCTTTCGCCTGGCCGATGACCCGCATCCCAACGGCCTGAGCTCGGTCTGGCTGAACCCGGCCAGTGGCCAGGTGCTGGCTGCGCGGCGCTGGGACGAGCTCGACCCCGGAGCGCGCGCCGTATCCGTGGTCTACCCGCTGCACACCGGCGAACTGGGCGGCCCCCTGCATTCCCTGCTCACCTTTCTCACCGGGCTCACGCTCGCCGGCCTGGGTGTGAGCGGCCTCTGGTTGTGGTGGCGGCGGCGCCGTCTTCGCCGCGCCTGAGCCGGCTTCGATTTTTCTTTCCGACCCTTGCCTTGTTCTCAATGTCCTCTCGCAACGCCCTGCCCTCGCGCACCCTGATCGCCACCGCCTGCAGCCTGATGCTGGCCCTGAACGCCGCCGCGCAAAGCAGCGTCTCCACCAGCACCGAGACGCCGCAGCTCGCCACCATCCAGGTCAGCAGCGACTGGCTGGGCTCGGGCCTGCAGAACAGCGTGCAGGGCTTTGCCGGCGCACGCACGGTGGTGCAGCGCGAAGCCATCGCCGAAACCGGCGCCGCCACCATCGGCGGGGTGATGCGCACCATCCCCGGCGTGCAGGTGACCGACAACTCCTCGAGCGGCGGCGCCGCGATCTCGCTGAACATCGGCGTGCGCGGGCTCGAGGGCCGCTACTCGCCGCGCTCCACCGTGCTGCTGGACGGCATCCCGATGGCGGTGGCGCCCTACGGCCAGCCGCAGCTGTCCTTCGCGCCGGTCTCGCTGGCCAACATCGAATCGATCGACGTGGTGCGCGGCGGCGGCGCGGTGCGCTACGGGCCGCAGAGCGTGGGCGGCATCATCAACTTCCGCGCCCGCCCGATTCCCAACGCGCCGGTGGCCGGCGATGTCTCGGTGCGCTATAACGACTTCAGCGAAGGTGGCCACAACACCCAGTACAGCGCCTTCGTCGGTGGCATGGCGAACAAGGATCTGGGCCTGGCGCTGCTCTATTCGGGCTCGGACGGCTCCGGCTGGCGCGAGCACAGCGACGAGAAAACCGACGACGTGGCGCTGAAGTTCCGCTACGAGCTCACGCCCTCTTCCGAGCTGTACGGCAAGTTCTCCTACTACGAGGCGCGCACCGACGTGCCGGGCGGCCTGAACAGCGCGCAGTACGCGGCCGACCCCTTCCAGTCGCAGCGCACGCGCGACCTGTGGAGCGGACGGCGCAGCGGCATCGACCTGGGCTACATCAACTCGATTTCCGACACGCAGGAGTTCGAGCTGCGCACCTTCTACAACGACAGCTTCCGCCAGAGCCTCCTGGCCAACGGCTTCGACGCCACCGCCACCTCGGTCAGCAACCAGCCGCGCAACTACGGCGTGTTCGGTATCGAGCCGCGCTACACGCAGCGCTTTGCCACGGGCAGCGTGACGCAGGACGTGACGGTGGGCATGCGCTACGTCCGCGAGCGCGCCGACGAGACCAACATCAACACCAACCTGCGCACCG
>DATILH010000159.1:0-31413 GCA_035476655.1 Variovorax sp.
CGCGCCCACCTCGGCATCCCCGACGACCAGATCGTCGTGTGCGGCATGTCGCTGGGGCATGCGGACCCGGATGAGCCAGCCAACCGCCTGGCCACGGAGCGCGAGCCGCTCGAGCGCTTCGGGACGCTCCTTGGCTTCTAGGCCGCAGCCGCTCACATCCCCCAGCGTAGCGCCGCGGTGTGCACCGGCGCATCCCACAGCGCGAGCTGCGCCGCATCGAGCGCGCTCACGGTGACGGAGCAGCCCGCCATCTCCAGCGAGGTGACGTACGAGCCCGTGAGATGCCGCGCCACCTTCAACTGGTGGCCGGCCAGCACCTTGCGAACGGCGTTGACCATCAGGTAGAGCTCCAGCAGCGGCGTGCCGCCAAAGCCGTTGACCAGCAGCAGCACCTCCTGGCCCGGCTTGAGCGAGAGGTCCTTCAGGATCGCGCCGGTCAGCTCGGCCGCGATGTCGTCGGCGCTGGCCAGCTTGACGCGGCGCCGCCCCGGCTCGCCGTGGATGCCCACGCCCATCTCCATCTCGTGCTCGCCGATCTGGAAGGTGGGCTTGCCGGCGGCGGGCACGGTGCAGGAGGTGAGGGCAACGCCCATCGAGGCGGTGGCCGAGTTGACGGCATCGCCCAGCGCCTTGAGCGCGCCCAGCGAGTCGCCGCGCTCGGCCGCGGCGCCCAGCACCTTCTCGACGACCAGGGTGCCCGCCACGCCGCGCCGGCCGGTGGTGTAGGTGGAGTTCTCCACCGCCACGTCGTCGTTGACGATCACCGTCTCGTTGTCGCAGGTGACCATCTCCGCGGCCATCTGGAAGTTCATCATGTCGCCCGAATAGTTCTTCACGATGAAGAGCACGCCGGCGCCGGTGTCCACCGCCTGCGCCGCCGCCAGCATCTGGTCGGGCGTGGGCGAGGTGAAGACCTGGCCGGGGCAGGCGGCGTCCAGCATGCCGTGCCCGACAAAGCCGGTGTGCAGCGGCTCGTGGCCCGAGCCGCCGCCGGAAATCAGCGCCACCTTGCCGGGCTTGGGCGTGCGCCGGCGCACGAACTGGCCGCCCTCGCCGAGCGTCACGATGTCGGCGTGCGCTGCCCCGAAGCCGTCCAGCGATTCGGACAGCATGGTTTCGACGTCATTGATGAGCTTCTTCATGGCGGGGCCTTCAGGCGGAAAGAGAAGTCGGTTGCGCGTTGGCGGACGCCAGGAGGCTTTCACAGATCGCGCCGATGATCAATGCCATGGACCGCGAGCCCGGGTCCACATGGCCCAGCGCCCGGTCGCCCAGGAAGGAGGCGCGGCCCTTGACGGCTTCCAGCGCGGCCGTCGCCTCGGCGCTGGCGAAGGCGCAGGCGCGCACTCGTTCGGGCAGGCCGTCGCCGCCTTCGGCCAGCAGCTTTTGCACCGGGTCGAGCACGTCGAGCAGGGTCTTCTGCCCGACCTGCGCCTTGCCCAGACGGGTCAGGGCCTGGATGGCGGCGCCGATGGCCCGGGACAGGCCGGCGGCCGTGGGCGGATCGGGCAACTCCTTGCCCAGCGTGACCAGCAGCGTGCCGAACACCGGACCGGAGGAGCCGCCGATGGTCGACATGCAGGTCATGCCCATGGTGCGCAGTGCCTCGTTGAGCGGCTGGCCGGCCAGTTCATCGAGCTTGCCCTGGATGGCGAGCGCGCCGCGCCGCATGTTCAGGCCGTGATCGCCGTCGCCGATGGCGGCGTCGAGCGCGGTGAGTTCGTCGACATGGTCGATCAGGATCTGGGTGGCGCGGCGGATGAGGTCGGTGGTGGTGGTCAAGGCGGACTCCCGTGTCTAAGTGCCGATGCGCTGGCCGCTGGCGTCGAACCAGAGCGGGCGCAGCAGTTCGATGTGGACGGCGTCGTTGGGCTTGAAGCGCTGGCCGCCGGGCGCCGAGACGACCCACTCCTCGTCGCTGCCCTCCGGCGCGACGTGCACCAGGTGCAGGTCGCTCAGGCGCTCGATGCGCCGCACCCGCGCCGGGCGGTGCGTGGCATCGGTGGATCTCGGATGGATGCGCAGGTGCTCGGCGCGCACGCCCACCGTCACCGCCGCATCGGGCGCGGCCACGGCCGGCACCAGCGCACGTGCAAAGAGGTTGATGCGCGGGCTGCCCAGCCGCGCGGCCACCTGGCTGCTGCTCGGGTCCTCGTAGATCTGTCGGGGCGTGCCCACCTGCACCAGCCGGCCGGCGTCGAGAACGCCGATGCGGGTGGCCATGGTCATGGCCTCGATCTGGTCGTGCGTCACGTAGAGCATGGTGGCGCCCAGGTCCTGCTGGATGCGCTTGAGCTCCAGCCGCAGGTCGTTGCGCAGTCGCGCGTCGAGCGAGGACAGGGGCTCGTCCATCAGGTAGAGCGCCGGGTCGCGCACCAGCGCGCGGCCGATCGCCACGCGCTGCATCTGGCCGCCGGACAGGCGCGTCGCCGGGTTCTTCAGCTTGTCGTGAATGCGCAGCAGCTGCGCCACTTCCTCGACCTTGGCCCGGATGTCCTTCTCGGGCCGCGGCCGCAGCGGTGAGCGCAGGGGAAAGGCGAGGTTGTCGTACACGCTCAGGTGCGGATAGAGCGAGTACTGCTGGAAGACGAAAGCCACGTCGCGCAGGGCCGGCGCCAGCGCGCTCACGTCCTGCCCGCCGATGAAGACGCGCCCGCTGTCGGGCTTCTCGAGTCCGGCGACCAGGCGCAAGGTGGTGGTCTTGCCGGCGCCGCTGGGGCCCAGCAGCACGAAGAACTCGCCGCTTTGCACTTCCAGTTGCAGGTCGTCGACCGCCTGCACCGCGCCGAAGCGCTTGCCGATGTGGGCCAGGCGCAGCTCAGCCATGGCGCGCTCCCTGCCGGCCGGCGCGCAGTGGGCGGTCGTCGCGCGCGGTGCGCAGGGCGCGGCCGCTGGCGGCGTCGAAGAGCGAAACCGCCTGGGCGTCGAAAGCCAGGCCCACGTGGTCGCCGCGCTGCGCCGGGCTGGCGGCATCCACCTTGGCGCGCAGGGTGGCCCCCTGCGCCGTGGCCACGGTCACCACCGTGCTGGTGCCCAGGTACTCGGTGCCCAGCACCTCGGCCCGCAGGGCGGATTCATCGGCAAAGCGCAGATGCTCCGGGCGCACGCCGGCCAGCAGGGGGCGCGCGTCCACGTCCTCGCGCAGGGCCGGCACGCGCAGGCATGCGGGGCCGATCTGGATCGCGTCCTCGCCACGCGCCAGCGCGGCCTCGAAAGGCAGGAAGTTCATGGCCGGCGCGCCGATGAAGTCGGCCACGAACACGCTGGCCGGGCGCTCGTAGACCTCCAGAGGGGCGCCGAGCTGCTCGATCACGCCCTCGTTCATGATGGCGATCACGTCGGCCATGGCCATCGCCTCCATCTGGTCGTGCGTCACGTAGACGGTGGTGGCGTGCAAACGGTCGTGCAGGGCGCGCAGCTCCTGGCACATCACCTCGCGGAACTCGGCGTCCAGTGCACCCAGCGGCTCGTCCATCAGGAAGGCCAGTGGCTGGCGCACGATGGCGCGACCCAGGGCCACGCGCTGGCGGTCGCCGCTGGACAGTTGCGACACCGGCTTGTCCAAGAGGTGCGAGATGCGCAGGATGCGCGCCGCCTGCTCCACGTGGCGCTCGACCTCGGCGCGCCCCATGCCTTGCGAGACCAGCGGAAAGCCGATGTTGCGGCGCACGTTCATGTGCGGGTAGAGCGCGAACATCTGGAACACGAAGGCGATGTCGCGCGCCGAGGCACGCTTGAAGCTCACGTCCTCGTCGCCCAGGAAGATCTGGCCCGAGGTCGGCAGTTCCAGCCCGGCGATCATGCGCAAGGTAGTGGTCTTGCCGCAGCCCGAAGGCCCGAGCAGGCAGAAGAACTCGCCGTCGCGCACGACGAAGCTGGAGTCCTTCACCGCGGTGAAATCGGCGAAGGCCTTGTGCAGGTGGTGGACGCGGATCTCGGCCATGTCAGCCCTCCCGCCGGGCCGCCCCAAGGGCGGTCTGCGCCCCCTCGGGGGGCAGGAGCGAAGCGAAATTGGGGGCCATGATTTACTCCGGGAACTTGGAGACGATCATGAAGAGCGCGGTGCCGGCCAGCGTGGTCACGAAGGACCAGGTGAAGAGCACCATGGCCAGCGGCTGCAGCATCATCACCAGCCCTACCGTGATGACGATGCAGGCCACGATCTCCATTGGCCCGCGTCGCAGCCAGCGTGGCCAGTGGCGTTGAGAAGGTGTGGGCATCGTCATTTCCTCACCGCGCCGAAAGTGATGCCACGCAGCAGGTGCTTGCGCAGCAGGATGGTGAACACCAGGATCGGGATCAGGAACAGCGTGGTCCCAGCCGCCACCGCTGGCCAGTCCTGCCCGCCTTCGCCGATGATGATCGGAATGAAGGGCGGCGCCGTCTGCGCCGTGCCGGACGTGAGCAGCACCGCGAAGGCGTATTCGTTCCACGCGAAGATGAGGCAGAAAATCGCGGTGGCGACGATGCCGGTAGTGGCCTGCGGCAGCACTACCTTGCGGAAGGCCTGCAGCCGGGTGTAGCCGTCGACCATCGCCGCCTCCTCGTACTCGCGCGGGATCTCGTCGATGAAGCCCTTGAGCAGCCACACCGCGAGCGAGACGTTGACCGCGCTGTACAAGAGGATCATGCCCAGGCGCGTGTCCGACAGGCCCAGCTCGCGGTACATCAGGTAGATCGGAATGGCCACCGCGATCGGCGGCATCATGCGCGTCGACAGGATGAAGAACAGCAGGTCGTCCTTCAGCGGCACCTTGAAGCGCGAGAAGGCATAGGCCGCCATCACGCCGAAGCCCACCGAGAGGATGGTCGAGCCGAAGGCGATGATCAGCGAGTTGATGAAGCGCGGCACGTAGTTCGACGGGCCGGCGATCACCATGTTGTCGGCGCGCGCCACCTTCTCGCAGGTCTCGGTCGGCGCGGGCAGGGCGGCGATGTACTCGGGCGTCTGGCGCGAGCGGGTGGACAAGAGGTTGCAGTAGCCCTGCGGCGAGGGCGTGAACAGCACCTTGGGCGGGTAGCTGATCGAATCGGGCGGCGTCTTGAAGCCGGTCAGGATGATCCACACCAAGGGGATCATCGTCAGCAGCGCGTAGAGCACCACCACGCTGCCCGCGAAGAGGCGCGTGCCCGAGCCCGGTTCGACGACGGAATGTGCGGTGCGGATGCCCTGGCTCATGGTCGTGCCCTCACCGGTTCTTCACGTGGTTCAAGGCCTTGACGTAGATGTTCGCGAGGCCGAACACCGCCACGAAAAGGATGATGGCGAAGGCCGAGGAATAGCCGGTGCGCCATTTCTCGAAGGCCTCCCGCTTGAGCGTGATCGACGCGAGCTCGGTGGCCGAGCCCGGCCCGCCCGAGGTCAGCAGGTTGACCATGTCGAACATCTTGAAGTTCTCGATGCCGCGGAAGAGCACCGCCAGCATGATGAAGGGCAGCACCATCGGCAGCGTGATCGACCAGAACTGCCGCCAGGGCGAAGCGCGGTCCACCTCGGCCGCCTCGTAGATGTAGTCGGGAATGGAGCGCAGCCCCGCCAGGCAGATCAGCATGACGTAGGGCGTCCACATCCAGGTGTCGACGATGATGATGGCCCAGGGCGCGAGCTTGACCGAGCCGATCATCTCGAAGGAAGAGGGCGGCACCCCCGTGAGGAAGGAAACCGCGTAGTTGAAGAGGCCCGTCTGCGGCTGGTAGAGAAAGGCCCAGAAGTTCCCCACCACCGCCGGTGACAGCATCATGGGGATCAGGATCACCGTGGTCCAGAAGCCGTGGCCGCGGAACTTGCGGTCGATCAGGTACGCGAGGGCGAAGCCGATCAGCGTCTGCAGCAGGATGGTCCAGAACAGGAAGTGGGCGGTGGCCTGCATGGCGGCCCAGATGTCCGGATCGGTGAGCACCGACACGTAGTTGTCTAGCCCCACCTCGATCACGTTCGCGTTCGGCCGGTTGGCCCTGTAGTTCGTGAACGAGAGCTTGATCGTCCAGATCAGCGGGAAGATGTTGATGGCCAGGAGGAGCAGCATCGTCGGCCCGATGAAGAGCCAGGCCAGCGCCTTGTCCGACAGCCCGCGCATCCGCATCGCCACGCCGGGCGGCGTGGCGTGGGCGGCGCGAGTGGCGAGATCGGTGGAGCCCGGCATCGGTGGACGGATGACGCTCACGGAATGTGCCCCTTATTTGGCCGACTTGCCATCGTCCTTGAAGACCTTGCGCCAGTCGACCACCAGGGCGTCCAGCGCTTCCTTGGCGGTGCCCTTGTCGGCAACCACGTAGTCATGCGTGCGCTTCTGCATGGCCAGCATCAGCTGCGCGTAGGAGGGCTCGGCCCAGAAGTCGACCACCATGCCCATCGAATCGAGGAAAGCCTGGGCGAAGGGCGAGCTCTTGGGATAGGCCGGGTCGTCCAGCACGGCCTTGGCGGCCGATGAGCCGCCGATGGCCTGCCACTTCTTCTGCACCTCGGGGTTGGCGAACCACTTGATGTACTGCAGGGCCTCGTTGCGGTTGGCCGAGTAGGACACCACCGAGATGCCCTGGCCGCCCAGCTGCACGCCCTTGGTCTTGTCCGAGGGGTTGGTGAAGAAGCCGATCTTGTCGCCGCCCACGTTCGGGTCCTTGTACAGGCCCGGGAAGAAGGCAAACCAGTTCATCATCATCGCGACCTGGCCGGACTTGAAGGCGTCCAGGCCCTCGCTCATGTAGGCGTTGGTCAGGCCGGGCGGCGTGCTGCCCTTGTAGAGCGCCTTGTAGAACTCCAGGCCCTTGACCGCGTCGGGCGAATTTACGAAGCCGTCCATGGCGTACGGCTTCTTCGGGTCCTGGTACTTGAAGCCGAAGGGGTACAGCACGTTGGTCACGCCCATGGTGATTCCTTCGGAGCCGCGCTCGGTGAAGATGTAGGCGCCGTAGACCTTCTTGCCGTCGATGGTCCTACCCTGGAAGAACTCCGACACTTCCTTGAACTCGGTCCAGGTCTTTGGCGGCGCCAGGTCGCGCTTGTACTTGCCCTTGAACTCGGCCTGCAGCTCGGGCTTGGCGAACCAGTCCTTGCGATAGGTCCAGCCCACGGCGTCGGCCATGGCGGGCAGGGCCCAGTAGTTGGGCGAGTTCTTCGGCCACTCCGCATAGCCCACCACGGTGGCGGGTGCGAAGTCTGTCATCTTGATGCCTTCCTTGGCGAAGAAGTCGTTGAGCTTGACGTAGTGGCCCTGCTCGGCCGAGCCGCCGATCCACTGGCTGTCGCCGATGATCAGGTCGCACAGCTTGCCCTTGGAGTTGAGCTCGTTGAGCATGCGGTCGGCGAAGTTCGTCCAGGGCACGAACTCGAACTTCATCTTCACCCCGGACTTGGCGGTGAAGTCCTTCGAGAGCTCGACCAGCGCATTGGCCGGATCCCAGGCCGCCCAGCACAGGGTGATGGTCTTGTCCTGCGCGCGCACCGCGGTGCCGGTCAGGCCCAGGGCAGTCGCGGCAGCCAGGGCGAGCATCCCCGGCAACATCTTCGAGAGCGATTTCATGTGAAGTCTCCAAAAAGTCGGGTTACGGGGGCACATACCGGGCAGCCGGGCTTCATCCCTCAATGAAGGTTCTCGGCCGTCAGGATCTCGATGCGCGGCTGCACCACGTTCAGGGCGCCGCGGACGTTCTCGCACAGCGCGCGCAGCACCCGCGCCGCTGTCCAGATGCAGTAGTGGATGTCCTGGTGCAGCACGTACGCCAGGTCGTTGCTGCCGAGCAGCGAGGCGTGCTGGTCGGTGAAGTCGTGCGCCACCACGCCGGCGCGTGGCGCCAGGCCCGCCTGCGCCAGCGCGCGGGCCACGCCGGCGCTGCCGGAGCCCACGTTGTAGATGCCGGCCACGCGCGCGGGCTCGACCGCATCGCGCAGGAATTCGCTCAGCGCTTCGCAGGCGCCGTCGTCGTCGGGCGGCAGGTCGGTGGTGCGCACCAGGCGCAGGTCGGGGAAGCGCTCCTCCAGCACCTGGGCGAAGCCGATGCGCCGCTCGATCTCGGACGACAGGCGCGTCGCCTGCGAGGACAGGAGCAGGATGTCGCGCATCTCCTTGCCCCCCATGCGCCCGAGCAGCAGGCCGGCGGTGCGCCCGGCGGCGCGGTTGTCTGCGCCGATGTAGGTCTCGCGCATGGAGCCGGCGACGTCAGAGAACAGGGTGACCACATGCACGCCGGCGCGCACCAGTTCGTTGATGGCGCGCTTGACGGGCGGCAGGTCGGGCGCGCACAGCGCGATGCCTTCGCATTCGCCGACCTGGGCCAGTTCATCGGCGAAGCGCGCCGGGTCGGAGGTGTCGATGCGGTGGGTGACCTCGGTGATGTGGTTGTGCCGGAAGTCGCCCGCGGCCTGGGCGATCTGGCGTTCGACCAGTTCGAAGAAGGGCGTTTCCTCGGCCGGCAGCACGTAGGCGAAGCGGGCGTTGGCGCCGCGCTTGGGCCGGCCGGGCTGCTGCGGCGTGCCCAGCTCTTCCACCACCTGCAGCACGCGCTGCACGGTTTCGGCGTTTACGCCTGGGCGCCGGTTGAGCACCCGGTCCACCGTGGCGGTGCCCACCCCGGCCTTGCGGGCGATGTCAGCGATGGTGGGCGGGGTGGACATGCCTGATGGGGTGTTTGATGGAGTCATAGTATTAACATCAATAATTAAATCAATCAGGGTTTTGGAGCATTCGGCGCGACGGACTTGGCGCCCGCCCAGGTACAAGGAATTGCGCAGCTCAGGGCAGGGGCCAGGCCCCGCCGTCCTGCAAGATGTGCCAGCTCTCTGCCGCCACACCCTCGAAGGCACTGGCATAGCGGGGCGCGTCGCGGGCCTCGCTGCTGACGTCGCGGATCACGATGCCCTCGACGCGCTGCGCTTGCGTGCGCGCCACCTCGCCATAGATCTCGGGGTCGAGCTCGCCGGAGTCGCCGACGAGCAGGAATCGGCGCTCGGGAAAGTCGTCCATCAATCGGGCAATGCCGGAGAGCTTGTGCGCGCGCGATTCACCTTCGCCCGGAACCAGGGTGCGCAAGGTCGTGCTTTCGCGCAGGTGCATGCTGCCCGGCGGAAAGCCCGCATCGCGCAAGAAGGCGCTGAGCGCCGGCAGCAGTTGGATCGGGCTGGACGAGAGGTAGTGGAAGCGCGTTTGCGGGTTGCGCGCCAGGGCGCGGTAGTGCTCGGCCATTCCCGGCACGGCCTCGAAGGCGCGGGCAAAGGTGTTGAGGAGCATCTGCTGCTGGTCGCGCACCTGGGTCTTCTTCACCGTGTCGTCGATGTCGGAGATGACCGACAGGCCCTGCGCCGGAACCAGCAGTGCGCGGCCTTCGATACGCGGCCGGGGACCAGGCATGCGTGCATGGAAGCGCAGCCAGGGTGCGTTGCGCGGCTCGGGCGTGACGGCCACCGTGGTGCGAAGCTGGGTCCGACCGCCGGCGTCGCTGGAGGGCATGAACACACGCGGCGAGTCCTGCCCGAAATCGATCTCGAGCACCGTGCCTTCCTCCGGTTCGGCATGGAAGAGCTGAGTGCGTTGCGCAAAGCGCAGGCGCGCCGCCGGCGACATCGTGCGCAGGTTCAGGCCCAGGTAGCGGGCCAGGCCGGCGTCGAGGATCTTGTGGCGGTCCTTCTCGTGGATCCAGGCCTGCAGGTCGACCTCGATGCGGCCGTCGTCCAGCTGGCGCGCGGTGCTGGGCAGAAAGAGCACATCCTCGTCGGGATCGAGTGGCTCGGCCTTGGCATGGGCCTGGGGGGCCAGGGCGGCGCCGAGCAGGGCCAGGGGCAGGGCGGTGAAGGTGCGGCGCCGAAGCTCAGGCGGCGCGCTCATAGGTCACGAAGCTGAAGGACAGTCCGTCCTTGGCGGCAGTGTGCGCGCTGCGGTCCGTCTCGTGCCAGGCGGTATCCAGCGTCGGCGCGAAGGTGTCGCCTTCGAACTCGCGATCGATCTCGGTGACCATCGCGCGCTGCGCCAGCGGCATCGCCTGGGCATAGATCTCGCCGCCGCCGATCACCCAGAGCTCCGGCGCATCGGCGCACAGCGCAATGGCGGCCTGCAGGCTCGCGGCTGCCTCGGCGCCTTCAGCGCGCCAGTCGGCCTGCCGCGTGATCACGATGTTGCGCCGGCCGGGAAGGGGGCGAAAGCGCGGCGGCAGCGACTCCCAGGTCTTGCGGCCCATCAGCACCGGCGCCCCGCCGGTCGTTGCCTTGAAATGCGCCAGGTCTTCCGGCAGATGCCAGGGCATCTGGCCGTCCTTGCCGATCACGCCGTTGCGGGCGCGCGCGAAGATGACGTTGATTCGCGTCACACAGCCACCGGCGCCTTGATCGGAGGATGCGGGTCGTAGCCTTCGATCTCGAAGTCCTCGTACTGGTAGTCGAAGATGGAGTCGGGCTTGCGCTTGATCTTCAGCGTCGGATACGGGCGTGGTTCGCGGCTCAGTTGCAGCGCCACCTGCTCGGCGTGGTTGCTGTAGATGTGGCAGTCGCCGCCGGTCCAGATGAAGTCGCCCACATCCAGGTCGCACTGCTGCGCGATCATGTGGGTGAGCAGCGCGTAGCTCGCGATGTTGAAGGGCACGCCCAGGAAGATGTCGGCGCTGCGCTGGTAGAGCTGGCAGCTGAGCTTGCCGCGCTCGCCGGTGGCTTGCGGTGGCGCCACGTAGAACTGGAAGAAGGCATGACAGGGCATCAATGCCATCTTCGACAGGTCGGCCACGTTCCAGGCGCTCACGATGATGCGGCGCGAATCGGGGTTGCTCTTGAGCGTGTCGATCACCTGCTGGATCTGGTCGATGTGGCCGCCATCGGGCGTCGGCCAACTGCGCCACTGCACGCCATACACGGGGCCCAGGTCGCCGTTCTCGCGCGCCCACTCGTCCCAGATGGAGACGCCGCGCTCCTTGAGCCAGTTGTTGTCCGACGAGCCGGTGAGGAACCACAGGAGCTCAACGATGATGGACTTCAGGTGCACCTTCTTGGTGGTGACCAGCGGAAAGCCCTCGTTCAGGTCGAAGCGCATTTGGTGGCCGAACACGCTCTTGGTGCCGGTGCCGGTGCGGTCGGACTTGAACACGCCCGTCGTGTCGACGTGGCGCATGAAGTCTTCGTATTGGGAGCGGATGGCGCGGGAAGTCATGTCAAGTAAGAGCCTGCAAGCGAGGGCATCTGGATTTCAAGTTGTTGATCGCCGAAGGGATTTCAGGTTTTCTTTCCAACACCCGTGGACCGGGCGAAGCTTCGATACTTCGCCAGGGGCAGGCCTTCCTTCGCAATCCGGGCGTTGTAGGCCGCAATCGCTTCCTTGTTGTCGTCGTTCCAACTTTCCCAGTAGCGACGTTTGACCTCTGCAGCCAGTAGAGAGTCCACCGTCTGAGAGACGTTCATCCCCAATTCTTGTGCCATTGCCAGCACTTTGCTGTTCAGCAAGAGGGTGATTTCAGTCGTGGGCGCGTTGTCAAAACGAGGCATTTAGGCGTCCTGCGGCATGAAGTGTTCGCCATTTTCGCGCATCGGAGCGCGAGCGCTCAGCGCCGCAGCACGCGCCCCGGGTTCAGGATGTTCTGCGGATCCAGCGCCCCCTTGATGGATCGCATCATGGCAAGCGCCACCGGCGACTTGTGCTTTTCCAGCTTGTGCGCCTTGAGCGAGCCGATGCCGTGCTCGGCCGAGATCGAGCCGCCGAAGCGCGCCACCGCGTCGTAGACCAGGGTGTTGACCCGCTCTTCCTCGTTCACGAGGAAGGCGCGTGCATCGCCGCCTTCCGGCGCCTGCACGTTGTAGTGCAGGTTGCCGTCGCCCAGGTGGCCGAAGTTCACCAGGCGCACGCCGGCGATTTCCTTTTGCAGCAAAGCATCGGTCTCGGCCACGAAGTCCGGGATGCGCGAGACGGCGATCGAGATGTCGTGCTTGATGTTCAGGCCCTCTTCGGCCTGCGCCAACGGGATGCTCTCGCGCACGTGCCACAGGGCCTTGGCTTGAGCCAGGTTCTCCGCGACCACCGCGTCGCTGACGCAGCCCTCCTCGAATGCTTTCTCAAGCAAGGCCTCGAAGCGTTCGCGCGCATGCTGTTCCGATTCGTTGTCGGAGTTCTCCAGCAACACGCACCAGGGCGATGCGCCGTCGCCGTCGGCAATGAAGGGCACTCGCTGGGTCGGGAAATGCCTGGCGACTAGGCCGAGGGCAAAGCGGCCCATCACCTCGAAGCCGGTCAGCCCGGCGCCCAGTTGCTGGTGCGCCAGGCCCAGGAGGCGCACCGCCTGCTCCAGCGAGGGCACGGCGGCCCAGGCGGTAAGCCGCGCCGCCGGCTGCGGGTACAGCTTCAGGGTGGCGGCGGTGATGATGCCCAGGGTGCCTTCGCTGCCGATCATCAGGTCGCGCAGGTCGTAGCCGGTGTTGTCCTTGCGCAGGCCACTGGTGCCTTCCCAGATCTCGCCTTGCGGCGTGACCACTTCCAGGCCCAGGCACAGCTCGCGCGCATTGCCGTAGCGCAGCACCTGGGTGCCGCCGGCATTGGTCGCCAGGTTGCCGCCGATGGTGCAGCTGCCTTCGGCCGCCAGGCTCAACGGGAAGAGGAAGCCGGCGCGTTGCGCTTCTTCCTGCAGGGTTTGCAGGATGCAGCCGGCCTCCACCGTGACGGTGAGGTTGGCCGCATCGATGCCGCGGATCGCGTTCATGCGTTGCAGGCTCAGCAGCACCTGCGATCCGCTGTCGTCGGGAATGGAGCCCACCGCCAGCCCGGTGTTGCCGCCCTGCGGCACGATGGCGGTGCCGCTGGCGGCGCAGGCTTTCACGACCTCTGCCACCTGCTGCGTGGAGGCAGGCCGCACCACGGCCAGCGCCTTGCCGCGCTCCCGCTTTCGCCAGTCCTGCTCCCAGGCCGTGAGGTCGCCCTCGGTCAGGACGTTCGCGTCGCCGACAATGCGGCGCAGTTGGCCGAGCAGTTCGCCGGGGGTCATTGGGCAGCAGCGGCGCGCAAGGCATCGGCGCGCGCCAGGCGGGTGCGCACATGCCAAGCGCAGGCGACGAAGAGCAGCAGGCACAGCACGATCTCGATGCCGGCCAGCACGCGGCCCAGCGGCTGCGTGTCGCTCCAGGCGCGCACCACGCCTTCGGTGAAATAGATCCAGATCATCAGGCTGACCCAGCGGTAGGTGTACATGCGCCGCTTCAGCAAGCCGGCCAGCGGCAGCACCAGCGGCAGCACCTTGAGCGCCAGCCAGGAGCCGCCGGGACGCAGCGGCGCCAGCCACATCTCCCAGGCAAAGCCCAGCACGATCAGGGCGACCAGGCTGCCGACCGCCAGCGCGCGCGTGACGGCGACCGCGCCCTGGCCTGCGGCGACGGTCGGCGATGAAGGGGCAGAACGGGGGAGTGGGGGAGTGGGAAGGGGCATGGCGTGGGAAAACCCGGTGGCATGATAGCGGCCCATGAATCGCCACTCGCTATGGAGGGAGCTGTCCCAATTTCCGTGGCGCAATACCGCCGCGGTCCTGGGCGAGCGTTTTCGGGAAGACCGGCTCGGCCTCACCGCCAGCAGCCTGACCTTCACCACCACCATCGCGCTGGTGCCCTTCGTCACCGTGGCGCTGGCCCTCTTCACCGCCTTCCCGATGTTTGCCCAGATGCAGGGACGGGTGCAGCGCTGGCTGGTCGAGAGCCTGATCCCGGAAAACATCGCGCGCCAGGTGCTGGGCTACCTGACCCAGTTCGCCAGCAAGGCGGGCGGCCTCGGGGTGCTGGGCCTGGCGGTGCTGCTGCTCACCGCCTTCGCGCTGATCCTGACCATCGACAAGACGCTCAACAACATCTGGCGGGTGCGCACGCCACGGCCGCTGGCGCAGCGGGTGCTGGTCTACTGGGCCACTGCTACGCTCGCTCCGGTGGTGCTGGCGCTGAGCCTGACCACCACCTCCTATGTGTTCGCGGCCTCGCGCGGGCTGGTGGGCGGCGCCGAACTCAAGCTCCTGTTCGATATGGTGGAGTTTGCGCTGCTGGCGGGCGGAATGGCCGGGCTCTACTACTACGTGCCCAACACCCAGGTGAAGTGGTCGCACGCCCTGGCCGGCGGCCTGTTCGTGGCGATCGCCATCGAGATCGCCAAGAAGCTGCTGGCCTTCTACTTCGGCTTCGTGCCCACCTATTCGGTGCTGTATGGCGCCTTTGCAACCCTGCCGATCCTGCTGGTGTGGATCTACATCGCCTGGGTGATCGTGCTCTTCGGCGCAGTGATCGCGGCCTACCTGCCCAGCCTGCTGAGCGGCGTGGCGCGGCGCGCCGGTGCGCCCGGCTGGCCGCTGCAATTGGCGATCGAGGTGTTGCAGCACCTGGCCCTGGCGCGCAACGCGTCGTTCAAGGGCCTGGGCAACACCCAACTGGTGGCGCGCATGCGCGTCGACGCGCTGCAACTGGTGCCGGTGCTCGATACGCTCGTCAAGCTCGACTGGGTCGGCCGCATCGCCGAGGACCAACGCCACCACGAGCCGCGCCTGGTGCTGCTGGTGCAGCCCGAGACCACGCCGCTGGAGCCGCTGCTGCGCGAACTGCTGCTGACCCGCGCCGATGCCTTGGATCCGCTATGGGATCAGCGTCCCTTGGGCCAGCTCCAGTTGAGCGACGTGCTGCCCGCTAGATCTTGACGCGGCCCAGCAGGATGTCGCGGTACATCGCCCAATCGCCCATGAAGCTGTAGAGCGGGCGCTTGAAGGAAGCCGGCTTGTTCTTCTCGAAGCCGAAGTGGCCGATCCAGGCAAAGGCGTAGCCCACCAGGATGGTCGGCACGAGCCACCACCAATTGCCGGTGTAGAGCAGCGCCGCCAGGCACAAGAGCGACAGCGTGGAGCCGATGAAGTGCAGGCGGCGGCAGGTGAGGTTGCTGTGCTCGCTCAGGTAGAAGGGGTAGAACTCGCCAAAGCTCTTGAAGCTGCGCGGGTCGATGTCATGGGCCCCTGCGTTGGGGGCGGTGGTGCTCGCGGGGTTCATTTTTTTGGTCTCCTGTGCGGCGCATGGCCTTTGCCCATAATAGTGAGGCGGCCGCGTGGCCGCCAAGACCGCAAACCCTTCCTTCCAGTCACCGCCATCCCGTGAGCGCATTGCCGACCCCTGGTACCGCCCCAATCGCTGACGATGCCCTCTGGGTGGTGTGCCTGTGCGCCGAGTGGTGCGGCACCTGCCGCGACTACCGCCCGCTGTTCCAGGAAGTGGCGCGCGCCCACCCCGGCCCGCGCTTCGCCTGGGTGGACATCGAGGACCATGCGGAGTTTGCCGACGAGTTCGATGTCGAGACCTTCCCCACGCTGCTGGTGGCCGGCCCGGACGGCACGCACTTCCTGGGGCCGATGCTGCCCAATGCCCAGACTCTTTCGCGCATGCTGACGGCGCTGCCCGCGCCGCAGCCCAGCGACGAGCATGTGGCGACCCTGCTGGGCGCGCTGGCACGCTCGCCCGGCGAGTTCCTGCTGCGCCTGTAGCGACTAGCGCGCGCCGAGGAAATCGGCCAGCGCGAACAGCACCGCGTCCGGCGCCTCGGACATCAGCGAGTGCCCGGCCTCCACCGTGACCACGCGCGCGTCGCGCGAGCGAGCGGCGAGTTGCTGCGCAACGGCGACCGGCGTCATCTGGTCGGCAGTGCCCAACAGGAAGAGCACCGGGCAGCGCACGGCCACGATGGCCGCCTCGCCGTTGGCGTAGCTGTTGCAGGCATTGAAGCCGGTGTGGAAGACGTTGACCTCGCGGTTGCTCGCCAGCACCCGCCGCATCAGGGCGCGCGAGCTGCCGTAGAGCCAGGTACCCGGCCCCAGCGAGGAGGGCGGTGGCGCCAGCATGGAATGCGAGAAGGTGTTGACCATGGCGATGGCGCGCTGCGGCTCGTTCAGCGACGCCTCCAGCAGCGCCGGCGACACCTTCATCGGGTAGGCGGTGCCCACCAGCGCCAGGTGCGTGATGCGCTCGGGCGCGCGCGCAGCAGCCTCCAGCGCGATCAGCGAGCCGAAGCTGTGGCCGATCAGCGCTGCCCGCTCGACGCCCGCTGCATCCAGGAGGGCAATGACGAACTGCGCCGCTTCTTCGACGCTCTTCGGCGGAGCGCCCTTGCTCTTGCAATGGCCGGGCAGGTCGATCGCCAGCACGTTCCAGCCGTGGTGGGCGAACCAGCGGCTTTGCAGGATCCAGACGCTGTGGTCATTCAGCACGCCGTGGATGAACACGACGGTGGGCTTGGCCGCGTCGAAGGGCTTGCCGCCGGTGTAGGCGAAGACCGGCTGTGCGTTCACGGTGATGTTCATGCCGCTTTCTCCGCAGCCTTCAGGGCCCGCTTGAGGTCGTCGATCAGGTCCTGCGGATCCTCCAGGCCGATCGACAGGCGGATCGTGCCCTGCGTGATGCCGGCGCCGGCCAGCGCCTCGTCCGTCATGCGAAAGTGCGTGGTGCTGGCCGGGTGGATCACCAGGCTGCGGCAGTCGCCCACGTTGGCCAGGTGGCTGAACAGGCGCAAGGTCTCGATGAACTTCTTGCCTTGCGCCCGGTTGCCCTTCAGGTCGAAGCTGAACACTGCGCCGGCGCCCTTGGCGCCGTGGCGCAGCAGCTTGTTGGCCAGCGCATGGCTGGGGTGCGACTCGAGCAGCGGATGGCCCACATGCGCGACGAAGGGATGGGCGCTGAGGAATTCCACCACCTTCTGCGTGTTGTCGATGTGCCGCTCCATGCGCAGCGGCAGGGTCTCGATGCCCTGCAGGATCAGCCAGGCGGTGTGCGGGCTCATCGAGGCGCCGAAGTCGCGCAGCCCCTCGCGGCGCGCGCGCAGCAGGAAGGCGCCCACGGTGCTCTCTTCGCTGAACACCATGTTGTGAAAGCCGTCGTAGGGTTGGGTCAGCTCGGCAAACTTGCCCGAAGCTTCCCAGTCGAAGCTGCCGCCATCGACCACCACGCCGCCGATCACGGTGCCGTGGCCCGAGAGGAACTTGGTGGCCGAGTGGTAGACCAGGTCCGCGCCCCAGTCGAAGGGCTTGATGAGGTAGGGCGAGGTCAGGGTCGAGTCGACCAGCAGCGGCACGCCGGCTGCGTGTGCGATGTCGGCGACGGCCGGGATGTCCAGCACGTCCAGCCCCGGGTTGCCCACCGTCTCGCCGAAGAGCAGCTTGGTCTCGGGCCGGATCGCGTTGCGCCAGCCGTCCAGGTCGCCCGGCTTGACGAAGGTGGTCTCGATGCCGAAGCGCCGCATCGTGTAGTTCAAAAGGTTCTGCGAGCCGCCATACAGCGCGGTGCTGGCCACGATGTGTGAGCCGGCGCCCATCAGCGTGGCCACCGACAGGTGCAGCGCGGCCTGCCCGCTGGCGGTGGCGATGGCGCCGATGCCGCCTTCCAGCGCCGACACCCGCTGCTCCAGCACCGCGTTGGTCGGGTTGCTGATGCGCGAGTACACATGGCCGGCGCGTTCCAGGTTGAACAGCGAGGCGGCGTGGTCGCTCGACTCGAAGACGAAGGAGGTTGTGAGGTGGATTGGCACGGCGCGCGCGCCGGTGGCGGGGTCGGGCGCGGCGCCCGCGTGCAGCGCGAGCGTGTCGAAGCCAGGGTCGGAATAGCCGGGCATGGGGGCCTTTCAAGCAATAGGATTCGCACACGAGCCGTTACGACTGCAAGACAGCAAGCGTGTCGTGGACGTGCGCGTGGCAGGGCATTGTGTGGGATTTGTGGGCTATATTTGAATCGGCAGCAGCCCACTAGAGAGGAGCACCCCCATGAAAGTCAGCGACATCCTGCGTGTGAAGGGCAACACGCTCTTCACCATCACCCCCGACGATTCCCTCGCGGATTCCGTGAACATCATGGCGGACAAGGACATCGGCTCGCTGGTCGTGATGGAGCACGGCGACCTGGTCGGGATGCTGACTTTCCGCGAAGTGATCGTGGCCATCGTCGCCAACGGCGGCACGGTCGGCACCACCCTCGTGCGCAAGGCCATGGACGACGCCCCGGTCACCTGCACCCTGGAGACCGACCTGGACGAGATCCGCCGCATCATGCTGGATCGCCACGCCCGCTACATGCCGGTGATGGACAAGCGCATGCTGATGGGCGTGGTGAGCTTCTACGACGTGGCCAAGGCGGTGGTGGACAGCCAGAACTTCGAGAACAAGATGCTCAAGGCGTACATCCGCGACTGGCCGGCGGAAGAGGAAGACGAAAAGAACTGATCGGCGGCCGCCGGTCACTCCTTGATGTTGGCCGCCTGCACGATCTTCTGATTGCGTGCGTATTCGGCCTGCACGAACCTGCCCAGTTCCTCGGGCGAGCCGCTGCCAGGCACGGCGCCTTGCTCCTGCAGCTTGGCGCGCACTTCCGGGTCCTTCAGCACCGCGTTGAGCTCCTCATTGAGCCGCTTGACGGTGGCCGCCGGCGTGGCGGCCGGCGCGAAGATGCCGGTCCAGCTCACCATCGAATAGCCCTTGAGCCCCGGCATCTCGTCGAAGGCCGGCACCTGGGGCAGGGCGTCCAGCCGCTTGGCGCTGGTCACGCCCAGGGCCTTGAGGCGGCCGCCGTTCACATGCGGGATGGCGCTGGTGCTCACCAGCATGGCCAGGTCGACCTGGTTGCCGATCACGTCGGTGGCGATCTGCGCGCCGCCGCGGTAGGGGATGTGGGTCACGTAGGTGCCGCTCTTTTCCTTGAGCAGCTCCATCGCCAGTTGCAGCACGGTGCCTACGCCCGAAGTCGCATAGTTGTACTTGCCGGGCGAGGCCTTGGCGAGCTTGACGAAGTCGGCGTAGTTCTGCACGCCCAGGTCGGGCCTGGCCACCAGCACCATGGGCGCGGTGTTCAGCATGCCGACCGGCGCCAGATCCTTCAGCGGGTCGAACTTGAAGGCGGCCGGGTTGATCAGCTTGCCGATCGCGATCGCGCTGTCCGGCCCGGCCACCAGGGTGTAGCCGTCGGGCGCTGCGTTGATCGCCTTGGCCACGCCGATGGCGCCACCGGCACCGGTCACGTTCTCGATCACCACCGACTGCTTGAGCCGCTCGCCCAGCTTGGTGGCCACCAGCCGGGCGTTGACGTCCACGCTGCCGCCGGCCGAGTAGGGGACGATCAGGGTGATGGGCTTGGCGGAAGGCCAGGCAGCCTGGGCCAGGGCGGCGCCGGGCAGCAGGGAGGCGAGGAGGAGCAGGGCTTTGGTCGAGGGCATGGTCAGGTTCCGGCAGGGGAGGAATCGGGGGCGGTGAAGCGTGCGCGCAGCGCGTCGAACTCGGAGCTCCATCGGGTGCGCCAGTCGCGGCGCTGGCCGTCGTCGATCCAGGCGCCGTCCAGGCCGTTGTGCATGAAGCCGCGCAGGTCGTCCAGGTCGAAGCCGAAGTCCCGCACCATCATGGCCCAGGCCCGGGTCGGCGTGACCTTGTGCAAGGTGGGATCGTCGGTGTTGGGGTGGATCTTCAGGCCCAGAGCAGGCATGCGGCGGATCGGGTGGTCCAGCGCCCAGCGCTCGGGCGGCAGGGTGCGCAGGTAATAGGAGTTGGTCGGCACCACGGTGAAGAGCAGCCCGCGCTCGGCGCACTCGCGCGCGAACTCGGGGGCGTCGACCACGGTGTAGCCGTGGTCGACGCGGTCCACCTGCAGCACGTCGAGCGCGGTGCGCACATTGGTCCAGGGCATGCCGAATTCGCCGGCATGCGCCGTGGTCTTCAGGCCGGCGCGGCGCGCCCGCTGGTAGGCGCCCACGAAGAGTTCAGGCGGCCGGTCGTTCTCGCGGTAGTCGATGCCGATGCCGACCACTTCCTCGCAGCGGTTGGCGATCACCCAGTCGACCATCTCGAGCGCGGCCTCGGGGCTCGCTTCGCGGTCGATGGCTGCGATCAGCCGGCCCGAGATGCCGAAATCCTGCTGCGCATCCCGGATGGCGCGCACGATCGCTTCCTGGGCCGCCCGGTAGGCGATGCCGGAAGCGTGCACGGTGCCGGTCGGGTTCCAGGAGAACTCGCTGTGGCGCACGTTGTGGGCGGCGGCGTCCTCCAGGTATTCGTAGGCCATGCGGTGCAGGTCGTCGGGGCTGCGCACCAGCTGCGCATCGAGCGCGCGCAGCACGCGCAGCACGCCGACAGGCTTCTCGCCGCGCGTGTAGAAGCCTTCGATTTCCTCGGCGGCCAGCGGCGCGCCGGCACGCTGGTTGAACGCCTCGAAGGTCGCCTGGCGCACGGTGCCGAACAGGTGGCAGTGCAACTCCACCTTGGGAATGGCGTGCAGGAAGGCGTCGAGCGATTCGGGGGTCATGGCCAAAGTCTAGTGAGCGGAATGCAATCAGTGAAGTTTTGAATTTCTATAATTTCATTCATCGAATTGATAAGCAAACGATGACCACCCAGCCCCTGCGCGCCCTGACCCTGCGCCAGTTGCAGTGCTTCTCCGTGCTGGTGGAAGAGGGCCACTTCGGGCGGGCCGCGCGGCGGCTCGCGATCACCCAGCCGGCCCTGAGCAACGCCATCAAGCAAATGGAAAAGCTGCTGGGCGCCGAACTGCTCACCCGCTCCACCCACAGCCTGGCGCTCACGCCGGTGGGCGCCGAGGTGCTGGCGCGCACCGACTTCCTGGTCAACACGGTCGAGGTCGCGCTGCGCGACATCGAGAGCACGGTGCGGCGCGGACGTGCCTTCGTGCGCATCGGCGTGATCCCTTCGGCCAGCGACGGCGTGGCTGCTGCTGCTGCCGACTTTCTGCGCGAGGGCGGCCGCGAACTGGAATTCGCCTGGCGAGACGCGCCCTCCACCACCTTGCTGGCCGAGGTGCGAAGCGGCCAGTTGGACATGGCGGTCGCGGCAATCACCGAGCCGCCAGGCGGCCTGACCTGCGTCGACCTGTTCCGCGACCCGCTGGTGCTGGTGCTGCGGCGCGACCATGCCCTGGCGCGCTCGCGGGAAGTGAGCTGGGAGGCCATCGGCAGCGAGCGGCTGGTGCTGTTCGAAAGCGGCAGCATGCCGGCTCTGGGCGATCCGGCGCGTGCGCAATTCGCGCAGGGCGCGGAGCCCTACCGTGTCAGCTATTCGGAGACGCTGTATGCGCTGGTGCGCAGTGGGCATGCGCTGGGCCTGATGCCGCGGCTCTACACCGATTCGCTGCGCGATCCGCAGCTCGCCGTGCTGCCGCTGGCCAAGCCGCGCATCGAGCGGCGGGTGGTGCTGGTCTATCAGCCGGGGCCGATGCGCAACGAGGTGGCGCAGGAGCTGATTGCCTTCCTGCGCAAGCGCCTGCCGCGGGCGAAGAAGCCCTGAAGGTTCACGCAGCCAGCGCCATGGGTGCAGAACTGCGTGCCCCGTGCATCTCGCAAGCCATGTGGATCGTCTCGCGCACTCGCGGGTAGATCTGCTGGTTCCACTTGCTGCCGCTGAACACGCCGTAGTGGCCCACGCCGGCCTGCAGGTGGTGCGTCTTCATGTAGGGCCGGATGCCGGTGCACAGGTCCTGCGCCGCCACCGTCTGGCCGACCGCGCAGATGTCGTCGCGCTCGCCTTCCACCGTGAGCAGCGCGGTGTGCCGGATGGCGGCCGGATTCACGGTGCGATCGCCCACGGTGAGCTTGCCCAGCGGCAGGTCGTAGGTCTGGAACACCCGCTCCACCGTCTCCAGGTAGAACTCGGCCGGCAGGTCGTTCACCGCGAAGTACTCGTCGTAGAACTTGCCGATGGTGTCGGCCTGCTCCAGCTCGCCATCGACCAGGTGCTGGTAGAGCAGCTCGAACTGCTTCTTGTGCCGCTCGGCGTTCATGCTCATGAAGGCGGTGAGCTGCAGGAAGCCCGGGTACACGCGCCGCATCACGCCGGCATGCGGCCAGGGCACCCGGCTGATCAGGTTGCGGCGGAACCATTCGATGGAACGTTCGGTGGCCAGCTTGTTGACCATGGTCGGGTTGACGCGGCAATCCACCGGCCCGGCCATCAGGGTCAGGCTGACGGGAGTGGCCGGCTTGTCGTCCTCGGCCATGAGCGCGGTGGCGGCCAGCGCGGCCACGCACGGCTGGCACACCGCCACCAGGCTGGTGCCGGGGCCCATGGCCTCCAGGAAGGCAATGATCTGGTTGGTGTAGTCGTCCAGCCCGAAGCCGCCATGCCACAGCGGCACGTCGCGCGCGTTGTGCCAATCGGTGATGTAGACGTCGTGGTCGCGCAGCAGCGTACGCACCGTTTCGCGCAGCAGGGTGGCGAAATGTCCCGAAAGTGGTGCGGCCAGCAGCACCTTGGGCTGCGGGGTCCTCGTTCGCGCCTTGCGAAAATGCAACAGCGTGCCGAAGGGGGCGACCAGTGCGGGCTCCTCGCGCACTGCCACATCCTCACCCTCCACCGACACCTGCGTGATGCCGTAGGCTGGGCGCGAATGGGTGAGCCGCATGCGCGAGCAGACCTCGTAGAACGCGGCCATCCGCCGGGTGGCAGTGCGCTCGCCCTCCTCCTGCCAGAGGGCCTTGCCGAGGTACTGGGCGGCGAGCCGCATCGGCGACGTGGAATCCATGGAGGACTGATAGGCCCGATACAGCATGAAACCATCGCAGGCAAGTTGCGGGCCAAGCTGGCGCGCCGCTGTCGGCCGCGGCGCACCTTTCTGGCACAGGGCTTGCACTGGCTCGGAACCACCGAGGAGCACCGCACCATGGCCAAGCCCGTTCTCACCATCAGCAGCAAGAACTACGGCGCCTGGGCGCTGCGCGGCTGGCTGATGTGCAAGCTGGCCGGGCTGGACTTCAGCGAGAAGGTGATTCCGCCGGACGACCCGGCGATGAAGGCCGAGATGCTGCTCTTGTCTTCCTCCATGCTGGTGCCCTCGCTGCAGCATGGCGGCATCAAGGTCTGGGACACCCTGGCCATCGGCGAATACCTCCACGAGATCAAGCCCAAGGCCGGCCTGTTGCCCGCCGACGCCAAGGCGCGCGCCCATTGCCGCGCCATCTGCGGCGAGATGCATTCGGGCTTCACCTCGATGCGCAGCTCGCTGCCGATGAACATCAAGGGGCGCTTCCCGGGCTTCAAGGTCTGGTCGCGCGCGCAGGCCGACATCGACCGCATCGTCGCCATCTGGCGCGAATGCCTGGCGGCCTACGGCGGGCCCTACCTGTTTGGCGCCACGCCCTGCATGGCCGACGCCATGTACGCCCCGGTGGTCACCCGCTTCCTGAGCTACGACGTGGCGCTGGACAAGGCCTGCGCCGGCTACTGCAAGCGCATCATGGAACTGCCGGCGATGCAGGAATGGGTGAAGGCGGCCAAGGGCGAACCCGAGGAAATCGACGAGCTCGACGCGGAGTTCTGATCAGGCCGGCGTCGCCGAGAAGTAGTCCATCGCAGCGGCCACGCCCGAGCCGGTGATGCGCACGCCGCCCAGCTTGAATCCCATCTCGACGCCGGCCAGCGCCGCCATCAGCGTGAGGTCGTTGCAGTCGCCCAGGTGGCCTATGCGGAACATGCGGCCCTTGAGCTTTCCCAGGCCCGTACCGAGCGACAGATCGAAGCGCTGGTGCATCAGCTTGCGCAGCGCGTCGGCATCCACGCCGGCTGGCGTGACCACGCCGGTGAGCACCGGCGAATGCAGTGCCTCGTCGGCGCACTGCGTGGGCAGGCCCCAGGCGCGCACCGCGGCGCGCACCCCCTCGGACCAGCGCTTGTGCCGCGCGAAGATCGTCGGCAGGCCCTGGTCCAGGATCATGTCTAGCGCCTCCGACAGGCCATACAGCAGGTTGGTGTTGGGCGTGTAGGGCCAGTAGCCGCTGGCGCTCATCTCGACGATCTCGTCCCAGCCCCAGTAGGCGCGCGGCAGCAGGGCGTTCTTGCTGCGCTCCAGGGCCTTGGGCGAAAGGGCGTTGAAGCTGATGCCCGGCGGCAGCATCAGGCCCTTTTGCGAGCCGCTCACCGTCACGTCCACGCCCCATTCGTCATGCCGGTAGTCGGCGCTGGCCAGCCCGGAGATGGTGTCGACCATCAGCAGGGCCGGATGGCGGGCAGCGTCGATGGCGCGGCGCACCGCCGCAATATCGGACGTGACGCCGGTGGAGGTCTCGTTGTGCACCACGCACACTGCCTGGATGCGGTGCGCGCTGTCCTTGCGCAGGCGCTCCTCGATCAGATCGGCGCGCACGCCGTTGCGCCAGGACAGGGGCAGGCCGGTCTCGGAACAGGTGCCCGGCAGCGCGAGGAACTCGGGCTCCAGCCCCAGCTTGAGGGCCATGGTGCGCCACAGGCTGGCGAAGTGGCCGGTCTCGTACATCAGCACCTGGTCGCCGGCGCTCATGGTGTTGGCCAGGGCCGCTTCCCAGGCACCCGTGCCCGAGGCCGGGTAGATCACGACCGGGTGCCGGGTCTGGAACACCTGCTGCATGCCCGTCACCACCTTCTTGCCCAGCACGCCGAACTCGGGGCCGCGGTGGTCGATGGTGGGCAGGCTGATGGCGCGCAGGATGCGGTCGGGCACCGGGCTCGGCCCGGGGATCTGCAGGAAGTGGCGGCCACTGGGGTGCTGGTCGAGCGAAATCATCGGTCTTGTCTCCTTGTCGTTCGTTGTCGTTCTCAGAGCTGGACTTCGGCCTGGCCGACGCCCGGGAATTCGGCGATCACCCGATCGCCTGCAGTTGCCAGCGGCAGCCCGCACCAGGTGCCGGTGGTGAGCACCGTGCCGGCGCGCACCGTCCTGCCGCCCTGGGTGGCATGGCGCAGCCAGGCCGGCAGCAGCCAGGCCGGGTCGCCCATGGAGTGGGTGCCCTGAAACTCCAGCACCGGCCGCGTGCCGATGTGAACGCGGCAGATTTGCGCGGCCCAGTCGCGCGCCTGTTCGAAAGGCTGCCAGGTGCCCAGCACCAGCGCGCCGTGCGATTGCAGGTCGGCCAGCTTGGCCAGCGCGGGCGCCTCCAGGGCCTCGGTCCAGCGCGAATCCACCAGCTCGATCGAGACGCACATGGCGTCGATCAGGGCCGGGGCCGAGGCGTGGTCGAGCGCGGCGGCCTGCGCGGCATCGACGTCGCGACCGATACGCAGCGCAATCTCGGCCTCGATGCCGCGCAGGTGGAAATGCCAGCTGCGCGCATCGGCCGGGCTGGCCCAGATGCCGGCCGGCGGCAGCGGCGCATGCGTCACTTGCGCATCGCGCGAGGGGCCACCCGACTTCCAGTGGCGCGCGGCGCTGCCTTCCTTCTCGCCGTCGTCGAACCAGCGCAGCGCGCGTGCCACGCCGTCTTGCACGGCGTAGGCGCTGGCGGCGTCCGGCAAGGCCGGGGCGGGGGTGCTGCGCTGGCCTTGGCGCGCCTGCACCAAGGCTTGCACGGCTTGATCGATGGTTGTCATGAGTGGGTTGCTTTCAGAGTTGCGGCCAGCGATGGGCCCAGGGCGCGGCTTCCTCGTAGGCTACGCCGAGGTCCAGAAGCAGATCATCGCCGCCATAGGGGCCGATCAATTGCAGCCCGATCGGCAGGCCTTCGCGCGAAGGCGCGGCCGGCAGGGCCAGGCCCGGCAGGCCGGCGGCATTGACCCAGCCGGTGTAGGCAGCGTGGCCGCGGGGGCCGACCTCCTGGCCATCGATAAGGGGAGGGTAGGCCTCCTGCGCGGGCCAGGGCAAGGCCGCTGCGGCCGGCATGGCGATCACGTCGAAGCGCTCGAACACGGCCGCGCATTCACGGCGCAGCTGCGTCACCCGCTCCATGATCTGCCAGACGCGCGCGCCCGAGATGCGGCGCCCGGCATCGGCTGCCGTGCGGTACTTGGGGCTGGCCTGTTCTTCCCAGTCCGGATGCTGCTCGAACATCGCCGCCAGGCCGACCTGGCCGATCTCCGGCCAGGCCTGCAGCACGAAGCTCACGTCCAGGGGCAAGGCACCGTCTTCGACCCGATGGCCGAGGGCAGCAAGCTGCTGCACAGCGGCGCGGCAACTCGCCGCGATCTGCCGGTCCAGCGGATTGGCGCTGAGGTGCTCGACATAGAGCACGCGCAACGGGCCATTCGCGCGCGAGCGCTGAGCCGCGGCCCAGGCCACGGCCTGCGAGGAGCGGTCTTGCGGCGCCGGACCACGCACGGCATCGAACAAGAGGCGCACATCGGCCACCGTGCGGCCTACCGGCCCGATGCAGTCGAAGTCCAGCAGCAGGCCCGGCAAGGTGTGGTGGCGCGGCCAGGCGCTGAGCGAGGGCTTGAGCCCCACCAGCCCGGTGTGCGAGGCCGGGCGCCGGATCGAGCCGCCGCCATCTTGCGCGATGGCCAGCGGGCCCATCCCGGCTGCCACTGCCGCCACCGCACCGCCGCTGGAGCCGCCCGGCGTCAGCTCGGGTGCCCAGGGATTGCCGGTAACGCCGAACACCGGGTTGGCGGTGTAGCCGTCGTTGGCGAACTCGGGCACGTTGGTCTTGCCCAGGATCAGCGCGCCGCCGGCGCGGGCGCGTTGCGCCGCCAGTTCGTCAAAGCCGGGCTTGAAATCGGCCAGGGCCGCGGTGCCGCAGGTGGTGGGCAGGTCAACCAGGTACAGGCTGTCCTTCACCGTCAGCGGGATGCCGTCCAGCGCCGACAGCGGCCCGCCCTCGGCAAAGCGCTGGGCACTGGCCTGCGCTTCGGCCAGCACCGCCGCGTCGCGCCGCGACACCACGGCGTTGAGCCGCGGGTTGACGGCGTCGATGCGCGCCTGGATGGCCTGCACCACCGCCACCGGGCTCAGGCTGCCGTCGCGATAGCGGCGCTGCAGGGTGGTGGCGGGCAGGGCCCAGAGTGCTTCTTGCGGCTTCATCAACTGTCTACTTGAGGCCCACCACAGGACCGATCGTCTGCTTCCAGGTGGCAGAGCACTTGTCGTAGGACTTGTCGCACAGTTCGCTCCAGGTCGGCAGCGATACGGTGGTCAGGGCGTCGCGGATCATCTGCTGGTCGGCCGGCTTCACCGGCACTTCCTTCATCGCAAACTTCTTTACCGTCTTGCACGGCTCCTTGCCCACGTTGCAGCGCGAGGCATCGTCGAACAGCTCCTTGGAATAGGCCCAGACCTCGGCCTCGTACTTCTTGAAGGCGTCGGTCAGCTTGGTCTTCTGCTCGGCCGACAGGGCGTTCCACTTCGTCAGGTTCATGGCGTACGCATTGAGCGCGATCTGGAAGCCGATCGGCATGAAGTGCGTCGTGACCTCGGGCCAGCCGGCCGAGTTGGCCGAGCTGGGGCCGGTGATGGCGCAGTCGGTCACGCCGCGCTCCAGCGCCTGCTGCGTTTCGCCGAAGGGAATGGTGACCGGAATGCCGCCCAGCTTCTCGATGAACTTGGCCAGCGACTGGTCGTACACCCGCACCTTCTTGCCCTTCAGGTCGGCCAGGCCGCCGATCGCCACCTTGCAGAAGACGACCTGCGGGCCGAAGGCGTAGATGCCCAGCAGCTTGCCGCCATGGCGTTCCTGCAGGCGCTTGTCGAAGGCGTCACGGTAGGCGTCGACGACCTTGCGCGCGACCTCGTAGTCGGTCGACAGGCCGACCAGGTCGGGGCCGAGGAAGAAGGGCTCGTCGCGCGACACCTGCGCCAGGCGCAGGGTGACGATGTCGAACAGGCCCGACTTCAGCACGCGCAGGCCGTCGGCGTCCTTCACGCCCAGCACGTCCATCGGCTTGTAGTCGGCATCGATAGGTAAGCCGGTGTTCTTCGCGAAGTTCTCGAAGAAGGGTTGCTCCCGGGTCTGCTGGATCAGGCCGGTGGCCACGAGGTTGCCGGCCACGCGCAGCTTGGCGTTGTCGGCATGGGCCGGCAGTGCCAGCAAGGTTGCGAGGCTGGCGGCCAGCAGGGGCAGGGCGAACTTCAGTTTCATGGCATCAACTCCTTTGGGGAAAGATCAACGGATTCCAACCAGGGGACCGACCGCCTGCTTCCAGGTGGCCGAGCATTTGTCATAGGTCTTGTCGCAGGCCTCGGCCCACAGCGGCAGCGAGACGTCGCCGACAGCGGCGCGCACGATCTGCTGGTCGGCGGGCTTCACCGGCACTTCCTTCATCGCGTACTTCTTGCCCAGCTTGCAGGGCTCCTGGCCAGCGTTGCAGCGCGAGGCATCGTTCCACAGTTCGCGCGAGTAGGCCCAGCTCTCGCTTTCGAGCTTGCGGAAGGCATCGCTCACGCGGGCCTGCTGGTCGGCGGGCAGCGCGTTCCACTTCTTCAGGTTGATCGCATAGGCCACGAAGTGGGTCTGGAAGCCGATCGGCATCACATGCGTCGTCACCTCCGGCCAGCCGCCCGAGTTGGCCGAACTGGGGCCGGTGATGGCGCAGTCGGTCACGCCGCGTTCGAGCGCCTGCTGCGTTTCATTGAAGGCCAGGGCGACCGGAATGCCGCCCAGTTTCTCGATGAACTTGGCGAGCGACTGGTCGCTCACCCGCACCTTCTTGCCCTTGAGATCGGCCAGGCCGGTGATCGCCGGCTTGCAGAACAGGATTTGCGGGCCGAAGGGATAGCTGCCGAGCAGCTTGGCGCCGTGACGTTCCTGCAGCCGCTTGTCGAGGTCGCCACGGTAGGCATCGAAGACCTTGCGCGCGATGTCGTAGTCGGTCGACAAGCCCACGATGTCGGGACCGAGCACGAAGGGGTCGTCGCGCGAGACCTGCGCCAGCCGCAGCGTGACGATGTCGAACAGGCCCGACCTGACGACGCGCAGTGCGTCGGCGTCCTTCACGCCCAGCACGTCCATGGGCTTGTAGTCGACGTCGATGGGCAGGCCGGTGTTCTTCGCGAAGTTCTCGAAGAAGGGCTGCTCCTTGTTCTGCTGGATCAGGCCGCCGGAGACGATGCTGCCGGCGACGCGCAGCCTGGTGTTCTCGGCCTGGGCCGGGAGCCCAAGCGCCAAGGCAGCGAGGGCGGCGACAGCAATGAGGGCGAACTTGTGTTTCATGGCTTCTCTGGTGGGGATGGAAGGGGTCACCTGCCGAACATCAGGTTGGGCAGGTAGGTCGCGATCACGGGGTTGTGGATCAGGATCGCGGTCATCACGACCATGGCAAAGAAGAAGGGCAGGGTGCCCTGGAACACGTCGTTGATCGAGCCTTCGCCGCGCACGCCCTGGATCACGTAGAGCGTCATGCCGATCGGCGGGCTGATCAGCGAGATCTCGCACATCAGCACCATGAAGACGCCGAAGAAGACCGGGTCGATGCCGGCGGCCTGCACGATCGGGAACACCACCGGTAAGGTGCCCACCAGCATCGGCATGGTCTCGAGCGCGATGCCGAGCACCAGGTACATCACGGCCAGCATCCACAAGAGCATGATCGGCGAGACGTCGGCCGACTTGATGAGGCTGGCCAGGGCCTGCGGCACGCCCAGCAGCGACAGCACGAAGTTCAGGTAGAGCGCAGCCACCAGGATCAGCGCGGTCATCGCGGTGAGACGCATCGTCGAGCGGAAGCACTCGTGCAGCATCGAGATGCTGAGCTTGCCGTAGGCCGCCGCGATCGGCAGGCACACGATCACACCCAGCGCGGCGCTTTCGGTCACCGTGGCCCAGCCGGTGTAGATGCCACCCATGACGACCGCGAACACGGCCAGCGGGCCCAGCAGGTGCACCGAGAACTTCAGCTTGGTCAGCAGCGCCGTGCCGGCCTCGCGGCTGCCGGCCACCGAAGGCCGCCAGACGCAGATGGCCAGGATGGTGAGCAGGAACAGCACCGTCATCACCACGCCGGGCAGCAGGCCCGCCATGTACAGGCGCGCCGCCGAGGTGTTGGTCATCGAGCCGTAGATGATGAAAGCCACGCCCGGCGGAATCAGGTTGCCCAGGCTGGCGCCTGCGGCGATGGTGCCGAGCACCATGCGCTGGTCGTAGTTGCGGTTCTTGAAGGCCGGCAGGGCGACGGTGGAGATGGTTGCCGCCGTTGCCACCGAAGAGCCCGACACCGCCGAGAACAGCGCTGAGGCGCCGATGTTGGTGTGCAGCAGGCCGCCCGGCATGCGGTTGAGCCACTGGCCCAGCGATTGGTACATCTTGTCGGTGGCGCCGCCGCGCATCAGGATCTCGCCGAGCAGGATGTACAGCGGGATCGACAGCAGCAGGTAGTCTTCGCCGGCGGCCCAGAGCTGTTCGCCGACGGCGTTGATCGCCGGCATGCCGAAGTGAATCAGCGCGCCCAGAAGGCCGACCACCAGCATGGTCGTGGCGACATGGAAGCCGAGGAACATCAAGCCCAGCATGAGCGCCAGGCCGATCAGGATTTCGAGGGGACCGATCATGGGGCGACTCCGGCGGGCATGGGGGTGTGAGCCGTCTCGTTCGGCGTCTTCAGATGGATGTCGGTCTCGGCCTCGATTTCTTCCTCGAGCGTCTGCGGGCCGAAGCGGGTGTTGAGTTCCTGGATGCGGTTCGCCAGGAAGAGCCGCAATGCATCGATCGCGGCCCAGCCGGCCACCAGCGCGAACATCAGGTAGCCGCCAAGCCAGATCGACTGCGGGATCCACATCGGCGTGGCCAGCGGCGTGGCCGCGGTGGCGCGCAGCTCGATGCTCTCGACCACCACGGCGTAGCCGCGCCACAGGCACAGCAGCGACAGTGCGGCAAGGCTCAGCATCGCCAGCAGGTTGAGCAGCGCGCGCACCTTCGTCGGAAAGCGCGACAGGAGAAAGTCGACTCGCGTGTGACTGCGCGTGATCAACGTGTAGGCAAAGCCGAAGGCGCCGACGATGCCGTATGTGTAGGAGCCGATTTCATCGACGCCTTGCAGACTGAAGGAGAACACCTTGCGGCCGAGCATCTCGATGCAGGTCATGACCGACAGCGCGATCAGCCACCAACCGCAGGCGATCACGGTCCAGTCGCAGACGCGCGTCAGCTGGCGGCTGACGCGGTCCGGTGGGAGCAATGTTTTCATGGTTTTACTGGAAGGACCTGAGACGCAGCGAAGTGCACGCATTGGAGCGTGCCGGAGGACCTTGCTGCGGACTATTCCGCTCTCCGGGACGGGCGAAAAAAACGTTGTGGAATCAAGGACTTGGTGGTGCGTCTCCGCGGAAGAGCAGGCTCTGGCGAGCGCGCCCGCCATAGGCGGCGGTGATCTCGTCGGCGGCGAAGCGCACCGAGGTACCGAGCTGCGGGAAATCGGCGCACTTGATGCGCTGCGCAGGCCCGACCAGGGAGATCGCACCAAAGGGCTGGCCATGCTCGTCGTGCACCGCCGCGGCAATGCAGCGCAGGCCGACCGCGTTCTGTTCATCGTCGACCGCATAGCCGGCGCGGCGCGCCTCGCCAAGCGTTTCGTGCAGGCGCGAAGCGCGCGCGATCGTGTTGCTGGTGAGCTTGGGCAGCCCGTAGGTGCGCAGGTACTGCAGCACGTCGTCCTCGGGCATCGCGGCCAGGATGGCCTGCCCCATGGCCGTGCCGTGCAGCGGTGCGCGAAAGCCCGGCTTGCCGATGGCGCGCAACAGTTCGCAGCTCTCGACCTGGGTCACGAACACGATGTCGCCCAGGTCGGCGATGC
>DATILH010000160.1:0-25168 GCA_035476655.1 Variovorax sp.
GATCTGGCCCTTGAGGGCAGCCGTGTCCCACACGGTGATCAGCGCGAACTCGCCGCTGTTGGTCTGCGCAACGGCGGTCGGCACCTTGTTGGCCGGCAGTTGCGTACTGGCCCGGTTCTGCGAGGTGTTGCTGCCGATGGCCGTGGCCAGGAGACCGTTCTGATAGGCCACAACCGACTCCAGGCACCAGCCCGGACGGCCGTAGCAGCGAGCCGCCGCCACCGGGTTGCGCGCATTCAGCGCGGCGCCATGGAAGTCGTCCACGCCATAGAAGGCATTCGTAGGGGGGTTCTTGCCGGCCCACAGCGGCGCGGGTTGCGGACGCTGCGAGAAGGTGTTGAAGGTTTGCGCAAGCGTCTGAATGTCGGCCACCCCGACGCGATCAGCCGGCGCGTCGGGCACGTAGACTGCATTGCCGAAGTTCGCGAAGTAATCGCCCACATAACTGGTTTCGGGCCCACCGACTTGCCAGTCGCCGCCGTCGCTGGCGTACGTGCGCAGGTTGTTGGCGCGCTCGTGGCGGGTGGTCGCCGCCGGCGCGGCGGTAGAAGCGCTGCCGTAGCGGTAGGCGATGCCTTCGGCCGAGCTCATCTTGGCGGCCATGGCGGAGTAGGCCGAGGGATCGACCTTGCCGGAGGCATCGACGATGTCGCCGCTCACGGCGCTGCCGGGGGCCGCGGTGGGCACGCTGGGCGGCGCCGGGACGGGTGCCGGGGCGGGAGCAGGTGCCGGGGCGGGAGCAGGTGCCGGGGCGGGGGCAGGTGCCGGGGCAGGCGCCGGTGCCGGAGCGGGGGCCGGCGTCCAGCCACCCCAGCGGCGGCGTTTTTCTTCCTCGACTGCTGCGTCATCAGCAGCCAATGTGTTGGAATCGGCGGCAACAGCAGCGTTCGAGCCCGAACCTTCGCCGCTTGCTCCTCCACCACCACAGGCGCTCAGCGCCACAAGCATCGTAAGTAATGCTGAATTCTTAATAACTTTCAAGACCGTATCCTCAGGTTAACATAACCAGTTTGTACTGTTGACTCCCTGCCGGGGCAAACGTTCTTGCAAACCTTTTCACAATCGGTGGACCCACAACAGCCCCCTGTTACAGACGTATGGCATCGTGTCGACCATGACCATCTCCACTCCCTATGCCGAACGCCGTGCGCGCCTGGCTACGCAACTGGGCACAAATGGCATTGCCATCGTTCCCACAGCCCCCGAACGGCAACGCAACCGTGACAGCGACTACCTGTACCGTCACGACAGCTACTTCTTCTATCTGACCGGCTTTGCCGAGCCCAACGCCTGGTTGGTGCTCGAGGGCAATGGCCGCAGCACGCTGTTTTGCGCGCCGAAAGACCTGGAACGCGAGATCTGGGACGGCTACCGCCTGGGTCCGGACGCCGCGCCGGAGGCGCTGGGCGTGGATGCGGCCTTCTCCGTCGCCGAGCTCGATAAGCAAATGCCACGCCTGCTGGAGAACCGTTCTACCGTCTGGTACAACTTTGCTACTCATAAAGGGCTCGAAACCCGGGTAGACGATTGGTTGCAGAGCGTCCGGGCCCGGGTTCGATATGGCGCGATTTGTCCGGAGGAGCAGCGCGATTTGTGCGGGCCCCTTGACGAAATGCGGCTCATCAAGGACGCGCACGAGCTCGATGTAATGCGAAAGGCCGCAACCATCAGCGCGCGCGCCCATGTCCGCGCGATGCAGCTGTCTGCACGCATGCTGCGCGAGGGCCGCGAGGTGCGCGAATACCACCTCGACGCCGAGCTGCTGCACGAATTTCGCCTGAACGGTTCGCAGTACCCGGCCTATGGCTCGATCGTCGCCGCCGGCGCGAACGCCTGCGTGCTGCATTACCGCGCCGACGTGGCACCGGTGCGCGATGGCGAACTGGTGCTGATCGATGCGGGCTGCGAACTCGACGGCTACGCGAGCGACATCACGCGCACCTTCCCCGCCAACGGCAAGTTCACGGGGCCGCAGCGTGCGCTCTACGACCTGGTGCTGGCCAGCCAGGACGCGGCCGTGGCGGCGACCAAGGCCGACGCCCGCTTCACCGATCCGCACGAGGCCACTGTCAAGGTGCTGGCGCAAGGCCTGCTCGACCTGAGGATCCTGGATGAAAAGAAGGTCGGCACCGCGCAGGACGTGATCGAGCAGCGCGCCTACTTCCCCTTCTACATGCACCGCACCGGCCATTGGCTGGGCATGGACGTGCACGACTGCGGCAGCTACGTGGAGCCGACCCAGATCGGCGAATCCAGCGAACGCAAGGACCCGCTGTCGGGCGAACTGATCACCAACCGCCCCAGCCGCATCCTGCGGCCGGGCATGGTGCTGACCATCGAGCCGGGCCTCTATGTGCGGCCCACCGAAGGGGTGCCGGAAGAGTTCTGGAACCTGGGCATCCGCATCGAGGACGACGCCGTCGTCACCGAAAGCGGCTGCGAGCTGATCAGCCGCGGCGTGCCGGTGAAGGCCGACGAGATTGAAGCGCTGATGCGCGCCTGAAGCGGCCGACTCAGTACCACCTGCGCCGCCACGCTGGCGCTTCGGTTGGCGAAGAAGAGGAAGAAGGCGGAGCCCAGGCCGGTGCCGACCATGAGCACGCTGGAGACGATGTGCAGCCACTTGAGCAGCAGGTAGGTGTTCATGGCTGCGGGGCCGCGTCCTCGTCGACGGTATCGGTCTGCATGCCCCAGCGGGCGAACTCGGGAGCGAAATCCTGCAGATGCAGCAGGCCGCAACTGGCCTGCGCCCCGACGGGGAGTTGCTCGCCACGCGCCAGGCGTCGCGCCAGCAGGATGGCGGCCATGCAGGGGATCTCGGGGCCGTGGTGGTGATCGGCCGCGATGTGCCAGGCGCGCCGCTGCGCATGGCCCTGGGCATCTCGGCCTTCGACGCGCACCACCATGCCGCCGAGCGCACTGCCCATCGGATCGAACAGCCGCCCTGTCGCATGAAGAAGCGGCGCCAGTTTCTGCGGCGCATTCACCAGGCCGGCGCGGCGCAGCGTCGCCAGGAAGGCGAAGGCCTGCTGGGTCAGGCCGACCTCGAGCGCAGCACGGAACATGACCGAGCGCACGCCGGGATAGCAGATCGGGAAGAGCTCGAGATCCGGGATGTCGCACAAAGCGCCTCGCCGCGCACGAAGGCGGGCGAAACGCACGGTGGCCGGCTGCGCCAGCCGGCCTGCTCGGTCCAGCGGCCGCCTTGCCACACCTGGATGGGCGCACCGCAATAGGCCAGTACGGCGGCGAGCGTGGCCCGCCCGCGCGGCGCGGCCTGTGCCGGGGCGATGCAGGTGTCGATGCGCTGTAGCGCTTGCCAGCCGGCCGACAGGTGGTCGACCACCGCCGCCGACAGGGCCGGCACGGTGCTGGCGCCGCTGATGGCGGTGCGGCCCATGGCGCGGAAGGCGGCATCGAGTTCGCCCGGAAAGTCGCAGACAAAGCGCCGTCCGTCGGCCAGGTCGATGTAGTGCGCACCGGCCTGCGCCACGGCATGCGGCACGCGGTAGTCCTGGCCTTGAAAGGGGCCCGCGGTATGGATCACGAGCCCGGCGCCCAGTTCGCGCAGGCGCTGCGCGAAGTCCGGCGCCTGCGTGTCGATGCGCACGCCGCGCGCGCCGCCGCCCAGCGCTTGCGCGCAACGCTGCGCCTGCTGCAGGTCGCGCCCGCCGATCAGGACCGTGATGGCTTCGTCGCCCGCCAATGCGCGGCTGATGCGCGCGCCGAAATTGCCGTAGCCGCCCAGGATCAGGGTCTTCATCCCGCCAGGCCCTCGCCGGCGAAATGCCCGCGCGTGAAGGCTTCCTCGAAGATCGAGTAGCCCGACCAGTCGGCATGCGCAAAGCGAAGCCGCCCCGACTCGATGCGGCGCTGGCCGACCGGAAGGCGCGACAGCAGGCCCGGCACGGGCATGGCCATCGCGTGGCCGTGGCGCGTGATCTCGATCCGCGTGGCCAGTTCGGGCAGGTCCGGATGCGGTTGCGAGAGTTCGCCCAGCAACTCGTCGCGCCAATGGGTCCAGGGGCGCTCCAGCAACTGGCGGCGTCCGTCGGCGCCGTCGTGGCGGCTCGGCCCCAGCGGGCGGTACCAGCTGATGACCGTCTCGCGCGGGGTCGGGTCCAGCCGCTGGTGGCCGGCGTCCACGTAGCCCAGGCCTCGGCTGCCGTAGACCACGTTGTCCCAGCTGGGTGCGGCGCCGGGGCGGTCGGCCAGCGGTGCGCGCAGATGCACGTTGGCCACCAGCCAAGGCGCATGGCGCAGCGCCATGGCCGCCTGGCGCAGCAGTTCCGGCGGGTTCTCGACCACCCGCGCGGCCACGAAGACCGGCAGGGCGACGATGCAGCGTTCGGCCTGCCAGCGCACCAGGCGCTGGCGCCGGGTGTCAAAGGCATCGACTTCGATGCCGCCACGCGTTTGCGCAATACGCGTCACCACCTGGCCGCATTGCAAGCTTTCGCCCAGCGGCGCCGCCATCCGGCGCGTGAGCCGGGCATTACCCTCCGGCCAGGTGAGCACGGCTTCGCGCTCGTCGCCATCGCCCGGCGCACGGCCGGGCGACTGGAAGCCATGCCGGCTGGCAAAGTAGTGGATGCCGGCCCAGGCCGAGACCTCCTGGCTGCCCGCGCCATAGTCGTCACGGCAGCAATAGTCCAGGTACCAGCGCAAGTGCGCGTCATGCAAGCCTTGCCGGTCCAGCCAATCGTCGAAGCGCAGGGCGTCCAGCGCCAGCATTTGCGGCGTCGGCGCTGTCTTGGCCACCGGAATGGAGAAGCGCTCTCGCTGGCGCAATCCTTCCACCAGTTCATCGAAGCGCCGGTACTGATCGAGCGTTTCGGGGGCCACGCCTTGCAGCGGCAGCAGGCCATCCTGCCACTGGCCCTGGAAGTAGAGGCGCTCCTGCGGGCTGTGGCACAGGTGCTGCTCGTCGTATTCCCAGCGCCCGGCCACGCGGCGGCGCAGGCCGAATTCCTCCAGAAGGTCCTGCACCTCGGCGGCGGCGGCGCCGGGCAGCGGCAGGTAGTGCGCACCGAGCGGGCAGGCCATGCCCTTGAGCATGCCCGCACGGCTGTTGCCGCCAGCATCGTCTTCCAGTTCCAGCAATGCGAAATCTTCGATGCCGGCCAGGCGCAGCGCACGCGCCGCCGCCAGGCCGGCGACGCCGCCGCCGGCGATCACGATTCGCGTGCGCGTGCTGCTGTCCGGCACCTTGGGCAGGCCGGCGTCGCGCAGGGCATGGCCGCGCGCCACATCGACGCCGCGAAAGCCGCCTTCGATGCGCGATGCCGGCGCCTCGCAGGCGGCCAGCCCGACGGCGCCCACGGCCGCGCCCAAGAGGCTTCGACGTCGCATCAAGGCTTGCCCCACTCGTGTTCGTAGGTCGTCACCAGCAGCTGGTTGGACAGGCGGTTCACCTGCGTCGGCACGCGGGCCATGTCCGCCGGAAAGGCAAACATCTGCGCCAGCGTGTCCGGCGTGAGAAAGCGCAGGTCCGCGGGTAGCGCCTCCGGCAGCCGCCAGGGCCGCCGGCTGGCGATGATGAAGCCCCATTCGCCGAAGCTGGGCACATGCGCGTGATAGGGCGTGGCGCTCAGGCCCACCGATTCGATGGTGCCCGCCACCGTCCAGAAGCTCTTGCGCGCGATCAGCGGCGAAGTGGTCTGCACCACCGCATAGCCGCTGGCCGCCAGCCGCTTGTCGAGCAGGGCGTAGAAGGAGTTGGTGTAGAGCTTGCCGATGGCGAAGTTGGTCGGATCGGGGAAGTCGACCACGATCACGTCGAAGATCTCGCCGCCTTCCTGCTGCAGCCACTGGAAGGCATCGGTGTTGACGATCGAAAGCCTGGGCGAGCTCAGCGCGCCGCCGTTGAGGGCAGAAAGACCCGGGTGCTCGGCGAAGAGCCGCGTCATGTTGGGATCCAGCTCGACCAGCGTGACATGCTCCACCGAGGCGTATTTCAGGACCTCGCGCACCGCCATGCCATCGCCGCCGCCGAGCACCGCGACCCGCTTTGGCGCGCCATGCGCCGCCATCGCGGGATGCACCAGCGCCTCGTGGTAGCGATACTCGTCGCGCTGGGCGAACTGCAGGTTGCCGTTCAGGAAGAGCCGATGCCCGGCGCCCCCGCGGGTGACGACGATGCGCTGGTAGGGCGAGCTGGCACTGAAGACGATCGGGTCCTGGTAGAAGCGGTCTTCGGCCACGCTGGTGATGCGGTCGGCCAGCACGAACGCGATGCTCAGCAGCAGCAGGGTGGCGAAACAGGCCAGCGCGTGCGCAGCCAGGCGGCGCAGCTCGTGCCTGAAGAGCCAGAGCGCCCACAGCGCCACCGCCGCGTTCATCCAGCCAAACAGGAGGCCGGTGCGGATCATGCCCAGCTGCGGCACCAGCACCAGCGGAAAGGCCACCGACACCGCCAGCGCGCCGAGGTAGTCGAAGGTGAGCACCTGCGACACCAGGTCCTTGAGCTGCACATGGCGGCGCAGGATGCGCATGACCAGCGGAATCTCCAGCCCCACCAACGTGCCCACCACCACCACCAGCCCGTACAGCAGCAGCCGGAACGCGCCCGGCACCCAGGCATTGGCCAGGTAGAGCAGGGCCGGCATCAGCCCGCCGACGCAGGCCACCAGGAGCTCGATGCGCAGGAAGTGCGCCGGCAGCTGGCGCTCGATGAAGCGCGACAGCCAGGAACCCAGCCCCATGGCGAAGAGATAGGTGCCGATGACGGTGCTGAACTGCAGGATCGAATCGCCCAGCAGGTAGGAACTCAGCGCCGCCGCGCTCAGTTCGTAGACCAGCCCGCAGGCGGCCACCACGAAGACGCTGGCCAGCAGCGCCACGTCCACCGGGCCGGGACGGCGCGCGGTGGCCTGGGCGGGCAGCGCGTTGTCCAAGTTCAAGGGCTCAATGGATTGCCGCCGCCACGATGATCGAGATGCCCAGGCACATGGCCGCCACCACCAGGGCCAGTGCCTTGTTCTGCTTCTCGACGATCTCGTGCCACAGGTCGTAGGGCGTGAGCTTGTCGATGACGACGAAGCACAGCCAGAACACCACGACGCCGATCAGCGCGTAGACCAGCGAGCCCAGCACGACCGCCGGCTTCAACCATTCGATTCCCATGATGAGACCTCCTGCTTCTTGATGAATTACTTGTGGCCGCCACCGCTCGAGTAGCCGCCATAGGATCCGCCCGAGTAGCGCCCGCCGCCGCTCCCGCTGCTGCACGTACTCAGGATCAGCAGCAGCACGATGATGAGAAAGACGATCAGGATGATGGTGCCGCAGCCCAGCCGCCGCGCGCCGCTCAGCGGCTGCGCATCGGCGCGCTTGAAGAGCTGCTGGTTCGCATCCAGCTTGAAGGCGCTGGCCACCGCCGCGCTGTCGATCCTGCTGCCGCTGGACCAGGTCTGCTCGTCCGCGCTCTGCTCCAGCGAGAGCAGCGAGGCGCCCATCGCGAAGTCGCGGTGCGAGCTCTTCTGCCCGCGCTCGACGCGCCAGTAGAACTCGCCCGCGACGTAGCTGGTGACGGCGTCGTAGCTGTACTGCAGCAGGTAGCGATGGCCCAAGTAGCTGGCGCTCTGGCCTCCTGGCGCCAGGCTCGGCGCGCCGGTGGTGGGCGCAACCAGGCTCCAGCCGTCCTCGGCGTCCACCAGGAAGCAAAAGCCCCGCGTCTTGTTGTAGAGCAGGTATTCGCTCCAGCCGAATTGCTCGTCCTCGCCCGGCACCTGCCCCATGCGGTGCTGGAAACCCAGCACCTGCCACGACACGCCTTGCAGCTGGCCGGTGGACCCCAGCGCGATCAGCGGGCGTACCGGCTCGTGCTGCTGCGCATGTCTGAGCTCGCCGCCAATGCCCTGGCTCAGGTCGATGATGCTGCTGCAGTTTCGGCAGGTGATGGCCTTGCTGTCGGCCAGCACGGGCATGACCGGGGCGCCGCAGTTCGGGCAGTCGAAGCCGCGGCCCTTTTCTTCCTTGGCCGAATCATCCTTCAGCCCGGTCAGCTGCAGCTCGTCGAGCCGCACCGCGCGGCCCAGCCAGGCACCGGGCGGCTGGCTGTCGTATTCCAGGCTCAGCACCAGGCCCTGGTCGCTGCGCAGCTCCACCACGTCGAAGGGCTGACCCAGCGCAGGCAGGCGCGGCAGCTCGCCCTGGGCCGACACCAGGCTGACCGCCTGGTTGGCGCTGACGCTGAAGCTGCGCCCGCCAAGGGCCGTGGTCATGCCCACGCGCAGCTCGCCGGCCGGCGGCGCCGCACGCTGCAGCTCGGTGGGCAGCGAGAAGACGAAGGCGCCGTTGTCCTCGCTCAGCGTGCCGACGCGGCCGTCGTCCAGCGCGGCGATCCATTCGGTCCAGTGGCCGCCGGCATATCGGTACTGCAGCCGGCCGACCAGGGTGAAGGGCTTGTCCTGAATGCGCCCGCTGGCAAAGAGCTGCAGGGGACTGAAGTCGTCGAACAGCTCGGCCATCTTCCCGATGCGCGCCAAGGTCTCGCCCTGGCGCACCACGGTGCTCTGGCAATAGGCGCAGACGGCATGGGTGGACTGGGCCGAGCGGAACTCGACCGGCGCGCCGCAGCCGGGGCAGGGTGCCCGGTAGGCGCGCTGTGGGCTGCCCGGGCCCTGCGCCATCAGACCAGCTTCTTGAGCAGCTCGGCCTTCTTGGCGTCGAACTCTTCCTGCGTGAGGATGCCCTTGCTCTTGAGCTCACCCAGCTTTTCCAGGGTGGCCATGACATCGGCCGGGCTCACCACTGCGGCTGCCGGTGCCGGCGCCGCCGGCGTGCTCTGCTGGCCCTGCAGGCCTTGCGCCAGGTTCTGCGCCAGCACCTGGCCCAGCGCCACGCCCGCGCCCAGGCCCATGGCATCGCCGGCAATGCCGCCGCCCTGGCCCGCACCTTCGGCGAACTTGGGGATGGCCTGCGCCGTCTGGTATTGCATGAACTTGCCCATGTCGTTGCCGACCATGCCCATGCCGATCTTCTGGTCCAGGATCTTTTGCAGCTCTTCGGGCAGCGAGATGCTCTGCACCGTCATGCCGTCCAGCTGCAGGCCCAGCTTGGCGAACTCGGGCGCCAATTGCGTGGCCAGCGCCTGGGCGAACTGGATCTGGTTGGCTGCCAGGTCCAGGAAGGGCACGCCGCTGGCGGCGATCGCGTTGCTGATGTTCTGCAAGACCAGGCCACGCAGCTGGCCGTCCAGGTCCTGCACCGAATAGATTTCGCGCGTGCCCGAGATCTCGGTGTGGAAGCGCTTGGCGTCGGCCACGCGGAAGGCGTAGTTGCCGAAGGCGCGCAGGCGCACCGCGCCGAAGTCCTTGTCGCGCACCGTCACCGGCTGCGGGGTGCCCCACTTCTGGTCGACCTGCTGGCGGGTGCTGAAGAAGTAGACGTCGCTCTTGAAGGGCGACTCGAAGAGCTTGTCCCAGTTCTTCAGGTAGGTGAGAACCGGGAGGGTCTGCGTCGTCAGCTTGTGCATGCCGGGGCCGAACACGTCGGCCACCTGGCCCTCGTTGACGAACACGGCCGTCTGCGACTCGCGCACCGTGAGCGAGGCGCCGTTCTGGATCTCCATCTCCTGCATCGGGAAGCGCCAGGCCAGGGTGCCGTCGCCGGTCTCGGTCCACTGGATGATGTCGATGAACTGCTTCTTGATGAAATCCATCAGCGCCATGTCACTCTCTCCTCGCGATGCGGGTGGTAGTTGCCCGGCGGCGATCTTGCCATAGCGGCGGCGCCCGTCCCACGGGCCTTGCGGCCGAGGTCTACAATCGGCGCCCCTTACAACGACACCGTGGGCTCGCGCCATTCCTTGTGTTCATGCGTGCACCGACGGAAGCAGGAGTCAACTCGTTCATGTCCGATCCCACGTCCACCAGCACCCCGGCTGCAACGCCCCTGAGCGCGGAAGACAAACGCGCCGAACTGCGGCGCGCCGCGCTGGAGTACCACGAGTACCCGACCCCCGGAAAGATCGCGATTGCCGCGACCAAGCAGGTGCTCAACCAGCGTGACCTGGCGCTGGCCTACTCGCCCGGCGTGGCGGCCCCCTGCGAGGAGATCGTCAAGGACCCGGCCAACGCCTTCAAGTACACCTCGCGCGGCAACCTGGTGGCGGTCATCACCAACGGCACTGCGGTGCTGGGCCTGGGCGACATCGGGCCGCTGGCTTCCAAGCCGGTGATGGAAGGCAAGGGCGTGCTGTTCAAGAAGTTCGCCGGCGTCGACGTGTTCGACATCGAGATCGACGAGAAGGACCCGGCCAGGCTGGTCGAGGTGATCGCCGCGCTGGAACCCACCTTCGGCGCGATCAACCTGGAAGACATCAAGGCACCCGACTGCTTCTACGTCGAGCGCGAGTTGCGCAAGCGCATGAAGATCCCGGTCTTCCACGACGACCAGCACGGCACGGCGATCACGGTGGCGGCCGCCATGCTCAACGGCTTGAAGGTGGTGGGCAAGGACATCGGCCAGGTGAAGCTGGTGGCGTCTGGCGCCGGCGCCGCGGCACTGGCCTGCCTGAACCTGATGCTCAAGGTGGGCCTCAAGCGCGAGAACGTCTACGTGACCGACCTGGCCGGCGTGGTCTACGAAGGCCGCACCGAGTTGATGGACGAGGACAAGGCGCAGTACGCGCAGAAGACCTCGGCGCGCACGCTGGCCGAAGTGATCGAGGGCGCGGACGTGTTCCTGGGCCTGTCGGCCGGCGGCGTGCTCAAGCCGGCGATGGTGGCCAAGATGGCGGCCAAGCCGGTGATCTTCGCGCTGGCCAACCCGAATCCGGAAATCACGCCGGAAGATGCGCGCGCGGTGCGCGACGACATCGTGATGGCCACCGGCCGTACCGACTACCCGAACCAGGTCAACAACGTCCTGTGCTTCCCCTACATCTTCCGCGGCGCGCTGGATTCGGGCGCGACCACCATCACGGACGAGATGGAGATCGCCGCGGTGCGCGCCATCGCCGAACTGGCGCAGGCCGAGCAGAGCGAGCGCGTGGCCGCCGCCTACGTGGGCGAGAAGCTGAGCTTCGGCCCCGAGTACCTGATCCCCAAGCCCTTCGATCCGCGCCTGATGATCAAGATCGCGCCGGCAGTGGCCCAGGCCGCCGCCGACAGCGGCGTGGCGCTGCGCCCGATCAAGGACATGGACGCCTACCGCGACAAGCTGCAAAGCTTCGTGTACGCATCCGGCACCGCCATGAAGCCGATCTTCGACGCGGCACGGCGCGCGCCAAAGAAGCGGGTGGCCTACGCCGAAGGCGAGGAAGAGCGCGTGCTGCGCGCCGCCCAGATCGTGGTGGACGAAGGCGTGGCCCGACCGACCCTGATCGGCCGCCCGGCCATCATCGCCCAGCGCATCGAGAAATTTGGCCTGCGGCTGAAAGAGGAGCTGGACTACGACGTGGTGAACGTCGAATGGGACGCGCGCTATCGCGACTTCTGGCAGACCTACCACCGCATGACCGAGCGCAAGGGCATCACGGTGCAGGTGGCCAAGATCGAGATGCGCCGCCGCCTGACGCTGATCGGCTCCATGCTCCTGCACAAGGGCGATGTCGACGGCCTGATCTGCGGCACCTGGGGCACCACCGCGCTGCACCTGCGCTACATCGACCAGGTGATCGGCAAGCGCCCCGGCGGCTGCGCCAGCACGCCGCAGGACGTGCCGGTCTACGCCTGCATGAACGGCCTGGTGTTGCCGGGCCGCCAGGTCTTCCTGGTCGACACCCACGTCAACTACGACCCGAGCGCGGCCGAGCTGGCCGAGATCACCACCATGGCGGCCGAGGAAATGATGCGCTTTGGCATCAAGCCCAAGGCAGCGCTGCTTTCGCATTCCAACTTCGGCACCAGTGAAGAGCCGAGCGCGGTCAAGATGCGCCAGGTGCTGGCGCTCTTGCGCGAGCAGGCGCCCTGGCTGGAGGTAGACGGCGAAATGCACGGCGACGCGGCCCTGGACGCCAAGCAGCGCGCCGCCGTCATGCCGCACAGTGCGCTGGCCGGCGACGCCAACCTGCTGGTTTTCCCGAACATCGACTCTGCAAACATTTCTTACAACCTGCTCAAGACGGCAGCCGGCGGCAACATCGCCATCGGCCCGGTCCTGCTGGGTGCGGCCAAGCCGGTGCACATCCTGACGGCGAGCGCCACCGTGCGGCGCATCGTCAACATGACAGCCCTCACGGTCGCGGACGCCAACGCCGACCGCTAAGCACTGCAAGGAAAGCGTGCACTAACTTCTGTGCTCCGCTGCAGCCAACGGCACTGCTCAATCTTTGGGCAGGCGCTTGCTATTTGTGCGCGTCTGGTGCACACTGGCGGGCTTGAATTTGCGGGTTAACCCCAAGGTTTTACTCCCCGATTCGGCCCCCCACCTTTCGCGTTGATTCATGGCGGCATTCGCCTCCTTTACCTTCCTCAGGTCCTCTGTTTCGAAATTTGCGCTCGCCGGCCTGGTGCTGGCGGCACTTTCTACCGGAGTCCAGGGTCGCGAATGGTTTGGCGGCAGCGACAAGAGCGCTGCCCCGGCGGGGTCGATCGCACTGGCTGAATTGCCGGCGCAGGGGCGGCGAACCTATGAGGCCATCTTGAATGGCGGCCCGTTTCGGCATGAGAAGGATGGCAGCGTGTTCGGCAACCGCGAACGCCTCCTGCCGCGCGAGCCGCGCGGCCACTATCGCGAATACACGGTGGATACACCGGGTTCGCGCGATCGTGGCGCCCGCCGCATCGTGTGTGGCGGGGAGCGCACCGCACCGGTGGCCTGCTGGTATACGGCAGACCACTACGCAAGCTTTAGACGCATCGAGCCATGAGCAGCGATTTGAATAGTACTGGACTGGAGAGGCGTGCCCACGCGCGACCTGACGAGATGTTGACAACTATGGAAAGACCAGCGGAGATGAACGTATCCCTTCGTGGCGTACGGCCGAACATCGTGCAGTCGATTCGCGCGTTCCGCGTGAGCGACCTGCAGGAGGCGGCGCACGCGGCCGGGCAGCATTTCCTGTACGCCAACCTGGGCAACGCCCAGAGCAAGCAGGACGTGCTCGACCTGATCGCTCAGCAGTTCATGTTCCCGACGCACTTCGGCAAGAACTTCGACGCGCTGTACGACTGCATGACCGACCCGCTGCACAAGTCGGGCCCGCAGCCCGGCTTCGTGGTGGTGCTCGAGCAGATTCCGGCCAATGCCAAGTTCGACAAGGAGGCGCGCGAGCAGCTGCTCGACATCTTCCGCGACGCCTCGGATTACTGGGGCGATCGCAAGATCCCCTTCCGGTGCTTCTATTCTTTTCTGTAGCCCGTTCTGCACAAGCCAGCCAAGCAGAACGGGCGAACGAGGCTAACGACGGCGCCCCTGTCGAAACGACGGTCGAAGTCACCGAGGATCCCACGGCAGAGAAGATGCCCACCGACAAGTTGCTCGACGTGTCGCCCCTGGCGCTGCGCATGAGCAGCCCCTTCAACGCCGGTTACTGGCTCGCTGCAGCCTGAGGCAGCGCCCGCAACCAGCACAAAGGCCCGTTTCGACGGGTCTTTTGCTTTTCAGGCCTTGGCGCCGAGCGCCTGCACCAGCGCCACGTACTCGCCCACCGGCACCTCCTCGGCGCGGCGCTGGGTGTCGAAGCTGCCGCCAAACTGCCGGCCCTCCAGCCACTTGCCCAGGGTGTGGCGCAGCAGCTTGCGGCGCTGGCTGAAGGCGACCTGGACGAGTTCCTCGAGCAAGGCAGGGTCCACCGGCGCCGGCTGCGCCCGCGGCACCATGCGCACCACCGCACTGTCGACCCGCGGCGGCGGATCGAAGCTCTCGGGCGGCACGAACAGCACGCTCTCCATCTCGTAGCGCCACTGCAGCATCACGGACAGGCGCCCGTAGTCACTGTTGGCCGGCGGCGCGACCATGCGGTCGATCACTTCCTTTTGCAGCATGAAGTGCTGGTCGGCGATCACGGGCGCGAAGCCCAGCAGGTGAAAGAGGATCGGCGTCGAGATGTTGTAGGGCAGGTTGCCCACCACCCGCAGCGCGGCCGGCCGGCCCGGCGCCAGCTCCTGGGCAACGGCCCCGAAGTCAACTTTCAGCACGTCCGACTCGATCACCTGCAGTTGCCCATGGCCGCGCAGGCGGGCCGCCAGGTCGCGGTCAAGCTCGATCACCGTCAGGCGGCCCAGGCGCTCGACCAGCGGCTGGGTCAGCGCCGCCAGGCCAGGGCCGATCTCGACCATGGGGTCGCCCGGCTGGGGCGCGATCTCGCGCACGATGGCATCGATGATCCCGGCGTCGGCCAGGAAGTGCTGGCCGAAGCGCTTGCGCGGGATGTGCTTCATTCAGGAACGCGGCGCGGTTTGCATCAGGATTGGGGCGCCTCGCGGAACTCGACGTAGGCGCGGCCGCGCACTTCCTGCGCCCAGGTCTCGTAGGCCTCTTCCATGCGCTTTTCGCGCAGCACGGCACGCGCGGCATCGCGCTGCTCGGTCTGCGAGAGCTTGGCTTCGCGCCGCGCCTCGACCTGGATCAGGTGCACGCCGAAGCGCGAGACCACGGGATCGCTGACCTGCCCCGGCGCCAGCCGGTTCATGGCATCTTCGAATTCCGCCACGAACATGCCGGGGCGCGACCAACCCAGATCACCGCCGTCCTTGGCGCTGCCGTCCTGCGAGTTGTCGCGCGCCAGGCCGGTGAAGGTGGCGGTGCCGCCCTCGATGCGCTTCTTGAAGCTGTTGAGTTCGGCCACGGCCTGCGCCGTCGTGCGCTTGTCGTCCACGCGCAGCAGGATGTGGCGCACCCGGCTCTGGGTGACGGTGGCGGTACCTTCGCCCAGCTGCGACTTCGACAGCACTTTGAGCACATGGAAGCCCGCGCCCGATCGCACCGGGCCGGCAATGCCGCCCACCGCGACGGGTTGGGTAGCGTCGACGAACAGGGGCGGGTAGCGGTCTGCGCTGCGCAGACCCAGCGCGCCGCCGTTGAGCTTGTCGGGTGCGTCGGAGAGTTCACGCGCCAGGCCGGCGAAGTCCTCGCCGGCACGCGCGCGCTGGGCAATGCCTTGCGCCTTCTGCTCGAGCTGGCTCAGCTGCGCGGGCGTGGCGCCTTCGGGCACGGCCACCAGCACATGGGCGATGTTGACCTCCTGCAGGGCCTTGTTGCCGCTGACGCTCTCGCGCTGCTCGCGGATGTACTGGTCGACCTCGAGGTCGCTGATCTTGACCCGCGGCTCCACTTCGCGCTCGCGCAGGCGCGCCAGGGTCAGCTGGGTGCGCAGCTCCCGCCGGTAGGCGTCGGGGGCGATGCCTTCGGCCGCCAGGCGGCGGTGCAGCTCGCTCACCGACATCTGGTTCTGCCGTGCCACGCCTTCCTCGGCCTGGTCGACCGCCAGGTCGTCGACCTTGACGCCGATCTCCTTGGCCTGCTGCAGTTGCGCTTTCTCCGAAATGATGCGCTCCAGCGCCATCCGGTTGAGTTCCGGGCGGGGAACGCGTTCGACCTCGGCACCGCCCTGGCGCAGGGCGCGCTGCACGCGCATCTGCACTTCGGTGTTGGTCACCGGCTCGGAGTTGACCAGCGCCACGATGTATTCGGCGATGCGCTGGCCGGTCGGTGCGGCGGGGGCGGCCGGCGCCGGGGCCGCGCTGGGCGGCGCCAGGCGCGGCGGGGCACGCATGATGTCGGTGATGCCGCGCGCCGCAGGTGCCTGGGCCGTGCGCGTGCCTTGTTGCGCCTGTGCACCGCCTGCCGCGGCCAATGCCGCCAGGCAGAGCGCGCTGAGAGAGATTCGGAGATGGCTCATGGCTGGCCTTGCGAAGTGGTGTCAGTCATATTGGGTGAATCGGCTCGGGCCGCTGACCCGCTGCCGCAGTGGCTGGTAGCGCTGGATGTTGGTTTGCAGGCTGCGCAGCGGGCTGGTGCCCACCGCGGCAAAGCCCACGAACTCCAGCTGGAACATCAGCCGTGTATTGGCCGTGGCCTGGCCGGTGGTCAGGCGCTCGAGCACGATGCGGCCGATCCAGCAGCACGCATCGTATTCCACTCCGAGGATGCCGTCGGTCAACTTGTTGTCGACCATGCTGTAGTTTAGGCGCCCCACGGCGTACCAGCGCCCGCTGCCCTGGCCGCGGCCGGGGCCCATGTCCTGCCCCTTGTCGCCCCACAGGTCGTTCAGCGGCCACTGCCAGGCGATGTCGATCGACTTGCTTTCGTCGGTGGCGGTCGGGGTGGAGGGGGCCTGGTAGCGGTAGGCGGCAGCGATCGAGCGGTAGGGCCCCGGGCTGTAGTGGGCGCCGACGGTGGTGCGGCTGGAGCGCTGCGTGTCGGGGTTGTACTGCACGGTGCTGCCAAAGCTCCATTGCGGCGTCCAATGGATCTGGGCGCCCAGCAGCACGTCGCTGAAGCGGTCCGTCACCGGCGCCTGGCCGGGCAGGGTGACTTCCTGGTCCTTGAAGCGGATGCGCTGGGCGATTCCAAGGCGTACCGCCTCGGCGCCGGTGTCCGGGTCGATCAGGCGCGAGGTGACGCCGACGGTGGCCATGTTGTTGTCCGCGATCCGGTCGTTGCCCGAGAACACGTTCTCGGTGTAGATGGTCGCGAAATTGAAGTCGTTCTGCGCCGAGTCGTAGACCGGCAACTGGCTCTGGTCCTTGAAGGGCGTGTAGGTGTAGAAGGCGCGCGGCTCCAGCGTCTGGGTGAAGGCGCGGCCAAGGAAGTTGGTGTCGCGCTCGAAGATCAGGCCGCTGTCCAGGCTGAAGGTGGGCAGCACGCGGGTGGCGCTGGTGCGGCCGAAGACAGCCTCGTCGTACTGGTAGGCCGAGCCGTTGAGCATCAGCTTCGGGATGACGAAGGTGCCGGGCGTGAGGAAGGGCCGGCTCAGCGAAGCGACAGCGAACGCACGTTCCCCGTCTGGCTGCAGTTGCGTGCGCCCGTCGCTGCTGATGATCGTCGGCCGCAGGCTGGTGTCGCCGAGAAAGCGCGTGTAGTCGGCGTTGAAGGAGAAATCGAAGCCGCCGGCCAGGTCGAACTTGTCGTAGTTGGCGGTCAGTTGCGGCAGCCGGTCGTAGGGCGGCACGATGACCGAATCCGCCGCCTGCAGCGTCTGGTAGCTCTGGGCGCGCACCTGCCCGTAGAAATCGCCTTTCTTCCAATTGAGGGAGGCGTCGGAGGACAGGAGGCGCTGCGTCAGCGAGGGCGTGCGCGTGAAGTCGCTCCAGTAGTCGTCATCGCTCACGCGGTTGATGTTCAGGCCGCCGCTGAGCGAATCGAGCCCCAGGCTCTTGGCGTCGAAGGTCTGCTGATGGCGCGTCCAGATGCCCCAGCGCTCGCGGTTGCGCAGGCTGTCCGTGGGCATGTAGTCGACCCGCGCCTCGCCGCTGTAGCTCTCTTCCAGGTAGCGGAACTCGTTGCCGAAGTTGACGCCGCGCTTGCTCATGATGGTCGGGATGAACGTGGCGTCGCGGTTCGGCGCGATGTTCCAGTAGTAGGGCGTGTTGAGCTCCACGCCGTTGGTGTTGTCGATGCCGACGATGGGCGGCAGCCAGCCGCTCTTGCGCGCGCTCGACAGCGGGAAGCTGATCGAGGGGAAGGGCGGCGTGGTGATGCCCATGAAGCTGAGCTGCGCGTCGGTGGCAACGCCCACGTCTTCTTCCTTGTCGGTGCGGATCGAGGCCGCCGTCAGCAGCCAGTCCGGCGTCCAGCCGGGGAAGTCCTCGCGCCGGCAGGTGGTGTAGGTGGCGTTGCGCGCCACCGAGACGTTCTCGTCGATGAAGTCGATGCGGCTGGCATCGCCATGACCGCCGGTCGCCAGGAACTGGTAGCGCACGCGATCGAAGAAACCCTCGAAGGTCTCCAGCTTGAGCTGCAGCGCGGGGCCTTCATAGATGTTGCCGGCCTGGTTGATGCGCACGTTGCCGGTGGCCTTGGCGGTGTCGTCCGGCTGGTAGTACTCGAGGCGGTCGGCGTTGATCACCGTGTCGCCCTTGCGCAGCTGGGCGTTGCCTTCGATGACGGTTTCCAGGTCGGGCCGGCCGGACATCTTGTCGCCGCTGACGAAGCTGGGCAGCTCGCCGCGCTGCTGCGGCGGCACGGTTTCGGGCAGTTGCGGCGTGCGCCGCAGCTGCAGCGGCGCCGACAGCGGGTCGGATGCGGCCCCTTGCTGCTCTTGGCCGAGCGCCGGATGCGCATGCAGCAGGGCGACCGAAAGCAACGCCAGCGGCAAAGGCGGGCGGCACCGACGCCGAGTGGCACGGGTCAATTCAAGCATCGGCGGGCGAAGGCTCTTTCTTGTGATGCGGGTGGGACAGGAGCGGCTGGCAAGGAAGCGGCCGCTGCCGGGGCGGATACGTAGAATCGATTATCCATGACAGCAATTTCGACTACGGGCATGAGCCCCCGCCCGGCCGCCCCGAAGGGGGCTCGCACCGCAGCGCGAAGCGCGGAGCTTAGCCAATGAATGCCGCCGCGCCCGCCAGCGGCATTACCTGGAGCGACGCGCGGCGCGAGCAAGCCTTTGCTGCCTGGCTTGCGCGCATGGCCGATGCGCACGGCCTCTTGCCCGCCTCCGTTCGCCTGGCCTCCGCCGATGCCAGCTTCAGGCGCTACTTCCGGGTCGACGCCAGCGGCCCCGCGGCCACCCGCATCGTGATGGATGCGCCACCGGACAAGGAGGACAGCAAGCCCTTCGTCAAGGTGGCGCGGCTGATGGAGCAGGCCGGCGTCTGCGCACCACAGGTGCTGGCCTGGGACGAGACCGCAGGCTTCCTGCTGCTCGACGACCTGGGCCACCGGACCATGCTGGACGTGATCGATCCGGCCCGGCCCGAAGCCGCGCGCCCGATGTACGACGAGGCCATCGATGATCTGGTGCGCTGGCAGCTGGCGTCGAAGCCCGAAGTGCTGCCGCCCTACGACGCCGCCCTGCTGCAACGCGAGCTGGCGCTCTTTCCCGACTGGTACGTGGCGCCCCATCGCGGCGTGGCCGTCGAGGGCAAGCTGGCCGAAACCCTGCAGCGCACCTTCGAGCTCATCGTGCAGAGCAACCTGGCCGCGGCCAGCGTCTACGTGCACCGCGACTTCATGCCGCGCAACCTGATGGTGAACCCGGGCAGCGGCCGGCTGGGCGTGCTCGACTTCCAGGACGCGGTGTATGGCCCCATCACCTACGACATCGCCAGCCTGATGCGCGATGCCTTTCTCAGCTGGGACGAGGAATTCGTCATCGACGTCACCGTGCGCTATTGGCAGAAGGCCCGCGCGGCCGGCCTGCCGGTGGGTGAGGACTTCGGCGAGTTCTACCGCGCGGTGGAATGGATGGGGCTGCAACGACACCTGAAGGTGGCCGGTATCTTTGCGCGCCTGACCTTGCGCGACGGCAAGCCGCGCTACCTGGCGGACACGCCGCGCTTCATCGGCTACATCCGCGCCACTGCCAGCCGCTATCGCGAGTTGGCGCCGCTGCTGCGCGCGATCGACCAGATCGAAGGCATCCAGGCCGCCAGCGGTTACGCCTTCGGCCGCGTCTAGCGGCGCGCCCTTCATGCCGCGCTTCTACTGCCCTGCCGCGCTCGAGGCCGGCGCCACGCTGGCGCTGCCGGCCGGCGCCGCGCGCCATGTGCAGGTGCTGCGCTTGCAGCCGGGCGATGGCATCACCTTGTTCAACGGCGAGGGCGGCGAATGGCAGGCCGGCATCGAGCGCATGGGGCGCAGCGAGGTGGTCGTCCATATCGGCGCGCATGCGGCGCTGGAGCGCGAGGTGCCGCGCGCCGTGCATCTGGCCCTGGGCATGCCTGCCAACGAGCGCATGGACTGGCTGGTGGAGAAGGCGACCGAACTCGGCGTGGCCAGCATCCAGCCGCTGGCGACGGCGCATGGCGTGCTGCGTCTTTCCGGCGAACGCGCCGACAAGAAGCGGGCACATTGGGAGGCCATCGCCATTGCGGCCTGCGAGCAATGCGGACGCAATCGCGTGCCGCAGGTGCATCCGGTGCAAGGTTTCTCGAAGTGGCTCGAGGCCGAGGCCTCGGGCGCGCAACGGCTGGTGCTGAGCCTGGCCGAGGGCACGCGCAATCTGTGTTCCGAAGCGGGCGCAGCCGTCGCCGGCGAGGTGCTGGTGCTCAGTGGCCCGGAAGGCGGCCTGAGCCGCGACGAAGACCAGGCGGCGCGCTGCGCCGGCTTCAGCGCCGTCACCCTGGGCCCGCGCGTCCTGCGCGCCGAAACAGCGGCGCTGGCCGCGCTGGTGCTGCTGGCGTGACAGAAGCTTGCCGACACGCGCAGAATCCGCCTTCCCGGTGCCGCGCGCATCTGCATTTCGAGGGGAATCATCATGGGTTTGCTGGATTCGGTTTTGGGTCAGGTGCTCGGCGGTGCCCAGCAGCAACAGCAGCCCGGCGGTGCAGGCGGGCTTGAAGGCCTGGGCGCACTGGCCGGCATGGGCGGCCTGGATGCACTGCTGGGCGGTGGCGGTGGCAGCAATGCCGGCGGCGGCTTGGCCGGCGCCCTGGGGGGCCTCTTGGCCAATGATGGCCAGATGGGCGGCCTGGGTGGGCTGGTGTCCAAGTTCGAGCAGGCCGGCATGGGCGATGTCATCGGCTCGTGGGTGGGCAACGGCGAGAACCGGTCGATCTCGCCCGATCAGGTGCAGGGCGCGCTCGGCAGCGACGCAATTTCCGGCATGGCCTCCAAGCTGGGCATCAATGCGCAGACCTTGCTGCCCTTGCTGGCCAGCGTGCTGCCACTCTTGATCAATCAGATGACGCCGCAGGGCAAGGTGCCCGAACAGGGCCTGGGCAACCAGCAGGACCTGATGGCTTCGCTCAGCAGCTTGTTTACCCGGGGCTAGTGCGCAGCTGAATGAATCGCCACCTATGGCTCCTCACGATTTGCCAGGGCTTGTTCCTGACGAACAACGTCGCCTTCATTGCGATCAATGGCCTGGTTGGCTTGGCGCTCGCGCCGCAGGCCTGGATGGCGACCTTTCCGGTGATGGGCTATGTGGTGGGCGGTGCGCTGTCCACCGGCTGGGTGGCGCGCACGCAGCGCCGCTTTGGCCGGCGCGCTTCCTTTCAGATCGGTCTGGCGGTGGCCTTTGCCTCCGCGCTGGCCTGCGCCGCGGCGGTGCTGGTGCATGCCTTCTGGCTGCTGTGCGCGGCCACCGTGGTCGCCGGTTACTACAACGCCAACGCCACGCTCTACCGCTTCGCCGCGGCTGAGCTGGCCGCGCCCGAGTGGCGCGAGAAGGCCGTGTCGCTGGTGATGGCCGGCGGCCTGATCGGCGCGGTGGCCGGGCCCAACCTGGCGGCTGTCACGCGCCAATGGTTCGGCGCTCCCTTTGCCGGCGCCTATGTGGCGCTGGCCGGGGTGGCGGTGCTGGCGGCGGCGTTGATGTACTTCATCCGGTTCCCGGCGCCGCCTGCACACGTGGCCGGCAAGGGCGGGCGGCCCCTGGCGGAGATTGCGCGCCAGCCGGTCTTCATCGTGGCGGCAATGGCGGGGGCGCTCGGCTTCGGCGTGATGAACCTCTTGATGGCGGCGACGCCGCTGGCCATGCAGGTCTGCGGCCTGCCCTTCGAAGACATGGCGCTGGTGCTCGAATGGCATGTGATCGGCATGTTCGCGCCGGGCTTCTTCACCGGGCACCTGATCCGCCGCTTCGGCGCGCTGCCGGTGATGGCGATGGGCCTGCTGCTCAACTTCGGCTGCATCGCGGTGGCGCTGTCCGGCGTCGACCTGCACCGCTTCCTGATCGCACTGTTCCTGCTGGGGGTAGGCTGGAACTTCCTGTTCACCGGCAGCACCACGCTGTCGCTGTCGGCCTACAACCCCGAGGAGAAAGACCGTGCACAGGGCGCGCTCAACTTCTGCATCTTCGCGACCTTGGCCTTGAGTTCGCTGGCCTCGGGCGTGCTGGTGACGACCCAGGGCTGGCAATGGCTGAACATCGGTTCGCTGCTGCCGGTGGCGCTCACCGGCGCCGGCCTCCTGTGGCTGGCGCGGGTGCGGCGACTGGCGCCGAAGGCCGCCTAGAAGCGCTCGGACAGCCAGCGCTCGAGAGCCTGGAACACCGGCTTGGCATCGAGCTCGTTGAAAAGCTCGTGGAAGTGCCCGTCAAAGGCCAGCGCCTGCACGCGGCCGCTGGGCACGGCGGCGCCAGCAAAGGCGCGGCTACCTTCGGGGCGGACCAATCGATCCGCGCCTGCATAGAGCAGCAGGGTCGGCACTTGCCAAGAGGGTGCCGCCGCCATCACCTGCGCGCCCTCGTCAGCCAGGAAGCGCGCCAGCCGCGCACCGATGCGGTCATGGTTGAGCGGGTCGCCGCGGTAAGCCGGGGCCACCGCCGGGTCGTGCGAGAGATCGTCCGCGTTCAGGCCATTGCCCACGCGCAGACCCGGTGCCAGGCGCGAGAGCACGGCGATCAGCCGCTTCTGGCCAGCACTCAGATTCGGCTCCAGCGCCGGCGACGACAGCACCAGCGCATCGACCGGCCGCAACGCTCGCGCCACGAAGCTGGCGGCCACCAGCCCACCCATGCTGTGGCCCAGCAACACCAGGGGCAAGCCGGGATGGGCTGCGCGCGCATCGTCGATCACCAGCGCCAGGTCGTCGAGCAGCCGCAGCGGATGCGGCAGGCCACCGCGCGCACCGCTGGATTCGCCATGGCCGAAATGGTCATGCGCGCGCACCGCGAAGCCCAGCGCGTTCAGGCGCTGCGCCACGTGCGCGTAACGCCCGGCGTGCTCGCCCAGGCCGTGGGCGATGTGCACCAGCGCCCGCGGCGCGGCGGGCGTGGCCGTCCACTCGCGCAGCGCCAGTGTTTCGCCGTCGCTTGCGCGGATGGCCTTCTGAAGCGCGCTCACGCAGCGGCGGCCTGCGCTGCTGCGGCTCGCTCCGCCGGCAGGGCGGCAATCACCTCGGCCACGGCGGCGGTGAGCTTCTTGGCATAGGGCACATGCAGGAATTCATTCGGGCCGTGCGCGTTGCTCTTGGGGCCGAGCACGCCGCACACCATCATCTGCGCCTTCGGGAAGCCCTCGCTCAGCATGTTCATCAGCGGAATGGTGCCGCCCTGGCCGATGTAGCCGCAGGAGGCGCGAAAGTGCGCCTGCGAGGCCGCGTTGAGCGCGCGCTCGAACCAGGGCGCGGTGCTGGGCGCGTTCCAGCCGGTGGCGCCGCCGTTCGATTCGAAGGTCACCTTGGCCTGGTAGGGCGCGTTGTCTTCCAGCAGGGTCTTGAGTTCCTGCACCGCCTGCGCGGCATCGATCAGCGGCGGCAGGCGCAGCGAGAGCTTGAAGGCGGTGTAGGGGCGCAGCACGTTGCCCGCGTCCTTGAGCGCCGGAAAGCCTTCGGCGCCGGTCACGCTCAGTGTGGGCTTCCAGGTGCGGTTGAGCAGGGCCTCGACCGGGTCGGTGGTCACCGGCAGGGCGAAGCCGGTGGAACCGCCGCAGTCGAAATGCGCCCAGGGGAAGCGCTTGTAGACCTCCTCGCCCAGGATGGCGGCGGTCGCCTTGGCCTGCGCCACGCGTTCGGCCGGCACCTCGCAATGAAAGCTTTGCGGCAGCAGGCGGCCCGTCTTGCTGTCCTCCAGCCGATCGAGCACCTGGCGCATGATGCGGAAGCTCGAGGGCACCAGCCCCGAGGCGTCGCCCGAGTGCACGCCCTCGGTCAGCACCTCGACCTTGAGGGTGCCGCTGGCCATGCCGCGCAGCGAGGTGGTGAGCCACAGCTGGTCGTAGTTGCCGGCGCCGGAATCCAGGCAGATCACCAGGCCGACATCGCCCAGGCGCGGGCGCAGCGCGTTCACATAGGGCAGCAGGTCGGGCGAGCCCGATTCCTCGCAGGTCTCGATCAGGCCGACGATACGCGGGTGCGCCGCGCCCTGCGCCTTGAGCGCCTGGATGGCTGCGGTGCTGGCGTAGACCGCGTAGCCGTCATCGGCGCCGCCGCGGCCGTAGAGCAGACCGTTCTCGTACTTGGGGGTCCAGGGGCCGAGGTCGTTGCGCCAGCCGGTGAATTCGGGCTGCTTGTCGAGGTGGCCGTACATCAGCACGGTCTCGGTCATGTCGGTGCCCGTGGCCGGCACTTCGAAGAACAGCACCGGCGTGCGGCCTTCCAGGCGCACGATCTCCAACTTGAGGCCCTCGACCTTCTGCGCCTCGACCCAGGCCGCGGCATTGCGCAGCACCGTCTCCAGATAGCCGTTGGCCTGCCAGTCCTTGTCGAAGCCGGGCGACTTGGCCGGGATCTCGATGTAGTCGGTGAGCTGGCGCACGATGTCCTGGTCCCATTGGCGGGTGACATCGGACAGGGCGCGCTCGGCATTCAGGAAGCCGGCAGGCAGCTCGCGGTGCAGGGGGGCATTCATCGTTCGTTTCTCCGCGTGGGGCAAAAGCCGCATTTTGCGCCCGGGCGGCAGCCCGCGTAGAGTGCGCCGCTTGAACTTCCGTGGAGGTGCGTGGTGAGCAAGACAGGCATTCATGTCGGCGTGGGCGGCTGGACCTTCGAGCCCTGGCGTGACAACTTCTATCCCAAGGGCCTGGCCCACGCGCGCGAACTGGGGTACGCCAGCCGGCATCTGACGGCGATCGAGATCAACGGCACCTACTACAGCAGCTTCAAGCCGGAGCATTTCCGCAAGTGGGCCGGCGAAACGCCCGATGGCTTCATCTTCTCGCTCAAGGCCACGCGCTTTGCCACCAACCGCAAGCTGCTGGCCACCGCGGGCGATTCGATCAAGCGCTTCATCGACAGCGGCCCGACCGAGATGGGCGAGAAGCTCGGCCCGATCGTCTGGCAGTTCATGCCGACCAAGCAGTTCGATGCACAGGATTTCGAGGCCTTCCTCGCGCTGCTGCCGGCCAAGGAAGGCAGTCATGTGCTGCGCCACGTGATGGACGTGCGCCACGCCAGCTTCGTCACGCCCGCCTATGCGCAGCTTGCGAAGAAGTACGGCGTATCGACCGTGTTCACGGATTCGGACAAGTACCCGTCCTTTGAGGAACCGGAAGGGCTGGTGGCCTATGCCCGCCTGATGATGACCGTGCCGGAGCAGCCGGCCGGCTATGCGCCGAAAGCGCTGGACGCCTGGGCCGAGCGCGCCAAGGGGTGGGCGAAGTCGCGCGACACCTTCGTCTACTTCATCAGCGGCGCCAAAGAAAAAGCACCGGCCGCGGCCGGTGCCTTGCTC
>DATILH010000161.1:0-2295 GCA_035476655.1 Variovorax sp.
TGGTCGATGAAGTGATCCTGATGGCCGACTTCAAGATCCGCGACGAATGGGAGCGCCGGCCGCTGCAGATCGAGTTCTTCGGCGAGCAACTCGCCGGCGAGCGCTTCTTCGAATACCTCGACAAGCTGCGCCAGGGCGGCGCGCCGCGGGTGCAGGTGCTGGAGGTCTTCCACATGTGCCTGCTGCTGGGCTTCCAGGGCCGCTACCTGCTGGAAGGCTCCGAGAAGCTGGCCTACCTGACGGCACGGCTCGGCGAGGAGATCGCCCACCTGCGCGGCCGACGCGCCGCCTTTGCGCCGCATGGCGAAGCCCCGGACCGCGTGGCGCACCGGCTGAAGAGCGACGTGCCGCTGTGGGTCATCGGCTCGGTGTTCGCGCTGGTCGCCGCGCTGGCCTTCATTGGTTTGAAGGCGATGCTGCACCGGCAGACGGCCGCTGATCTTGTTGGTTATGACGGCATCGTCAAGCTTGCGCCGCAGGCGGCGCATGTGACGATCACCTTGCCTTGAGAAGCGCTGGCCGTCCCGAACACTCAGCCCCGGGTCGAGCGCAGCACGTTCTGCAACGGCCGGCCTTCGCGGTCCCGATAAACATCGAAGTCGGTGTCGATCGTCAACACCGCATGCAGCTTCAGGCGCCCGGCGGCTTCGGCGATCGACGCGTCGGCCAGGTCAAAGGGCAGATCCCGGAAACGCTCGCTGACTGCCAGGACCTCGGCCAGCGCGTGGGGCGGCGGTGAGTCAAGCTCGATTGCGCCGCGGTGAGCCGAGTACCTTTGGCAGGTTTGCTATATCCTATTTGATGCGGCCATGGTCTTGTGGTTGCTGGCGAGCTGGGCCGGGCCGCGATGCTTGCCGAAGAGGTCGGCGCCCAAGTCGTAGGCCGATGGCGATGCGGGCGCGGCGGTGCTCAGATAGGCGTGCAAGGCCTCACGGATCAATGCGCTGGCAGGCTTGCCCATGGCGGCACTGCGACGCCGCAGCGCTTGCTCCATCTCCGGAGCCAGCTTGATGGTCATCGTCACGATGGTGGCCCAGGTGGTAATAAACGTCCTATTGCCGCCTGATGTGCCCGAACGGGCGCGCGCGTTGTAGCGCCGGCAGCTTGGCCGCGAACGCCTCAGTTCCCGGGCGCAGGCAGCCCGGTGAACGTGCGGTACACCCCCTCCTGCTTGGCCGGCAGCACCGACTGGTCGGCGCGGTTGAAGTACAGGTAGGGGCCTTGCTGCGTGAAGAAGACTTCGGGGTCGGAGCGCTGGCGCACCGGGCTGTCCGGGGTCAGCTTGCGCACGAAGGCGTTGTCGGCGTCGATGTTGGACAGCCAGACCACCGAGGCATAGGTGTCGGGCGCCTTTGAGGTCACCAGGTAGATGTAGGACTTGCCCTGGTAGGTAAAGGGCTCGGGCGACATCACGGTCAGCCGGTTCGGGAACTTGGCGGTGTAGATCACCGTCCAGGCGGGCTGCTGGGCGCCCGGCGCCAGCAGCTTGCGGTAGACCCGCAGCTCGGAGTAGTTGACCACCGTGAAGAACAGGTACTCGCCGCCGAACTCCGGTGCCTGCCACATCCAGGGCACGGTGCGAATGTCCTTGTCGCCTTCGTCGAAGGTCAGCTGTTCCAGCTGCTGGGTGTCGAGGTTGTAGTGCAGCACCTGCTGCACGCCGTTGACGGGCGCGGCGTAGATCATCGCGCGCGCGCCTTGCACGAAGCGAACCGAGCGCTGCGTGGGGTTGGCCTGCGGCACCAGCGCTTCGCTGCCGGCATCGAAGAGGTTGCGCCAGTAGTGGGTGCCGGCGCCGTCGACATAGCTCAGCCGCGGCAGCGCGTCGCCGCTGTCATGGCTGGCATAGGGCGCGTAGCGCGTGGCCTCGGGTGACAGGACCGTGGTCTGCCACTGGCCGGGCCCGGTTTCGGTGGCCAGCGCGATGCGGGCGTTGTCCTTGGTCTTGGCCGCGCCTGGCAGGAAAGTCGAAAAGACGACGGCCTCGCCGGTGGCGGTGGACACCCATTCGGCGCCATTGGTCGGAATCACCATCGTCTTGGCGATGCTCATGCCGTCCGCGCTGACCAGCGTGCCCTTGCCGTTGGCGGGCGAGAACAGGCCGGTGTTGCGGTCGATGTTGCCGATCCAGACGCGGCCGACGGCGTCGACCCACAGGAACTGGGCGCGATCCTGGCTGAACTCCAGGTCGATGATGTCGGGCTGGCTGCTCACCAGCGACTCGTTCTGCACCGGGACCTGCGCATGGACCGGCATCGTCAGCATCCAGGCCAGCGGAGCGGCACGCAGGGCCCG
>DATILH010000162.1:0-4405 GCA_035476655.1 Variovorax sp.
TGGGTGGCGCCGACCGGCGCGGTCGTGAACCAGTTGGGCTCTTGCGCATGCATGGCGTGGCCGACGATGCGGGCGATGGGCGTGGCGCCGAATTTCTTCGCCGTGCTTTCGGTCATCATCACCAACGCCGCGGCGCCGTCGTTGATGCTGGACGACGATGCGGCGGTGATGGTGCCGTCTTTCTTGAAGGCCGGCTTGAGCGTGGCGATCTTGTCGAGCTTGACCTTGCCCGGGCCTTCGTCGATGGAGATCACGGTCTCGCCGGCGCGGCCCTTGACGGTGACCGGCGTGATCTCGGCGGCGAATGCGCCCGACGTGGTCGCGGCCTTGGCACGCTCGACGCTGGCCACGGCAAAGGCGTCTTGCGCCTCGCGCGTGAACTGGTACTTGGCCGCGCAGTCCTCGCCGAAGGTGCCCATGGCCCGGCCCGGCTCGTAGGCGTCTTCCAGGCCGTCCAGCATCATGTGGTCATAGATGCGGTCGTGGCCGATGCGGATGCCGCTGCGGCCCTTGAGCAGCAGGTGCGGCGCGTTGGTCATGCTCTCCATGCCGCCGGCGACCATCACCTCGTGGCTGCCGGCCAGCAGCATGTCGTAGGCGAACATGGCGGCCTTCATGCCCGAGCCGCACATCTTGGAGAGCGTGACGGCGCCGGCGCTCTTGGGCAGGCCGCCCTTGAAAGCGGCCTGGCGCGCCGGGGCCTGGCCCTGGCCGGCCATCAGGCAGTTGCCGAACAGCACCTCGGTGATGGCGTCGGCCGGGATGCCTGCGCGCTGCACCGCGGCGCGGATGGCAGCGCCGCCCAGGTCGTGCGCGGCCAGTGAGGCGAAGTCGCCCTGGAAGCCGCCCATGGGGGTGCGGGCGGCGCCGGCGATGACAATGGATTCAGCCATGAGAAATGCTCCTTATCAAGCAAAGGGGGTCAGGAAAACTGCAGGATGGCGCCGCGCTCTTCTTGCGCGATACGCCGGATGTATCTCGCTCATCAAGCATGGCGACATGGCTTCACCCCACGCTTTCGCCGGAGGGCAGCGGGCTGCCGCCCACGTGCGAGGAGAAAGGGTTGCGGCGCGGCCGGCCGCTGGCGACGACCGGCTTGCGCGCCGCGGCCGGTGCCTCGGCGGCGCCCTTGCGCACGAAGCGCTTCTCGCGCTCGTACGGAAACACGTCGTGCACGTGGCCGGCCTGGATGCGCTCCTTGTGGGCCTGCCAGAAGCTGGCCTCGAGCAGGTCGCCGTGGTGCTTCATGAACACTTCGCGCACCGCCGCGTTGCCCAGCAGGAAGGGTCCGAAGGTCTCGGGGAAGACATCGTGCGGGCCGACCGTGTACCAGACCTCGCCCGACATCTCTTCTTCCTCGTTGCGGGCCTCGGGAACCTTGCGGAAGATGCAGTCGGTCAGGTATTCGATCTCGTCGTAGTCGTAGAACACCACCTTGCCATTGCGCGTGACGCCGAAGTTCTTCCACAGCATGTCGCCGGGGAAGATGTTGGCGGCCACCAGGTCCTTGATGGCATTGCCGTACTCGACCACCGCGCGCTCGATCTGGTCGCGCGCGGCCTGGGCCTTGGCATCTTGCGCGCCCTCGGACAGGCCGGCGTCGAAGGCCTCCTGCAGGTAGATGTTCAGCGGGATCATGCGCCGCTCGATGTACAGGTGCTTGATGATCACTTCTTCGCGGCCGTCGCCGTCGCGGTCGCCGATCTCCAGCTGGCTGGGCGCGAACTTGCGGATCTCCTCGATCAGCTCGTCCTCGAAGCGGTCGCGGGCGAATGCCACCTCGCTGTATTCCAGCGTGTCGGCCATGCGGCCGACGCGGTCGTGCTGCTTGACCAGCAGGTACTTGCCCTTGATCTGCTCGCGCGTGGTGTCCTTCTGCGGCGGGTAGTAGTCCTTGATCAGCTTGAACACGTAGGGAAAGGACGGCAGGTCGAACACCAGCATCACCATGCCCTTGATGCCGGGCGCGATGCGGAACTTGTCGCTGGAATGGCGCAGGTGGTAGAGGAAGTCGCGGTAGAACAGGGTCTTGCCCTGCTTGGCCAGGCCCAGCGCGTTGTAGATCTCGTTGCGCGGCTTGCGCGGCATCAGCGAGCGCAGGAATTGCACGTAGGCCGAGGGAATCTCCATGTCGACCATGAAGTAGGCGCGGGCGAACGAGAACAGCATCTGCAGGTCGTCCTCGCCGAACAGGCAGGCGTCGATGACCAGGTTGCCGCTCTTGTTGTGAAGCACCGGCAGCGAGAATGGCACCTCGTTGAAGCCGTTGATGATCTTGCCCACCACATAGGCGCCCTTGTTGCGAAAGAACAGGGACGACAGCACCTGGATCTGGAAGTTGGCGCGCAGCCGCACCTGGCTGAGCCGGGCGCTGATGGCCTCGCACACGTAGCCGGCGTCGCGCCGCAGGTCGTCGAAGGGCTTTTGCAGGCCGAAGTGCTCGACCACCTGGACGACGGTGTCCAGCAGGGATTCGCGCGTGGGGTAGTAGGCCCGGTAGGTGGGCGTGGCCGCCGGCTCGTCGTTCTCGATGTACTCGGTGCTGACCGCCGGCCGCACGAAGATGAAGTCGTTGTGGAAGTAGGTGCGGTGCAGGATCTTGGTCGTGACCGAATTGAAGAAGGTCTCGGCCAGCTCCGGCTGGTGATGGTCGATCAGCAGGCCGATGTAGTGCAGCTTGACCTGCTGCCAGACGTCCATCGGCTGCTCGTGCGCCTTGAACTCCTTTTCGAGCCGCATCGAGGCTTCGAGCACACGCAGGTCGTAGAACTCGATGCGCTCGCGCTGGGCGCGCTGCTGACCGTGCCAGTCGGCCACTTCGAAGCGATGCTTGGCACGGGCCGACTCGGTGCGAAACAGCGGGTAGTGGCGGTTGAAGCCGTCCATCATCGCCTTGGCGATGTCGTAGGCCAGCGGGGAGTCGAGCCGTTGCGGGAACATGGCGGGCCTAGCTTCTTGCCGCGACCACGCCCTGCACGGCGGCGCGGTACAGGGGCTCGATGGAGTCGGTGCTGGAGACGGTCATGTGCAGATCCTGCAGCAGGCCGTCGTGCACGCCGAAGGCCCAGCCATGGATCTTGACGTTCTGGCCCTGGGCCCAGGCGTCGACCATGACGGTGGAGACGCAGACGTTGACCACCTGCTCGATCACGTTGAGGTCGACCAGGGCGTCGGCGCGGCGTTCCGGCGCGATGTTCTCCAGGATGCCCCGGTGCCGGTCACGCACGTCCTGGATGTGGCGGATCCAGTTGTCGGCCAGGCCGATGCGGGCGCCGTGCAGCGCCGCCATCACGCCGCCGCAGCCATAGTGGCCCACCACCATGATGTGCTCGACCTTGAGCATTTCGACCGCGAACTGGATCGCCGACAGCGCGTTCAGGTCGGAGTGCACCACGATGTTGGCGACGTTGCGGTGCACGAACACCTCGCCCGGTTCCAGGCCGGTGATCTGGTTGGCCGGCACCCGGCTGTCGGAACAGCCGATCCACATGTACTTGGGCTTCTGCTGCTTGATCAGGCTGCTGAAGAAACCGGGGCGCGCACGCTCCATTTCCGCAGCCCAGGCGCGGTTATGGGTGAACAGGTCTTGGATGGAGCTCATCGGGACATTCTCGCCTGACCTTGCTGTCATTGCTATCTCGCTGTCATTGCGGACTCGATCCGCAATCCAGGTTTTCAAATGCGCCTTAAACAGCCTGGATGCCGGGTCGAGGTCGGCATGGCAAACAAGTTGTACTACATCGTTTCGGCGAACAGCTCCCGGCCGATCAGCATGCGGCGCACTTCGCTGGTACCGGCGCCGATTTCGTACAACTTGGCATCACGCCACAGGCGGCCCAGGGGATAGTCGTTGATGTAACCGTTGCCGCCGAAGATCTGGATGCCCTCGCCGGCCATCCAGGTGGCCTTCTCGGCGCACCACAGGATGACCGAGGCGCAATCCTTGCGCACCTGGCGCACGTGGTCCGTGCCCAGCATGTCGAGGTTCTTGGCCACGGTGTAGGCGAAGCTGCGGCCGGCCTGCAGCACCGTATACATGTCGGCCACCTTGCCCTGGATGAGCTGGAATTCGCCGATGGCCTGGCCGAACTGCTTGCGCTCGTGGATGTAGGGGACGACGTTGTCCATCACCGACTGCATGATGCCCAGCGGCCCGCCGGTGAGCACGGCACGCTCGTAGTCAAGCCCCGACATCAGCACTTTGGCGCCGCCGTTGAGCGTGCCCAGCACGTTCTCGGCCGGCACTTCAACGTCCTGGAACACCAGCTCGCCGGTGTGGCTGCCGCGCATGCCCAGCTTGTCCAGCTTCTGCGCGATCGAAAAGCCCTTCATGCCTTTTTCGATGAGGAAGGCAGTGACGCCCCGGGCGCCCAGCTCGGGCTCGGTCTTGGCGTAGACCACGAGG
>DATILH010000163.1:0-10798 GCA_035476655.1 Variovorax sp.
GCGTAGAACACGCGATGCGTCGTCAACCACATCAGGCGATCGCCCGCTCGCGCGGGCGTCGCACTCCTCTTGTCCTGCATGCACTCGTCTCCTGCGCCATGGTGAAAGCCGTTCGCGTGTGTGCTGGCGGATGGTAGCGGCGCGAGAAGCTGCATTTCGTTTCACTTCGCGAGGACTTTCCCTATGTCGCCCACGAGCGACTCGGGTACGCGCAGCGGCATGTCGAGCAATAGTTGCGCCATGCCCTTGCCCAGCGGATCGAGGCGCGGCGAGCGCGGGCCGCCGCCGGCCAGCGCCTCATGCAAGAGGAAGTTCATGCCGGCGATGCCGGGCAGGTGAAAGCGCTCGACCTCGCCGTGCACAAGGTGCGCCAGCCATTGCTTGACCACATCGGGCGTGAGCAGTTGCCAAAGCAGCGGCAAGCACTCGGGCCGGCGCGCGACGATGCCGATGTTGGCCATGTCGCCCTTGTCGCCGCTGCGCGCCCAGGCCAGATCGATCAGGCGCAACTCGCGCATCGGCGCGTCGGCCGGCCAGGCCACGGCGGGCGGCCCTGCCAGCGCGGCAGCCGGCACGGTGGCGGGCGCAAGCGGCACATGCACCGGCTGCGGCGGCCGGGCGTCGAGCGACAACCGCACCGGCACAGCCGCCTTGTCGATCAGGAAGGAAGAGGGCTTGAGCAGCGGCGAGACCGCGGGCCGCCCTGCCCCCGGTCCGGTGGTGCCCGGCGACCAGGAAGTGCCGGCCGGCGCCACCTCGCGCGCGAAGATCTCCAGCGCCTGGCGCGATGCGTGGTCCACCACCAGCCGCATCATCACTTCGCGCACCGCGCCGGTGCGCGCATGCGGGCCGTAGAGCACCTCGGTGCCCAGCAGGTCCATGTGCGTCGCGCTGTAGTCGGCCAGGCCGCGCTCCTTGAAGATGCGGCGCGTGCGCGCAAGGATGGCCTGCGCCGTGCGCCGCGCCTTGGCCGGCGCGTCGATGCCGACGATGACCAAGCTGCCGGCGCAGCGCCAGCCGTCCTGCGCGGTGGCCGACACCTTGTACTGCGGGCCCGGCGGGCGGCCGCGCGCGCCCTGCACGCGCACGTGCTCATCGTCTTCCTGATCGATGCGCACTTCGCGAAAGTCGCAAGTGACGTCGGGCAGGAGGTAGGCCGCCGGATCGCCGATCTCGTAGAGCAGTTGCTCGGCCACTGCGGCGCGCAGCACGCGCCCGCCGGTGCCGGCCGGCTTGGTGATGCGAAAGCTGCCGTCTTCGTGGCACAGCGCGATCGGATAGCCGATGCCCGCCCAGTCGGGGATGTCCTCCCAGTCGGTGTGCAGGCCGCCGGTGGCCTGGCAGCCGCATTCGATGATGTGGCCGGCCAGGCTGCCGCCGGCCAGGCGATCCCAGTCGTCCTCGGCCCAGCCGAATTCGTGCATCAGCGGGCCCAGCGTGACGGCGCTGTCGACGCAGCGGCCGGTGATCACCACCTGGGCGCCGGCCGCCAGCGCGTCGCGCACCGCCGTTGCGCCCAGGTAGGCGCTGGCGCTCACCACCCGCTCGCTCACTTGCGCGCTGACATCGTCGCCGGTGACGACGGCAATGCGCACGGTGAGGCCCAGCTCGGTCGCCAGTTCGCGCAGCGCGCGGGCGCAGGCTTCGGGGTGAATGCCGCCGGCGTTGCTGACGATGCGGATGCCCTTGGCCACGGCCTCTGCCAGCACGTCGCGCATGGCGATCTCGACGAAGTCGGTGGCCCAGCCCATCTCGGGCTTGCGCAGGCGCGCCGCTGCCAGCACGGCCATGGTGGTCTCGGCCAGGTAGTCGAAGACCAGGTAGTCGATCTGCCCGGAGCGCACCAGCTGGCGCGGGCCGTCGCTGCTGTCGCCCCAGAAGCCGGAGGCGCCGCCGATGCGGACGACGGAAGGTTTGGAATGGGTGGAATCTGCGCGGCTCGTCATCCGCGCAAGGCTACGCCGGCGCCCGGCGCGCGGCTTGCGAAAACTGGCTGGTCAGGTCGCCGTGCGCGGCTTGACGCGGCTGGCGGCCTGGCGTGCCCGGTCGCGCGCGGTGTCGATGTCCGCCGCATGCACCAGCGCCACGCCCATGCGGCGCTTCGCGAAGCTTTCCGGCTTGCCGAACAGGCGCACGTCCGCGCCCGGCACGCGCAGGGCCTGGTCCACGCCATCGAACACGATGCCCTGCGCATCGACGCCGCCGTAGATCACCGCGCTTGCGCCCGGGCTCTTGAGGCTGGTGTCCACCGGCAGGCCGAGGATGGCGCGGGCATGCAGCTCGAACTCGTTCTGCCACTGGGTGGCCATGGTCACCATGCCGGTGTCGTGCGGCCGGGGGCTCACTTCGCTGAACCAGACCTCTTCGCCCTTGACGAAAAGCTCGACGCCGAACAGTCCCTGCCCGCCCAGGTCGCTGGTGACGGCCTGCGCGATCTGCTGGGCCTTTTGCAGGGCGGCCGGCGCCATGGGGTGCGGCTGCCAGCTTTCCACATAGTCGCCGCTGACCTGCAGGTGGCCGATGGGCTCGCAGAAGGAAGTCTGCACCTGGCCGCCTTCGCCCAGCGAGCGAACCGTCAGCAAGGTGATCTCGTAGTCGAAATCAATGAAGCCTTCGACGATCACCCGGCCGTGGCTGACGCGGCCGCCGGCCATGGCGTAGTCCCAGGCCCTCTGCACGTGTTGCGGGCCGTCGATCTTGCTCTGGCCCTTGCCGGAGCTGCTCATCACCGGCTTGACCACGCAGGGATAGCCGATGCCGCCGTCGATGGCGGCCTGCAACTCGGCCAGCGAATCGCAGAACTTGTAAGGGCTGGTCGCCAGGCTCAATGTCTCTGCGGCCAGGCGGCGGATGCCTTCGCGGTCCATGGTCAGGCGGGCTGCGCGCGCCGTGGGAATCACCCGCACCACGCCGGCGTCTTCCATCTGTTGCAGCATGGGGGTGGCGATGGCCTCGATCTCGGGCACCACCAGCATCGGCTTCTCGGCCTCGATCAGCGCCTTGAGCGCAGCCGGGTCGCTCATGGTGATGGTGCGGGCGTGGTGCGCCACCTGCTGGCCGGGCGCGTTCTCGTAGCGGTCGACCGCGATGGTCTCCACGCCCAGGCGCTGCAGGGCGATCAGCACCTCCTTGCCGAGCTCGCCGGAGCCCAGGAGCATGACGCGGGTTGCGGATGGGGAAAGGGGTGTGCCTAGGGTGGTCATGCCGCTGACTTTAAATCAGCGCAGGTTCGCGACAATGGAGGGCTTGGGCGGCTCCCGCGTCTCCCGTTTCCTTTTCTTACCTTTCAGGAGTGATTTCAAAATGAGCATTCAAACCGTGGGCATCATCGGCGCCGGCACCATGGGCAACGGCATCGCGCAAGCCTGCGCCGTGGCCGGGGTCAAGGCCGTCATGGTCGACATTTCGCAAAGCGCGGTCGACAAGGGGATCGCCACCGTCTCGGGCAGCCTGGACCGGCTGATCAAGAAGGAAAAGCTGACGGCCGAGCAGAAGAGCGCCGCCATGGCGCTGATCAAGGGCTCGACCAACTACGAAGACCTGAAGGAAGCGCAACTGGTGATCGAGGCCGCCACCGAGAACCACGAGCTCAAGCTGAAGATTCTCAAGCAGGTCGATGGCATGCTGGCACCCGAGGTGATCATCGCCTCCAACACCTCCTCGATCTCGATCACGCAGCTGGCGGCCGCCACCTCGCGCGCCGACCGCTTCATCGGCATGCATTTCTTCAACCCGGTGCCGATGATGGCCCTGGTGGAGATCATCCGCGGCTACCTGACCAGCGACGCGACGCACGACGCGGTGAAGGCCCTGTCCGAGCGCCTGGGCAAGAGCCCGATCACGGTGAAGAACGCGCCGGGCTTCGTGGTCAACCGCATCCTGGTGCCGATGATCAACGAGGCCTTCTTCGTGCTCGCCGAAGGCATCGCCAGCGCGGAGGATATCGACGCCGGCATGAAGCTGGGCTGCAACCAGCCCATCGGCCCGCTGGCGCTGGGCGACATGATCGGTCTGGACGTCTGCCTGGCGGTGATGGAGGTCTACCTGAAGGAATACGGCGACTCCAAGTACCGCCCTTGCCCGCTGCTCAAGGAAATGGTCGCCGCCGGCCAACTCGGCCGCAAGACCGGCCGCGGCGTCTACACGTACTGAGGCCACGACCATGACCGTCACGCCCACCACGCCCCCGCCCGAAGGCTGCATCGACACCGAGGTGCGGGGCCATGTGCTCCTGATCGGCATCAACCGCCCGGCCAAGCGCAACGGCTGGACGGCGCCGATGTTCCGCCAGCTGGCAGAGGCCTACACCCGGCTGGACGACGAGCCGGATCTGCGGGTGGGCGTGCTGCATGCCTTTGGCGATCACTTCACCGCCGGGCTGGACCTGCCGGCCATCGCCGAGGACATGAAGCGTGGCGAGAAGGCGGTGCCGCTGGGCCTGGTGGAACCCTTCGACCTTGGCACGCCGGACTACCGACGGCGCACCAAGCCCATGGTGGTGGCGGTCAAGGGCATCACCTTCACCGTCGGCATCGAGCTGATGCTGGGCGCCGACATCGTGGTGGCGGCCGACGACTGCCGCTTCTCGCAGCTGGAGGTGCAGCGAGGCATCATGGCCACCGGCGGTGCCACCCTGCGCATGGCCGAACGCGCGGGCCTGGGCAATGCAATGCTGCACCTGTTGACGGCCGACGAGTTCGACAGCAGCGAGGCGCTGCGCCTGCACTTCGTGCAGAAGGTGGTGCCGGCCGGCCAGGAATTGGATGAGGCGCTGCGCATCGCCGAGCGCATTGCGGCGCAGGCGCCGCTGGCGGTGGTGGCGACGCGCCTGAATGTGCTCAAGGCCATCGAGCACGGCCCGCTGGCTGCGATGGCCGATTTCATCGAGACGCAGAAGCGCCTTTCCAACAGCGAGGATGCGGCCGAAGGCGTGCGCTCCTTCATCGAACGGCGGCCTTCGCGCTTCTCCGGCCGCTGAGGCATCTCCCTGCCGCCGGCAGGGTTTATGCTCGCAATTAGTTTGCACGCAATTTAATTGATCGCTAGAATTCAACCCATGCCAGCCAAGTCCAGCTCCTCCACACAAGCCGACCAGATGCTGCGGCTGGACAACCAGCTGTGCTTTGCCATCTATTCGGCCTCGCTGGCGATGACGCGGCTGTACAAGCCGCTGCTCGGCCAGCTCGAACTGACCTACCCGCAATACCTGGTGATGCTGGTGCTGTGGGAACAAGACGGCCTCATGGTCTCCGAATTGGGCCAGCGCCTCTCGCTCGATTCCGGCACCCTCACGCCCCTGCTCAAGCGCCTGGAAGCTTCCGGCTATGTCAGCCGCATTCGCGACGTGCAGGACGAGCGCCGGGTGCACATCACCCTCACCGCCGCCGGCCGGCGACTGAAGGCGCGCGCGGCCAAGGTGCCGGCCTGCCTGATGGATGCCAGCCAATGCTCGGTTCAGGAATTGGTTTCGCTCACCCAGCAGGTGCAGCAGCTGCGCGACCGCATCCAGGCGGCCTGATTTTTCTCCCTCCCCTCCAACCTCAACCCAAGGAAAGCCCATGACCACCCAACTCGACAAGGTTCTCTACACCGCCCAGGCCCACACCACCGGTGGCCGCGACGGCGCCGGCAAGTCCAGCGACGGCGCCATCGACGTCAAGCTGAGCTCGCCCGGCTCGGGCAAGCCCGGCACCAACCCCGAGCAACTCTTCGCTGTGGGCTATTCCGCCTGCTTCATCGGCGCGATGAGAGCCGTGGCTCCGAAGATCGGCGTGAAGGTGCCGGATGACGTGGCGATCGACTCCAGCGTCTCGCTCGGCCCGACGAACGGCGGCGCAGCCTACGGCATCGCAGTCAAGCTGGCCATCAGCCTGCCCGGCCTGGACGAAGACTCGAAGAAGAAGCTGGTTGACGCCGCGCACCAGGTCTGCCCCTACTCGAACGCCACCCGCGGCAACATCGACGTCGAGCTGTCGATCGCCTGATCGATGTTGCGGCTGATTGCCCACGCGGCGGTCTTCCTCGTCGCACTCGAGCACGTCTACATCCTCGTGCTCGAGATGTTCCTCTGGACCAAGCCCAAGGGCCTCAAGGCCTTCGGGCAGACGCCGCAGATGGCCGAGGCTACCAAGGTGCTGGCCGCCAACCAGGGGCTGTACAACGGCTTCCTGGCGGCCGGCCTGTTCTGGGGCCTGGCCACGCAGGACCGCAGCTTCATGATCTTCTTCCTGGCCTGCGTGATCGTGGCCGGCGTCTACGGCGGGCTCACTGCCTCGCGCAAGATCCTGTTCGTGCAGGCGCTGCCGGCGGCCATTGCGCTGGCGCTGGTACTGGCCTTTCACTAGCTAGGATGACCAACGCGCAAAAGGAATTCCTTGCGCGCATCCAGGCTGGTGTCGCGCCGAGGTGCAGCGCGACATCGAGCGCCACTTCCAGCGATTGGCCGAGCGCGGCCTGCCGGCGGGCGACACGCTGGCCATCGAGGTGCTCGACATCGACCTGGCGGGCTGGTTCGAGCCCTTCACCTTCCGCTCGGCCCCGAACGTGCGCATCGTGCGCGACGTCACTTGGCCGCGCATCAAGCTGCGCTACGCGCTGACGCGTGGCGATCAACTGCTGGCCGGTGGCGCGGAGCAACTCATCGACCAGAATTACCTGATGGTGAGCAACCGCTACTTCGTCGGCGACCGACTGCGCTACGGAAAGGCGATGCTGGACACGTGGTTCGAAAGACTCGTCGGCCAGCATTGAGCGGCGGCCTGATCGTCACCTGGGTGACGCCGGACACATCGGCGTCATCGTGCGCGGCGCCCCGCGGCGCTAAGCTCCTCTTGCCGCAATAGCCCAAGGAGCGCGCAATGAGCACCACCACCCTGCTGACCCGCAAGGACGCGCTGGCCACGGCGCGCCTGCACGAGAGCGCCGACGCGCCGCTGGCCCCGGGCCAGGTGCGCATACGCATCGAGAACTTCGCCCTCACCTCCAACAACATCACCTACGCCGCCTTCGGCGATTCGATGAACTACTGGGGCTTCTTCCCCACGGACGAAGAAGGCTGGGGCGTGATTCCGGTCTGGGGCTTCGCTACGGTGGTGCAGTCGCAGCATCCGGGCGTGGCAGTTGGCGAGCGGCTCTACGGCTACTTCCCGATCGCCGACCACGCGGTGCTGCAACCTGAGCGCCTGCGGCCCGACAGCTTCGTCGACGCCGCGCCGCACCGGGCCGAGCTGCACGCGGTCTACAACCGCTACAACCGCTGCGCCGCCGACCCCTTCTACACGCCGGACAGCGAAGACATCCAGGCCCTGCTGCGCCCGCTGTTCACGACCTCCTGGTTGATCGACGACTTCCTGGCCGACAACGACTTCTTCGGCGCCGACACCGTCATGCTGTCCAGCGCCTCCAGCAAGACCGCCTACGGCACGGCCTTCCAGCTGGCGCAACGCCCGGGGATCCAGGTGATCGGCCTGACCTCCCCCGGCAACAAGGCCTTCTGCCAGAGCCTGGGCTGCTACACCCGCGTCGTCGCCTACGGGGAGCTGGAGCAGCTCGCGGCCGACACCGCCTGCGTCTACGTGGACTTCGCCGGCAACGCCAAGCTGCGTCGCGACATCCACATGCGCTTTGCCAACCTGCGCCACGACGCCGTGATCGGCGGCACCCATGTGGAGCAACTGGGCGGCGGCGCCAAGGATCTGCCCGGCCCGCGCGCCACCTTCTTCTTTGCACCGGCGCAGATCAAGAAGCGCCACGACGACTGGGGCGCCGCGGCCTTTGCCGACAAGCTGCTGGCCGCCTGGAACAACTTCACCGCCAAGGTGGTCGACCCCGCTGCCCCCTGGCTGCTGCCCCAACAGCACCGCGGCCCGCAGGCGGTGCAGGCCGCCTACGCGCAGGTGCAGTCCGGTCGCAGCGACCCGCGCGCCGGGCACATCCTCTCCCTGCACGCGGCGTCGGCGCCCTGAAAGCCGGGTCAGCGCAACGCCCGGTCCAGGTGGGTGTAGCCGCCATCCACGAACAGCCACTGCCCGATCGTGTGGCTGGCGCGCGCCGAGAGCAGGAACAGCACGGTGTCGGCGATCTCCTCGGGCCGCGTCATGCGCTGCCCCAGCGGGATGCGCTGCGTGATCTGCGCCAGCTGCGCGGCCGGGTCGTCGAAGCCGGCAAGCCAGCGCTCGTACATCGGCGTCATGACCTCGGCCGGCAGGACTGCGTTGACGCGGACGCCGTCGCCCCGCAGGTCGGCCGCCCATTCGCGGGTGAGCGCCAGCAACCCGCCCTTGGCCGCCGCATAGCCGCTGGTGCCCCCCTGGCCGGTGAGGGCGACCTTGGAGGCGACGTTGACGATGGCGCCGCGGCTGGCCCGCAGGTGCGGCAGGCACAGGTGCGCCAGGGTGTAGGCATGCACCAAGTTGCGCTCCAGCGAGGCGCGAAATTGCGCCGGCCCCGCCGTGAGGCCCACGCGGTCGTTGACACCCGCGTTGTTGACCAGCCCGTGCAAGCTGCCCATGGCCGAGACGCTGCGCGCCACCGCGTCGCGGCAGGCCGCCTCGTCGCCGAGCTCGAGCTCGAAGCTGCAGGCCAGCGGCTGTGCAGCGCGCAGCTCTTGCGCCAGCGCCTCGGGCAAGGCTGAGCGATCCAGCACGATGGGGATCGCACCCTCGCGCGCCAGGGCCAGCGAGATGGCGGCGCCGATGCCGGAGCCTCCGCCGGTCACGATCACCGGCTTGTCCTTCAGTTGCAGGTCCATGTCAGTCCATAGAAGTGGGTGGCGCTGCCGTGCCACAGGGCCGCCTGTTCATCGGGCGACAGCTCGCCCACCAGGGCCTCGCTGATCGCGACCCAGTCCGCGTAGCGGCCGGCGAGCGTGAGCACTGGCCAGTCGCTGCCCCACATCAGGCGCGCGGGGCCGAAGCACTGCAGCAGGTGTTCCCAGACCGGGCGCAGCGTGGCTGCACCGGCGCCCGGGGGTGCCTCGGTCAGCAGGCCGGAAAGCTTGCACATCACCTGGGGACAGGCGGCCAGCTCGGCCATCCGCGCGCGCCAGGCGGGGGCCCACTCGGCCGCCCAGCCCGCGGCCAGGCAGGGCTTGGCGGCATGGTCGATCACCACCGGCAACTGCGGCCAGGCGCGCACGAAGCGCAGCAGCGCTTCCAGGTGCCGCGGCTGTACCAGTGCGTCGAAGTTCAGGCCCAGGCGCTGCAGCGCGCGCAGCGCGTCGGGATGCGGCGCATGGGCGATCCACTCGGGATCGGCGAGGTCCTGCAGCATCGGGCGCACGCCGCGCAAGGCCGGGTGCTGCTCGTGCCAGCGCGCCAGGACCTCGGCGGCGTCGGGGCGGGAGAGGTCTACCCAGCCCACCACCGCGCCGACGAAGGCATGGCGCCGCGCCAGCGACAGCATGAATTCGGTCTCGGCCTGGCTCGCGGCGGCCTGCACGAGCACGGTCTGCGCGACGCCATGTTGTCGCAAGGTGTCGGCCAGGTCGGCCGGCAGGAAGTCGCGGTGCAGGGGCGCGAGGGCCGGTACGTCCGCGCGCAGCCAGCCGTAGTCGCCGCGCGCAGGTTGCCAGAAGTGTTGGTGGGCATCCACGCGCGCAACAGGCATGGCGCCAATTTAGGACGGCGGGGGCAGCGGCGCAAGGCACACCGCAAGTTACGGCCAGCACCGGGGAGAGGGAGACAATCGAGCCATGACCACTTCCGCCCCGCTGGTGCACCCTTACGAATCGCTCACGCCCGACGTGGTGCTGGACGCGCTGGCCGCTTTCGGCGTGCATGGCGACGGCCGCCTGCAGGCGCTCAGCTCCTACGAGAACCGGGTCTACCAGATCCACCTGGAAGACGGGCAGATCGTGGTGGCCAAGTTCTACCGGCCCGGCCGCTGGAGCGAGGTGCAGATCCTGGAAGAGCACAACTTCGCGGCCGAACTGGCCGCCGCCGAGATTCCGGCCGTGGCGCCGCTGGTGCTCCAAGACTCCACGCTGCACCACCACGCCGGCTTCGATTTCTGCGTCAGCCCCTATCGCGGCGGCCGCGCGCCGGAGCTGGACGATTTCGAGGTGCTGGAATGGATCGGCCGCTTCCTGGCGCGCATCCATACGGTGGGCGCCCGCACGCCCTTCGAGACGCGGCCGGCGCTGGACCTGCAAAGCTTCGGCATCGCCACGCGCGACTGGCTGCTGCGCAACGACAAGGTGCCGCTGGACGTGCAGCGCGACTGGGAAAAGGCCTGCAACGAGGCGCTGGACATGATCGCCGCCACCGCTCTCTCGGGTGAGGCGGACAAGGCCGGCGGCATGCGCGCGCTGCGCCTGCACGGCGACTGCCACCCCGGCAACATCCTGTGGACCCCGACCGACCGGCCCAACGGCGGCCCGCACTTCGTCGACCTGGACGACGCCCGCACCAGTTTCGCGGTGCAGGACATGTGGATGCTGCTCTCGGGTGAGCGCAAGCAGCGCACCGTGCAGCTCTCGGGCCTGCTCGAAGGCTATGAGCAGTTCCGCGAATTCGATCGGCGCGAACTGGCGCTGATCGAGCCGCTGCGCACCCTGCGCCTGGTGCACTACAGCGCCTGGCTGGCGCGGCGCTGGGAAGACCCGATCTTCCCGATCAACTTCCCCTGGTTCGGCTCCAGCGACTACTGGAAGGGCCAGATCCAGATGCTGCAGGATCAATGCGAGGCGATGGCGGAAGAGCCGCTGTACGCCTGATCAAGCCTGCCCAGCGCATCCGTCACGGTGCGCACCATCTCCAGCAGCGCCGGCGCCACTTCGTGCTCCAGCACGCCCTCGTGC
>DATILH010000164.1:0-5963 GCA_035476655.1 Variovorax sp.
CAACGCATCCTCAAAGGCATCGACGAGATGAACGTCCAGCCCGTTCGCTTCCAGTGGAAGAGCTTCGACTTCCAGATGACAGAAACGTAAAGCTTTTACAGGAACGGAGTACTAGGCCCGCTCCCCTTCCCCCTTACTGCACCGCACTCCAGCCGTCCCCCAGGGCGCTGGTGGAACGAATGCGCCCGGCCTCGGCACTGGTCGAGGCGCCAAGATCGCGTTCGCGCACCACGCCGTCGGCGCCGATCACGAAGCTGTGCACGCCCAGGCTGCCGTAGCGCGCCGGCCAGGCCAGGAAGGAGCAGCCGTTGGATTCGCCCGCCAGCAGGCGGAAGTGGTAACCGTTCAATGCAGCGTCGGCGGGCGTGTCGGTGCCCATCACCAGCGCATCGGGGCCGAACGGGCTCTCGAGGCCATCCGTCGAGGGCCAGTACAGCCCGTCGCGCTTGCCGGTGCTGCTCACGATGCGGCCGGCCGGCTTGCCTTGCCCGAAGGCCCGTGCATAGTGCGCCTGCGACTCGCACAGCAACTTGAGGGTGGCAATGGTGTCGAGTTCGTTGCGCCCGATCCGGCGCTTGACCATCTCGGCCTGGCCGGCGGGCAGATCGAACTGCCAGCCGCGCGCGGTCTTCACGATCGGCGCCGGGAAATGCCAGTTCTGGCCCACCACCAGTTCCGACCGGGTGGGCGTGATCTGCTCGACCTTGTGCGACTTGGACCAGCCCTCCAGGAAGGCGTAGACGTCGTCCATGTCCACTTCATGTTCCGGCACGTAGCGCATGAAGTTTGCGCCCAGCACACGGCGCAGCGCGTCTCTGTCGGCGCGCGCCAGCGCGGTTGCCAGCGCATCGCCTGCGGCCTCGGCGCTCGGATAGACCGCCTGGGCCTGGGCCTGGCCCGCGCCGCAGGACAAGGCCGCGGCCACCAGGAGAGCGCGGAATTTCATGTTCATGTTCTTGTGCATCGCTTCTTACCTCCTGCCGCCACCGCCACCGCCGCCTCGATGGCCACCGCCTCCGCCACCACCGCCGCGGGCGCCGCCGCCACCACCGCCACCACCGGCCCGGGCGCCGCCGCCACCACCACCTCCGCCCGCGTGTGCGCCTCCGCCACCGCCAGCAGGACGCGCGGCCGTCTGATGCACGCCGCCGCCGCCGCCCGCCTGGCGCTGCGCGCCCGGCCGCTGGGCTTGCTGCTGCACGCGCGCGCCGTTGCCGGCATCGCGGAAGGCGCTGTCCTTGTTGGCGGCGCGCGAGCGGTCCATTGCGGCGTTGTGGTCCTGGCGCTGACGCGCCGCCGGGTTGTCGCGGCCGGCGCCGCCCTGGCCGGCCCGATCACCGGTACCTGCGCCTTGGCCCCGGCGATCACCAGCGCCAGCGCCTGCCCCCTCGCCTCGGCGATCGCCCGCGCCCGCGCCTGCGCCTTGGCCGCGGCGATCGCCAGCGCCGCCAGCCTGGCCCACACGGTCGCCAGCTCCGCCCTGCCCGGCGCGGTCGCGCCCGCCGCCGGCGCCGCCGCGCCCGTCATGGCCCGGGATGCCTTGTCCGGTACGTTGCTCGAAGGAGCCGGCCGCACGGTCGCGCGCCGCATCCCGGCTGCTCGCAGCCCCGCCGCCCGGCCGCGCTCCGGGGCCGTCCCGGTTGGCCATGCCAGCCTGGCGCTGTCCATCGAAACGCTGGCGCGAGGCATCGCCGCGATAGGGCGTCGAGCCGCGGCGCGCCGCGTTGTGCTGGAAGTTGGTCTGATTGGCGTTCAGGCGGTTGTTGACGTTGACGTTGTTGTAGCGGTTGACGTTGATGTTCACGTTGTTGCCGCCCCAGTTGAAGCCGCCCCACATCGAGTTCACGGCCGCCACGCCCAGGCCGAAGCCGATGCCGCCGATCAGCGCGGTGGCGAACACCGAGCCCACCGGTGGCGGGTAGTAGTACGGCGGATAGGCCGGATAGGGCCAGGCGCCATAGACCACCGTCGGGTTGTACTGCGGCACATAGACCACCTGCGGCTGCGCTGGCTCGATCTGGATCACCTGCGCCGGCCCCTCCTGCTGCACCACCACCTTCTGCTGCTCGTTGCTCTTGAGCGTGCCGGCCTCCTGGGCCTGGCGCCGCAGGCGCTGCACCGAGTCCATCACGTCTTCAGGCTGGTCGAGGAAGGCATCGCCGGCCGACTGCACCCATTGCGGCTGGCGTCCCATCATGTCGAGCACCGAGGGAAAGGCGGCCAGCGATTTCACGCTCGGATCCCAGGCCTCGCCTTCCACCGCCTTCACGGCCGGATCGCCGCTGAGGTTCTGGTTGGCCTTGGACCATTCGGCCGCAGTCTTCACGTCGTCGGGGTAGGTCGAGGCCATCAGGACCTGCGACAGCAGCGCATCGGGATACAGCGCGACCGGGGCCATCAACTGATCGAGCTGCGGCTTGTCGAGCTTGCTCTGCGCCGGCGCCAGCGCGCTCAAGCACAGCAGCGCCGTCCCCAGCAGCCATCGAGAAATGAGTTTGCTCATATGCTTCCTCTCTACACTCCCCTGGAGCGGAATGGCCCGCTGGTCCGCATGCGCAGGCCCAATTCGGACCGGGCGAGCATAGACCAATTTCGAGGCGCGGAAACAAAGGTCAACTTGCAATCGCCGCGCGCCGCCATCACATGCGCTGCTCGTTCAAAGGAGAAAGATTCCATGACTCGCACCACCGAAACCGCCATCCTCGCCGGCGGCTGCTTCTGGGGCATGCAGGAGCTGATCCGCGCCATGCCCGGCGTGATCGGCACCCGCGTGGGCTACAGCGGCGGGGACGTCGCCAACGCCACCTACCGCAACCACGGCAGCCATGCCGAGGCGGTGGAGATCGTGTTCGACCCCGAGCAAATCAGCTTCCGAAACCTGCTGGAATTCTTCTTCCAGATTCACGACCCCAGCACCATGAACCGCCAGGGCAACGACCGCGGCACCTCGTACCGCTCGGGCATCTACTACACCAGCGAGGCGCAGCGCCAGGTGGCGCTGGACACCATTGCAGACGTCAATGCCTCCGGCCTGTGGCCCGGCAAGGTGGTGACCGAGCTGAACCCCGCCGGCCCCTTCTGGCAGGCCGAGCCGGAGCATCAGGACTACCTGCAGCGCTTGCCCGACGGCTACACCTGCCACTGGGTGCGCCCAGACTGGAAGCTGCCCAAGCGCAAGGCGGCCTGAGGCTCCTGACCTGGCTGGTGGGCGTACTTGGCGCTACTCCGTGCACGAAGTCCCAATTTGGGACTAGAATCCTCTCATGCGTGTGATCGCCGTTTCGACTCTGCGGGGCTTTTGGGAGAACCCCGCTCATCCGGATGCCGAGCAGTCGCTCAAGGCATGGCACGCAGAAGTTGTGAAGGCCGACTGGAACCAGCCAGCCGATATCAAGGCCCAGTTCCGTAGCGCGAGCATCCTGAAGAGCAACCGGCTCGTGTTCAACATCAAGGGTGATGACTATCGGCTTGTCGCAGCAGTGGCCTACAGGGCACAGGTGGTCTTCGTGAAGTTCATCGGCACCCATGCCCAATACGATGGCATCGACGCCGAAACGATCGAGCTCGACTGATTATTTTCGAACGGAGTGAACGATGGAAATCAACCCCATCCGGACCGTCAAGGACTACAAGGCGGCCCTCAAGCAAATCTCGGCTCTGATGCCCTCCGATCCCGCGCTCGGCACGCCCGAGGGCGATCGCCTTGACGTGCTGGCTACGCTGGTACAGGCCTATGAGGCGAGGCACTATCCGATCGATCTGCCGGACCCGATCGAGGCCATCAAGTTCCGCATGGAGCAAGACGGCCTGGGCGTGTCCGACATGGTGCCCTACATTGGGCCGACGAATCGCGTGTACGAAGTGCTCAACCGCAAGCGCCCGCTAACGCTGCACATGATCCGGCGCCTCGCCAAGGGACTGCACATCCCGGCGGATGTACTTATTGGGCTGCGGGCGCCCTGCTCTTAGCCCAGCTGGCGAATGCGCGCCGCCCAGTCGGTCACGCCGCGCGCGATGTCGGCGTAGGCTGCTTCGAAGGCGCGGCGCTTCAGGCGGAACGGATCGGCAATGTCGCGATCGGCCAGCCGGAATACCCTGCCCTGCACGAAGGGGTAGCGCTGCTCCAGCGCGAAGCGGTGGTCGTCTTCCATCACGAGAATCAGCTCGGCACGCTGGCACATCAGGCTATTGACCTGCTGGGCACGGTGCATGGAAAGGTCCAGCCCCTGCTCCAGCGCCAACGCGACCGACAGCGGATCGGCCGGCTCGCCGACGAGGGCGCCGAGACCGGCCGACCGGATCGTCTTGTCGGGAAACTCGCGGGCGAGCAGGACCTCGGCCAGCGGGCTGCGGCAGATGTTGCCGATGCACAGGACGAGGATGTTCTGCATGGGGCAGGAGTCTAGGCCGAAGTTCCCCGAAGCGGCGGACGAGATTCCCTTGTGACTCAAGCACTTGCTTGAGTTGTCGGGGAAGGTTTCTGTCTACGGCTTGATGTCTTGCACGAGCGCGAGGGCGCGCAGGTGCAGTGGCTGCGCGTTGGTGAGGAGCTCGAAGGTGGGCGCCTCGGGCCCGGCCAGAGGGGCTCGGCAGGTATTGCGCACGATGGTGGCGAGCTCGGCCATGAGGGTGGAGAAGCTGTGCACGGGGGTGCCGTCGTCCAGTGTGTGGCGCGCCGCCTTGGCCAGCGCCGCCTTGGAGCGCGTGGCCGGCGCCACCGGGTCACGCGTAGCCTTGGCAAGCTGGTCGGTGTCGGCGAACATCAACTCGCGCCAGGCCTCGCGCATGTGCCACTCCACGTAGTAGGCGAGCATGCACAGGAAGATGTGTGCGCGCACCCGATCGGCGGTGCGGTGGTGGATCGGGCGCACCTTCAGGTCGATGGTCTTGAGCGAGCGGAACGCGCGCTCGACATTGGCCAGCGACTTGTAGTGGCGCACGCAGTCGGCCGAGTCCATCTGTGTGGGCGCCACCGAGGTGCGGATGATGTAGAGGCCGTCCAGCGCCGCCTCGGCGGCAATGGTGTCGCGCTTGCGTGCGAAGGTGAACGTGGTGTCGCCGATCGCCAGCTCGAAGTGCTTGGCCATCTTGTACTGGTTGATCACCTTGCCCACACGCAGGCCGATCGCATCCTTGCCGGCGAGCTTGCCGCCGTCCACCCGGGCCTTGATCTTCTGGAGGTTGGCCTCGGTGGCTGCGAGCAGTTCCTCGCGCTTGTGCGTGCGCAGCCGGGCAAGCTGCGGATTGCGACACGCCACCAGGCGCTCGCCCGGGTAGTCCGGCGAGCTCAGTTCGAGCAGGTTGCGCTCGTCGAACAAGCCCAGCTGCAGATGGCCCTGCTCGACCAGCGTGCGGATCGAGGCGCTCTTGAGCGCGCTGATCCAGCCCACGCCTTGGGTCTCGCGCAGCTCCTGGATCGCCTTGCTGGAGATCATGCCGCGGTCCCCCACCATCACCAGGTGCTCGACACCGAACTCCTCGCGCAGCCGCTGGACCTCGGGCAGCAAGGTCTGGCTGTCAGCCACATTGCCCTCGTGCACCGAGACGGCCAGCGGGCAGCCGCGCGCATCGGTGAGCAGGCCGTAGTTGACCTGCAGCAGGCCCTTCTTGCCGTCGCGGCTGTAGCCCAGCTTGGCCAGCGGGCAGCAGCTGCCCTCGAAGTAGCTGGAGGACAGGTCGTACAGCACCAGGGCGCCAGCGCTCAGATGGCGCGCGGCGAGCTTGTTCTGGATGCGATCCTGGCGCTCGAGCAGCCAGTCCATCGCCGCATACAGATCGTCCTCATCGGCCTGTGCGACGCCGAAGTCCTCGGCCAGTGTCGTGGTGTGCCACCAGCGCGTGGTGGCCAGCTTGGTGTGAGGTGCCGCGATGCGCGCGGCCACCATGGCCAGCACCAGCGCGCGCTCGGCGCAGGGCCTGGAGGACAGCAGCGAGGCGAGGTCCAGGCACGCCATCGCGGCGCC
>DATILH010000165.1:0-7068 GCA_035476655.1 Variovorax sp.
CGGCCTACCGCTTCGGCCCGCTCCTGATCAAGGGCAACGAACGCTACGACGCCGATGCCGCGCGCCGCATTGCGCGCCTGCCCAGCGGCGAGGACTACGACCAGCAGAAGCTGCTGGACGCGCAACAGCGCCTGGCCGGCAGCGGCTACTACGACTCGGTGTTCCTGACGCTCGACACCGAAGAGGGCACCGACCCGCAGGCCGCGCCGGTCACCGCCCAGGTGCGCGAGGCGCCGCTGCAGAAGGTGGTGTTCGGCCTGGGCTTCACCTCCGACAGCGGCCCGCGCGTGTCGCTGGACCACATCCACAACCAGATGCCGCTGCTGGGCTGGCGCGCCGTCTCGCGCTTCTCGTACGACAAGAACACGCATCTGCTCAACACCGAATGGAGCGCCCTGCCGCGCGAGTCGGGCTGGCGCTGGTTCCATTCGGCACAACTGCAGCGCGAGAACAATGCCGGCAGCTACACGGTGGACAGTGCCCGCGTGCGCAGCGGCCAGAACAAGTCGGGCGACCACATCGACCGCAGCGTGTTCCTGCAGTACGACTACTCGGTCAGCGAGGGCATCGACCCGCCACCCTCGGCCAGTTCGCTGAGCCTGAACTGGGGCTGGACCGGCCGCTACTTCGACAGCCCCAGCTCGCCGACCCGCGGCAACGGCCTGGCGCTGGAAATCGGCGTGGGCTACACCCTGCTGGGCGAGCGGCTGCCCTACCTGCGCACCGACGGGCGCTGGCTGGGCATCCTGCCGATCGGCTCGGCCGACACGCCCAGCGGCGCGGCACGGCGTCCGCGACTGGCGCTGCGCGCCGAAGCCGGCGCGGTGACGGCCAAGGAGCAGGCCCAGATCCCGCAGACCCAGCTCTTCCTGACCGGCGGCGACACCACGGTGCGCGGCTACAGCTATCGCCAGATCGGCGTGGTGACCGACCAGAACCAGATCGTGGCCGGCCGCTACCTGGCGGTCGCCAGCATCGAATGGCAGCAGCCAATCGTGCTGGACGGCAAGCTGAGCGACTATGAAGGCGTGGTCTTCGTCGATGGCGGTAGCGTGGCCGACAAGCCCCGGGATCTCAAGCTCAAGCTGGGCGTCGGTGCCGGTGTGCGCTGGCGCAGCCCGGTCGGGCCGCTGCAGGCCGACATTGCCTATGGGGTGGATGTGAGTGACTTCCGCCTGCACCTGCGCTTCGGCTTCACATTCTGATGGCGGCGATGGACGACACCCAACAGCAGCAGCAGCCAAGGCCCTTGCGTGCACGCCGGGTGTGGCGCGTCCTGCTGTGGACTCTTGCCTCGCTCTTCCTACTGATCGCCCTGCTGCTGGCGGCCGGCTTTTGGTGGCTGGGCTCGAACCAGTCGCTGGCCTTTGCGCTGAACCAGGCGGCGCGCTACCTGCCGGCCGGCCAGACCCTGGAGTCGAAGGAGGTCAGCGGCTCGCTGCTGGCCGGCGGCCGCATCGGCCATCTGCGCTGGCAAAGCGAGACGCTGGCGGTGCAGGTGGAGGACGCGCGCATCGGCTGGCACCTGCCCGCGCTGTGGCGGCAGCGCCGCTTCGAGTTGGGCCAGGTGCATGCGGCGCTGATCGCGATCGAGCCGCGCGGCCCGAAGGAGGAGAAGCCGGTCGAAGCGCTCGACCAACTGGTGCTGCCGCTCGACATTGAGCTGCCCTTCAAGGTCGACACCTTGCGCTGGGCCGGCGCGCCGCCGCTGGAAGCCTCTGGCCTGGCCGGCCGCTACCGCTATCAGGATGCGCGGCACCAACTCGAGGTGCAGGGCGTGGACCTGGCCGATGGCCACTACAGCGCCGGCATCACGCTGCAGGGTGCGGCGCCCATGGCGCTGGATGCGCGCATCGACGGGCGCGTGCGCGCGCCGCTGGCCGAGGATCGGCGCATCGATGTGGTGGCCCAGGCCAGCGCCAAGGGCACGCTCTCCGGCGCGGATGCGCGGCTGCAGGTGCAGGCCGAACTGGCACCGGCCGACAACGATGTCGGCGCGCCGATGCAGGCGCAACTGCAGGCCGGCATCGCACCCTGGCAGTCGCAGCCGGTGCTGCAGGCCGATGCCAAGCTGCAGAACGTCGACCTGGCCCGCCTGTGGCCACAGGCGCCGGTCACACAACTCACGGGCGAAGTGCATGCCGGCCCCGACAGCGCCGTCGGCGCCCTGGCCTGGCAAGGCAATGTCGACTTGAGCAATGCCGTGCCCGGCCCCTGGGACGAAGGCAAGCTGCCGCTCCAGCAGGTACAAGGCCGCGTGCTCTTCGACGGCCAGGAGTGGAGCTTGCCGCAGGCGTTGCTGCACGCCGGCGGCGGCCGCATCGAGGCCAGCGGAAGCTGGCGCCCGGCCCCGCAGCCCTGGAAGGCCCAGGCCGAGGTGCGCGGCGTGCGCCTGGGCCAGCTGCACACGCAATTGGCCGGCGCACCCATCACCGGCCAGCTCAAGGCCGAGCAGCACGAGGGCGGCCGCATCGACTTCGCGCTGGACCTCAAGGCCACGGGCGGCGCGGGCGCCGCCGCTGCACCCAACGCGCTGCAGGGCCTGCGCGTCGATCGCGTGGCCACTCGCGGCCAATGGCAGGAGCCGCTGCTGACGCTGCAGAGCCTGCGCCTGGAAGCCGCCGGCGCACAGCTCGAAGGGAAGTTGAAGGCGCGACCGGTCGAGCAATCGGGCGAAGGCAGCTTCGAGCTGCGGCTGCCCGGCGCACAGGCCCAGTTGCAGGCGGACATGGCGCCGGCCAAGGGCAAGGGCCAGCTCAAGACGCAGGTGGCCGACGCGGCGGCAATGCAGAAATGGATCGAGAGCCTGCCCGGTTTGCGCGCCGTCTTCGGCGACTTGGCGCTGGAGGGCAATGCCCAGCTCGACGCCAACTGGACCGGCGGCTGGCAAACCCTGCAGCAGCGCCTGTCCGCGCCCGAAACGCCGGCGCCGCGCGGCAGTGCCGAGCCCACCGTGCATGCCAAGCTGAGCGTGCCGCGCCTCGGCCTGGGAGGCACCCCCGCCGAGGCATGGCAATTGCGCGAGGTGCGCGCCGAACTCGACGGCAGTCTCGCCCGCGCCCGCCTGGAACTGGAAGGCGAGGCGGTGTCGGCGCAGCGCCATATATCGCTCAAGCTGCAAGGCAGCGGCGGCCTGGAGAAGGCCCGACAATGGCGCGCCGAGATCGCCAGCCTGCGCGCCCAGACTCGCCCCAATACGCGCAACGCGCCGCCGCCCTGGACCCTCGAGCTGCAGCGGCCGCTGGCCGCCTCCATCCGCAGCAGCGCGGCCGCACTGCAGTTCGAGGGCTCGGGCGGCGCCGCCACCCTCACCGGCCCGCTGCCCGGCACAGTGCGCCTCGATTGGGAGCCGACGCGCCTGACGCAAAGCGGGCCAGCGACCAAACGGGCCGTACGCCTGCAGTCCAAGGGCCGCCTGCAAGGCCTGCCGATGGCCTGGGCGCAGGCCCTGGGCCCCGGCACGCTGCGCGAGCTGGGCGTGAGCGGCGACCTGATCTTCGACGCCGACTGGGACATCGATGCCGGCGACCAGCTGCGCGCCCATACACGACTGGCGCGCGCCAGCGGCGACATCCGGGTGCAGGCCGGCGAGGCCGCCATGGTGCAGCGCCTGCGCAGCACCGGCACCGGCAGCGCCAGCGAGATCACCGTGGACGGAGGCGGCAAGGATGCGCCCAGCACACCCGCCGGCCTGCGCCAGGCCGAGCTGCTGGTCGATGCGCAGGGCACGCAGTTGCGGGCCAGCCTAGTGTGGGACAGCGAGCGCGCCGGCCAGGTCAAGGCCGAGGCCTCGACGCAACTGGCGCAGGCCGGCGGCGGCTGGAGCTGGCCGGAAGATGCGCCGCTGGCCGGGCGCGCCCAGGCCAACCTGCCCAAGCTGGGCGTCTGGTCGATGTTGGCGCCGCCGGGCTGGCGCGTCGGCGGCACGCTCAATGCCGACGTCACGCTGTCGGGCAGCCGCCTGGCACCGCGCTGGAACGGTCACCTGGGCGCCGACGAGCTGGCGCTGCGCGCCGCGGTGGAAGGGCTGGACCTGCAGGGCGGCAAGCTGCGCGCCACCCTGACCGGCAACCAGCTCACCGTAGAGGAATTCACGCTGCATGGCGGGCCCGGCAGCAGGGTGCGCATCCCAGGCCAGAGCGGCAACCTCAGCACCCGCGCCAGCGACGCCGCCAGCGACGGCGGCCGGCTCAGCGTGCGCGGCAGCGCCCGCTGGGGCGACGCCACGCCCGCGGGCAACGGAGGCGGCAGCGGCATCCGGATGGACATGCAGGGCGAGGTGCGCAGCCTTCGCGTGCTGGTGCGCAGCGACCGCCAGGTCACGCTGTCGGGCGACCTGCAGGCCAGGCTGGAAGCCGGCCAGCTGAACCTGCGCGGCAAGCTGCGCACCGACCGCGGCGTGATCATCCTGCCCGCAGAGACGGCGCCCAGCCTGGGCCCGGACGTGGTGGTGCACTCGAAGGCCAAGGCACTCGAGGAAGCGCAGGCGGCGGCGCGGCGGCGCGAGAGCGAGGAGCAGAAGGTCAACCAGCCCAGCACCCGCAAGCCACCGGACATCCTGGTCTCGCTCGACCTTGGCAATGACTTCGCGGTACAGGGGCGCGGCATCACCACCCGCCTGGAAGGGCAACTCGACATCAGCGCGGGCGGCGCCGGCAGCCCGCCGCGCATCAACGGCGAAGTGCGCACGGTGAAGGGTATCTACCGCGCCTACGGCCAGCAGATGGACGTGGAGACCGGCATCGCACGCTTCAACGGTCCCTACGACAACCCGCAACTCGACGTGCTGGCGATCCGGCCGAACATCACGCAGCGCGCCGGCGTGCAGATCAGCGGCACCGCCAACTCGCCGCGCGTCAAGCTCTATTCAGAGCCGCCGCTGTCGGACGCGGAAACGCTGTCCTGGATCATGCTGGGCCGCGCCTCTGCAACCAACGGCGGCGAGGCAATCCTGATGCAGCAGGCCGCGCTGGCCTTGCTGGGCAAGCTGGGCGCCGACCCGAGCGGCGGCAACCTGGCCAGCCGCTTCGGCCTGGACGAGATCGGCTTCAAGGGCCCCAGTTCCGACGGCGAACTGACGGACTCCGCCGTCACGCTGGGCAAGCGGCTGTCGAAGGATTTCTACGTCACTTACGAGCGCAGCCTGGCCGGCACCTTGGGCACGCTGTTCATCTTCTACGACCTGACGCAGCGCCTGACGCTGCGCGGCCAGGCGGGGGAGCATTACGGAGCAGACCTGATCTACACGATCAAGTACGACTAGCCGCCAGGCGGCTCGGCGCAGCGCCCGCGCACCGCCCAGGCACGTGCAGTGAGTTCGATGCGCCCGTCGCCTTCATGCGGCAAGGCAGCGCGGATGCGCTCGCGCAGCCGGCCACGGTCGGCTTCGCTCAGGGACATGGCATAGCCCGGCGCCGGACCCTGCCCACCCAGGAAGGGCGACCAGTAGTCGTCGAAGTCACGAAAGACGGTGGGCACGTCGATCGCCTGCACCTGCACCGCCTGCAGCCCGGCCTGCTCGAACAGAGCCTGCAAGGGGTCGGGCTGGCAGAAGGCGAAGCGCGGCCCCTCGTCCTGCGCCTGCGGATCGAGCGCGACGGCGGCGTCCCAGAAGTAGCGCATCAGCTCCATCTTGCCGGCGTAGTCCCAGACATAGATGGCCACCGTGCCGCCGGGCCGCGTCACCCGGGCCATCTCGGCCAGCGCGCGCTCGGGCTGCGGCACGAAGTTCAGCACCAGAGCGGCGACGGCCGCGTCGACGCTGTGCGCATCGAGCGGGATAGCCTCTGCATCGGCGACGGCAAAGGAGACGCGCGAATCCTGGATGTGGGCCTGCGCATGGGCGATGAAGCCGGGCGACGGGTCGATGCCTTGCACCGTGGCCGGCGCGACATGCTCCAGGATGGCCTGGGTCAGCGCGCCGGTGCCGCAGCCCACGTCGAGCCAGCGCTCGCTGGCCAGCGGGTGCAGCCAGCGCAGGAATTCGGGCGCGACCTTGCGGCTCCAGCGGCCCACGTAGGGCTCGTAGAGACTACCGGCGGCCCAGTTGTCCTTGCTTGCCTGCGCCATCGCCACATTGTGCGACGGCGACGCCTCACAGGCGCTTCTTTTCGTGTCAGCCCAAGGTGCCGGCCACGCCCTCGACCAGGTAGTCCATCTTCTCCAGCACGGGATCGTCGTTGCCGCAGCCCCGGCGCGCAGGGGCGCCCAGGAGCAAGCTGCTAAAGTCATGTACCTGCCGTCCCTGTAGTTCAATGGATAGAACGGGGTCCTCCTAAGACTCAGATACAGGTTCGATTCCTGTCGGGGGCACCAAGCACGACCGAGGCCCAAGCACAAGATAGAACGCGCCCTCCCGGGGCGCGCAATTGCTTCAATCAACGCCAGTGGGCGTTCAGGCGACCAGCTCGACCAGATCGAAGTCCGCCTTGCTCATCCCGCATTCAGGGCAAAGCCAGTCATCGCTTACCTTCTGCCACGCGGTACCGACAGGAATGCCGTGCTCGGGCATGCCTGCCTTCTCGTCATAGAGGAAGCCACAGATCCTGCACTGCCAGACTGTCATGCGGTCCCTGTCCGAATCGATGGTGCGCGCGTCGAAACACCCGCCCGCTTGGCGTTTGCCTCGATTTCTGCCCACAAGGGCTCGATACGCGAGAGCTCGACGCGGTTGTCCTCATCCCACGGATGGAAGCCCGGACGGAAATAGGAGATCCACTCTGGAATCAACCTTCGCAGAAGGCCCGGGGAGAGCCACAAGGTGTTCATCACGGTGCCGAACCCTGTCAGCTTGTTCTTGCAGTTCTTGTCCGCCATGACCAGGCGGATATGGAACCAGAACACCATCGACCAGAAGGTGACGGTCGTCGTGATCGTGACAGTGCGCAACAGGCGCATCGCGCACGTGCTGGTGCGCGAGGGTGGCGCCTAGACATGATGGTCGCCACCAATAGGGTAGGTGGCCGGTCTCCAACATCGTAGATTGCACGCTCGGCGTGTAGGGCTACATGCTGTGACTTTCGCCGTCAGCAACAAGGAGACCGACCATGGAAGAGCGTAGCAAGATTC
>DATILH010000166.1:0-9126 GCA_035476655.1 Variovorax sp.
CGCACCGATTTTGGGGTCGCGCAAGCGGCTGCCGTGTCAGCGCAAAGGCCGATATCCTTGGGGAGGCCAGCGCACCGCCCGGCGCCTGAAGCCTCCCCGATGAAACCAGAAGAAGAACCAATCGCCGCTGCTCCTGGGCAGGCACTTTCCAATCTGCGCGCGCGCTACGGCGAGCGCTATCGCTGGCTGCTGCTGCTGTCGGTGATGGTGGGCACGATGGCCTCGATCATGTCCTCGACCATCGTCAACGTGGCGATTCCCGACATGAGCCACCACTTCGCCCTGGGCCAGGAACGCGCGCAGTGGGTGAGTTCGGGCTTCATGGTGTCGATGACGGTCTCGATGCTCACCACGCCCTGGTTGCTGGGGCGCTTCGGCTACCGCAGCACCTACGCGGGCGCCATGGTGCTCTTGATGGCCGGCGGCATCGCCGGTGGACTGGCCAGCCAGTTCTGGCTGGTGCTGCTGGCGCGCGTGGTCGAGGGCCTGGCGGCCGGCGTGGTGCAGCCCATTCCCGCCATCATCATCCTGCGCGCCTTCGAGCCGCACGAGCAAGGCCGCGCCAGCGGGCTGTTCGGCATGGGGGTGGTGCTGGCGCCTGCCGTGGGGCCCAGCATCGGCGGCGTGCTGGTCGACCTGTTCGGCTGGCGCTCGATCTTCTTCATGGTGGTGCCCTTCTGCCTGGTGTCGCTCTGGCTGGCCTACAAGTTCGTGCCGACGACGGCGCCGGGCGGCGCGGTGGCCGAGCGCGGCGAAAGGCTGGACTGGGGCGGGCTGGCCCTGGCCACCGTCGGCACGCTGTGCCTGCTCAACGGGCTGGTGGAACTGCGCGGCGGCTCGGCCTGGGAAAGCGCGCTGCTGCTGGCCGGCGCGCTGGCCTCGCTGGCCGGCTTCATCGCCTGGCAGAAGCGCCTGGCTGGCGCCGGCGGCGCGCCGCTGATGAATCTCGGGCTGTTCGGCTACCGGCAATTCGCCATGGGCAGCGTCGTGGCCTTCATCTATGGCACGGCGCTGTTCGGCTCCACCTACCTGCTGCCGGTCTACATGCAGGTGGGGCTGCACCTGTCGGCCTCGCACGTGGGCACCGCGTTGCTGCCCTCGGGCATCGTGCTGGCGGCGACCATCGCGTGGGTCGGGCGGCTGGCCGACCGGCAGCCCACCTGGATGCTGGTGAGCACGGGGCTGGCGCTGCTGGCGACCTCCTTTGCTCTGATGATGGTGCTGCGCCTGGGCAGCTCGATCTGGTGGCTGGTGCTCTTTGCCATCATCGGGCGCATCGGGCTGGGCTTCATCCTGCCCTCGCTCAACCTGGGGGCCATGCGGGCGCTGGCCAAGCCGCTGATCCCGCAGGGTGCCAGCGCCATCAGCTTCGTTCGCATGCTGGGTGGCGCGGCGGGCGTGAGCCTGTGTGCCGTCATCCTCGAATGGCGGCTGGCGGCGCATGGCGACTCGCTGGCCAATCCGGCCAGCAGCGCAGCGCGCCTGCTGGCCTTCGACGAGGTCTTCCTGCTGCTGGCCGCGCTGTGCGCGCTGGCGATGCTGGCCGCCTGGCAACTGCGCGAAGGCCCGCCTGCCCGCGACGCGTGATTTCCGCGCTCTAATCGCGTCATGTGTCAGCTTTTGGGGATGAACTGCAACACGCCGACGGACGTGACTTTCAGCTTCACGGGCTTCGCCCAGCGCGGCGGGCGCACCGACCACCATGCCGACGGCTGGGGCATCGCCTTCTTCGAGGACCGGGGGTTGCGCCATTTCGTCGACCACCAGCCGGCCAGCGAGTCGCCGGTGGCCGAGCTGATCCGCAAGTACCCCATCCAGAGCCGCAACGTCATCGCCCACATCCGCAAGGCGACCCAGGGCGCGGTCAACCTGCAGAACTGCCACCCCTTCGTGCGCGAGCTGTGGGGGCGCTACTGGGTGTTCGCCCATAACGGCGACCTGAAGGATTTCCGCCCTCGCCTGCACGGCAACTTCCACCCCGTGGGCAACACCGACAGCGAGCATGCCTTCTGCTGGATCATGCAGGAGCTGGCCAAGTCGCATGCCGGCGTGCCCCAGGTCGACGAGCTGACGCTGACCTTGAAGGAACTGGCACCGCGCATCGCGCAACACGGCACCTTCAACTTCATGCTGTCCAACGGGCAGGCGCTGTGGGCGCATGCCTCGACGAACCTGTGGTCGGTGGAGCGCCGGCATCCCTTCACGCTGGCGCAGCTGTCCGACGAAGACCTGAGCATCGACTTCGCGCAGCACACCACGCCCGATGACCGGGTGGCGGTGGTGGTAACGGCGCCGCTCACCACGAACGAGACCTGGGACCCCTTTGCCGCAGGCGAGCTGCGGGTCTTCGTGGACGGGCAGCGGCTTCAGCGCTGACGCTTCGGCGCCACAAGAAGCGATCTTCTGAGCCCAACGCGGCCGAAATGCCGGTAAATGAGACGAACTGAAGGTCTCATTCCTTAATAATAGGCGTTCTCATTTGCATCCAAGAACGGGGGGCCGCCTTGTCCTTCGTCCGCTTTCCGCTGCGCACCATCGCGCTCGCGACCGCCGCCACCGCGCAGGCTTTCTGCGCCTCGGCCCAGACCACCTCTACGGCGCCGACAGCGGCGACCGCCGGCTCCCTGCCGCCGGTGACGGTGGAGGCCAGTGCCGACGCCTCGGCCGAGGGCCTGACCAAGCCCTATGCCGGCGGCCAGGTGGCACGCGGGGGGCGGGTGGGCATCCTGGGCAACCAGGACATGATGAGCACGCCGTTTTCCACGACCAGCTACACCAACGAACTGATTCAGGATCAGCAGGCCCAGAGCGTGGCCGACGTGCTGCTCAACGCCGCGTCGGTGCGGCGCGCGGCTTCGGCAACTTCCAGGAGTTGTACGTGGTGCATGGCTTCCCGGTCTTTTCGGACGACATTGCCTACAACGGCCTGTATGGCCTGCTGCCTCGGCAATACATCGCCTCCGAATTCTTTGAGCGCGTCGAAATCTTCCTGGGCGCCAACACCTTTCTGAACGGCACGCCCCCCGGAGGCAGCGGGGTCGGCGGCGCCGTCAATCTGTTGCCCAAGCGCGCGCCCAACGAGTCACTCACGCACCTTAGCGCCGGCGTGCAAACCGGTGGCGAAGGCTATCTGGCCGCCGACATCGCGCGCCGCTTCGGAGCAGACCAGAGCACCGGCATTCGCCTGAACGCGGTGCGGCGCGACGGCGGCACGGGCGTCGATGACGAGTCCAGAGAGTTGAGCGCATTGAGCCTGGGAGTGGACTGGCGCAGTCGCAACGTGCGCTTGTCGGCCGACTTGGGCTGGCAGGACCACGACCTGCAGGAAGGTCGCCCGAGCGTAACCCCCGCCTTCGGCTTGCCCATCCCGAAGGCGCCGGACTCGGACGCCAATTTTGCGCAACCCTGGACCTACTCCAAGGAACGCGACACCTTCGGCACCCTGCGTGGCGAAGTCGACCTGGCCGACAGCGTGACCGCCTGGGCCGCGGCAGGCGCGCGGCGCGGCACGGAAGCGAACTCGCTGGCCAATCCGGCTCTGCTCAACAGCGCCGGCGACACCAGTGCGTTCCGCTTCGACAACACGCGCAAGGACGAGACCTCGACGGGGGAAGTCGGCGTGCGTGCCAAGCTAGCCACCGGCGGCGTGAATCACACGATTACGGCCGCCGCATCCACCTACGATGGCAAGAGCCGCAATGCCTTCGGCTTTTCGTCCTTCGCGCCTCCGATCTTCGACAACATCTACAACCACGTCGCAGTGCCGGCGCCAGCACTGCTTCCGGGCAACCCCGGAGGCGACCTGGCGAACCCGCTGTTGACAGCGCGCACCCGCTTGAAGAGCGTCGCCATTGCCGACGCCATGTCCTTCCTCGACGAGCGCCTGATCGCCACGGTGGGCGTGCGGCGGCAGAGCATCGAGCAGGACGCCTTCAGCTTCACCACGGGTGAGCCCACGAGCAACTACTCCTCGGCGCGCAATACCCCGATGGCGGCCCTCTTGTACAAGTTGACGAATCAGTTCTCCCTGTACGGCAACTACATCGAGGCATTGGTGCCAGGCCAAGTCGCACCGGCATCGACGGCCACCGCGCCGGTCAGCAATGCCGGCGAGGTGTTCCAACCGTTCCGCTCGAAGCAGAAGGAGATCGGCCTCAAGTACGACAGCGGAGGCCTGGGCGCCTCGGTCGCAGCGTTCTCGATCGACCAGCCACAGTACTTCGTTCAAAACGGCGTGTACGGCGGCAATGGCGAGCAGCGCAACCAAGGGCTGGAGTTCGCGGTGTTCGGCGAACCGATCAAGGGTCTGCGCGTTCTGGGCGGGCTGACGCTGCTCGATGCCCAGCAGCGCCGCACGGTCGGCGGATTGACCGACGGCAAGGACGCGCTTGGCGTGCCCGGGACTCAACTCAACGTGGGCGCCGAGTGGGACATTCCTGGCGTCTCCGGCCTCGCGATGAACGCGCTGTGGGTCTACACCGGCAAGCAGTTCGCCGATGCCGCCAATACACAGGAACTGCCTTCGTGGAACCGGCTGGACGTGGGCGCGCGCTACCTCATGGACATCGGCAATGGTCGCGTGCTGACGCTGCGCGCCCGGGTCAACAACTTGTTGGACAAGTCGTACTGGGCATCGGCGGGCGGCTTCCCGGGCGCCAACTACATGGTTCTCGGCGCGCCGAGAACGTTCCTGCTGAGCGGCACCATCGACTTCTGAGTGCAGCCTCAGGCGCCTTTCACCAGCGCCTCCAGCGCATCGATGAACATCGCCGGAACATCGAATCCGGCCTGTTCGGTGATCTCCTGAAAGCAGGTCGGGCTGGTGACGTTGATCTCGGTGAGCGAGCCGCCGATCACGTCCAGCCCGATCAAGAGCAGCCCGCGCGCGGCCAGCACCGGGCCGATGGCCTCGGCGATCGCCAGGTCCTCTTTCGTCAGCGGCTGCGCCACGCCCTTGCCGCCGGCCGCCAGGTTGCCGCGCACTTCGGTGCCCTGGGGAATGCGCGCCAGGCTGTAGGGCACCGGCTTGCCGCCGATCACCAGCACGCGCTTGTCGCCCTTGACGATGTCGGGTTCGAAGCGCTGCACCATGATCGTTTCGCTACCGTTCTTGTTGAGCGTCTCGATGATGGAGCCGAGGTTCAGGGCGTCGGCCTTGACGCGGAAGATGCCCTTACCGCCCATGCCGTCCAGGGGCTTGAGGATGATGTCCTGGTGCTCGGCGTGAAATGCCCGCACCGCGTCGGCGCTGCGCGTCACCAGCGTGGGCGTGGTGTGCTGCGCGAACTCCATGATCGCCAGCTTTTCCGGATGGTCGCGCAACGCACGCGGCTTGTTCACCACGCGCGCCCCTTCGCGCTCGGCCTGCTCCAGCAGGTGCGTGGCGTAGATGTACTCGGCGTCGAAGGGCGGGTCCTTGCGCATCAGCACCGCGTCGTATTCGTGCAGCGGCGCTTCTCGCGTGGCCTCGGTGCGGAACCACTCGTCCTTGTCGCCGGTCAGCACGATCTCGCGCACCGTCGCCGTCACCGGCCGGCCGCGCTGCCAGTTCAGATGCTGCGGCTCGCAGGCGGCAATGCGGTGCCCGCGCCGCTGCGCCTCGCGCATCATCGAGAAGGTGGTGTCCTTGTAGATCTTGAAGTGCTCGAGCGGGTCGGCAACGATGAGGATGTTCATGGCGAGGTGGTCTTTCCTGCGGAAGCGGTCTTGCTGTCTTGTTCGCGGCGGCGGCCCAGGCCCTGGATGGCCAGCGCGGCGGCACCGGCCACCACGCCCCAGAAGGCCGAGCCCACGCCCGCCAGCGTGACGCCCGAGAGGGTGACGAGAAAGGTGATGAGCGCGGCTTCGCGGTGCCCTTCGTCGCGCACCGCCAGCGCCAGGCCGCCACCGATGGTGCCCAGCAGCGCCAGGCCGGCAATGGCCGCCACCAGTTCCTTCGGGAAGGCGGTGAGCAGGCCGGTGACGGCCGCGCCGAAGAAGCCGATCAGCACGTAGATGGCCCCGCAGGACACGGCTGCGGTGTAGCGCCGGGCGGGGTCCTCGTGCGCTTCCCGCCCCATGCAGATGGCGGCGGTGATGGCGCTGAGGTTGAGGGCAAAGGCGCCGAAAGGCGCCAGCAGCAAGGTCATGATGCCGCTGAAGCTGATGAGCTTGGAAATCGGCATGTCGTAGCCGGCCGCCCGGATGGCGGCCACGCCCGGCAGGTTCTGCGAGGCCATGGTCACGACGAAGAGCGGCAGGGCCAGGCTGACGGCCGCCTGCCAGCTGAAGACCGGCATGGTGAAGAGCGGCATGGCCAATTCGAAGTGCACGGCCGACCAGGCCATCTCGCCGCGCGCGGCAACGAAGGCGATGGCCACCACCAGGGTGAGCGGCACCGCATAGCGCGGCACGAGGCGGCGCGCCACCAGGTAGCTGGACAGCATCAGGAGCACCAGCGGCAGCGCGGTCTGTGCCGCCAGGAAGGCCGAGAGGCCGAAGCGCGCCAGCACGCCGGCCAGGAGGGCCGAGGCGATCTCCATCGGGATCTTGTTCATCACCCGCTCGAACCAGCCGGTGGCACCGGCGATGGTGATGAGCACGGCGCAGACGATGAAGGCGCCCACCGCCTCGTTCATCGTGTAGCCGGCGCCGGCCACCGCCAGCACCGCGGCGCCGGGCGTGCTCCAGGCAATCATCACCGGCTTCTTCCACAGGAGCGAGGGCAGGATCGAGGCCAGGCCCATGCCGATGCCCAGCGCCCACATCCACGAGGCGATCATCGCCGGCGTGGCGCCGAAGGCCTGGGCTGCCTGGAACACGATGGCCACCGAGCTGGTGAACCCCACCAGCACCGCCACGAACCCGGCGACGAAGGCAGAGAGGCTCAGGTCCTTGAAAAATCGCATGGCGGCGATTGTGCCGGGAGGCAGCCAACCCCGCCGACGTGGGGCGATGCCCTTCAGATCTCGATCTTGGAGCCCAGCTCGACCACGGCGTTGTTGGGCAGGCTCAGGAAATCCGCTGCCCCGCTGGCGTTGTGATGCATCTGTGCAAAGAGCTTCTCGCGCCAGGGCGCCATGCCGCTGCCCAGGGTGGGAATGACGACGTCGCGCGAGAGGAAGTAGCTGGTGCTCATCGGCTCCAGCTGGCAGCCGCGCAGGCGTGTGTGCTCCAGCGAGCTCGGCAGGTCGATGTCGTTCTTGAAGCCGTAGTGCACGATCACCTGCCAGCAGTGGTGGCCCAACGGCTCCATCTCGATGCGCTTGTCCATCGGGATCCAGGGCACCTCGTGGTTGCGCACCGTCACGAACAGGTTCTGCTCGTGCAGCACCTTGTTGTGCTTGAGATTGTGCAAGAGGGCGTTGGGCACCACGCCAGGCTCGGACGTCAGGAAGACCGCCGTGCCGTCGACCCGCGCCGGCGGGTTGACGAACACCGAATCCAGGAACGCGCGCAGGTCGATCGCATCCTCGCGCTGCACCTGCCCCATCAGCCGGCGGCCTTCCTTCCAGGTGATCATCAGCGTGAAGACGGCGCTGCCGATCAGGAGCGGGAACCAGCCGCCCTGGAACAGCTTGAGCAGGTTGGAGGCGAAGAAGGCGAAGTCGACGATGAAGAAGACCGCGGTGGCGGCAATGCACAGCGCCAGCGGCAGCTTCCAGGCGAAGCGGATGACGAAGAAGGTCAGCACGGTGGTGATCAGCATGTCGGTAGTGACCGCGATGCCGTAGGCCGCCGCCAGGTTGCTCGAGCTGCGGAACATCACCACCGCCAGCACGATCGCCACGAACAGCCCCCAGTTGACGAAGGGAATGTAGATCTGGCCGGCGGTGCGCACGCTGGTGTGCTCGATGTTCAGGCGCGGCAGGTAGCCCAGCTGGATCACCTGGCGCGTGACGCTGAAGGCACCGGTGATCAGGGCCTGCGAGGCGATCACCGTGGCCATGGTGGCCATCACCACCAGCGGGATGACGGCCCATTCGGGCGCCATCATGTAGAAGGGGTTCTTCACCGCGGCCGGGTCGCGCAACAGCAGCGCCCCCTGGCCGAAGTAGTTCAGCGTGAGCGAGGGCATCACCACCGAGAACCAGGCGATGCGGATCGGGCCCTTGCCGAAGTGGCCGAGGTCGGCATAGAGCGCCTCGGCGCCAGTCACGCACAGCACGGTGGCGCCCAGGATCAGGAAGCTGGTGCCCGGGTTGTTCCAGATGAAGATGAGGGCGTAGTGCGGGCTGATCGCCCGCAGGATCTCCGGGTGGGTCAGGATCTGCGCAACGCCCAGCGCCGAGATCGCAATGAACCAGGTCAGGGTGATGGGCCCGAAGAAGCGGCCGATGCCGGCGGTGCCGTGCTTTTGCACGGCGAACAGGCCGAACAGCACCACCAGGGTGATCGGGATCACGTATTCCTTGAAGTGCGGCGACACCACCTCCAGGCCTTCGACTGCGGAGAGCACCGAGATCGCCGGCGTGATCACCCCGTCGCCATAGAAGAGCGAGGTGCCGAAGATGCCGACGATCAGCAGCACGCGGCGCAGCTTGGGCCGGTCGACCACCGCCTGCGAGGCAAGCGCCAGCATGGCGACCAGCCCGCCCTCGCCCTCGTTGTCGGCGCGCAGCACCAGCACGACGTATTTGAGCGAGACGATGACCGTGAGGGTCCAGAAGAACATCGACAGGATGCCGAACACGTTCTCCACGTTGAACATCACGCGGTCGTGGCTGAACACCTCCTTCATGGCATACAGCACGCTGGTGCCGATGTCGCCGTAGACGACGCCGATGGCCGCAAGGATCAGGGCGAAGGAAGGGGCGCTTTTGTGGGAAGACACGTGAGGTGGCGGCAATAGGCGATTCGGCGTCATTCACGCCGGGGCCGTGCCGGACCATCGTCCGCCGCGCTCGCCCTCCGCCCTATTGGATGTCCGTTGAATTGGGGAGGGGTATTTTGCAGTCCGGCGACACCGGCCGCCAAACTGAATTTCGGCGGCCGGCGGACGGGCTCATTCGTAGACTTCGGCGTCCGGGTCGGTCGCTTCGAGTTCGTAGCTGGCAGCCACCATGGCGAGCCGGCCGATCACGCCGTACATGTAGAAGCGGTTGGGCGCACTGGCGCCGGGCTTGGCGCCAGGCTGCGGTAAGTGCG
>DATILH010000167.1:0-8596 GCA_035476655.1 Variovorax sp.
GGCGCTGATCCTGCCGACGGTGGACTACCAGGCGGTGGCTTCGGTGGTCGGCGACTGGACCGGCATCCCGGTCGGCCGCATGCAGCGCAACGAGATCGAGACCGTGCTCAACCTGCCCAAGCTCCTGGCCCAGCGCGTCATCGGCCAGGACCACGCGATGGAGATGATCGCCAAGCGCATCCAGACCTCGCGCGCGGGCCTGGACAACCCGAGCAAGCCCATCGGCGTCTTCATGCTGGCCGGCACCTCCGGCGTCGGCAAGACCGAGACCGCGATCGCGCTGGCCGAGGCCCTGTACGGCGGCGAGCAGAACATGATCGTCGTCAACATGAGCGAGTACCAGGAGGCGCACACGGTGAGTTCGCTCAAGGGCGCGCCGCCCGGCTACGTGGGCTATGGCGAGGGTGGCGTGCTGACCGAGGCGGTGCGCCGCCGCCCCTACAGCGTGGTGCTGCTCGACGAGGTGGAAAAGGCGCACTCCGACGTGCACGAGCTCTTCTTCCAGGTCTTCGACAAGGGTTTCATGGAAGACGGCGAGGGCCGCAGCATCGACTTCAAGAACACGCTGATCCTGCTCACCACCAACGCCGGCACCGACCTGATCGCCAGCATGTGCAAGGACCCGGAACTCACCCCCGAGCCCGAGGGCATGGCCAAGGCGCTGCGCGAGCCCTTGCTGAAGATCTTCCCGCCGGCGCTGCTGGGCCGGCTGGTCACCATTCCCTACTACCCGCTGTCCGACGAGATGCTGGGCCAGATCGTCAAGCTGCAGTTGGGGCGCATCAAGAAGCGGGTGGAGGCGCGCTACCAGATCCCCTTCGAGTGCAGCGACGACGTGATCAAGCTGGTGGTGAGCCGCTGCACCGAGAGCGAGTCGGGCGGCCGGATGATCGACGCCATCCTCACCAACACCATGCTGCCGGACATCAGCCGCGAGTTCTTGAACCGGATGATGGAGGGCAAGCCGATCGTCAAGGCGTCGGTCGGCGTGGCCGATGGCGCCTTCAGCTACAGCTTCGACTGAGAGAGAGAAGGAATCCGCCTCATGTCCTTTATCCAGGCCCGCATCTCGCAGCGCTTTGGCGCGCAGCTCGCACGCTTGCCCGCCGGCGAGCGCAAGAAGATCGGCGACGTGCTCAGCGACATCCGCATGATGAACAACAGCTCGGCGCACAACAAGCTGGGCAATCCGCGCATGTACAACAAGATGGGCGCCTGGGTGCGCGACATCGACTTTCTCAATGGCGGCAATGCCGGCGGCCATCGCCTGGTCTATACGCCGGTGAGCAAGGATGCCCACGAGGTGGCGCAGCAGCTCGACGGCCACGTCGACGTGCTGGGCATCGGCGACCCGCACAACGGCAGCGGCTTCAACCAGGTCAACAAGCTGTCCGACGTCAACTGGTGGTGAGAGAACCCATGCCCATCAAGTACTCGAACCTCGGAAGCGACCGCCAACTCAACGAGATCGTGATGGCGGGCAGCCATGACGCGGCGATCACGTCCGGGCCGGACAATGCCCAGACCCAGTCGCTCGACATCCTGGGCCAGGCGCGCGCAGGCGTCCGCTTCTTCGACGTCCGGGTGGCCGCGCAGACCGTGCCCGGTGGTGCGTCGGGCCAGAAGGAAGCGCAGTTGCGCGCCTTCCATGCACCCGGCCTGGACACCGGCAGCAAGACGCGCCAACTCAAGGACCTGGGCAAGAGCGTGACGCTGGAGCGCAGCAAGCTCAAGGGCGAGAGCATGGGCGCCACCTGGGGCCTGGGCCTGTCCAAGATCCTGGATGACGCGAAGAAGTTCGTCGAGAGCGCCGAGTTCAGCGGTGAGTTCCTCATCCTCAAGTTCGACAAGTGCACCAACTGGGAGCTCATCGCGGAGACTGCCCGCAGCGTGCTGGGCAACCGGCTCCACAGCGGCGGCAACCTCAACACCAGCACGCTGGGCGATCTGGCCGGCAAGGTGGTCGTCGCCTTCATGAGTTCGGGCTACAGCATGCTCAAGCAGCCGGCGCAGCGCGTGGGCATCACCCACATCAAGAACCTCTACAAGCCGCCGGCCGGCTACGACGGCAACTTCGACGGCCTGCAGTACTGGGGCGCCGGCGGAACGGCGATCAACGCCAGCGGCCACGAGGGCAAGATCGAGGAGAACATCCGCAAGCAGGAAGGCATCCTGAAGAAGGCGGCCACCGGCATCAAGGACAAGAAGACCCGCTTCACGCGCAAGGTCAAGACGCCCGGCTGCGCAGCCGCCGCGCCCGACGTGATGGGCATGATGTACTGGACCACCACCGGCGTGTTCAAGAACATCCAGTCGCGCAACGATCTCATGTGGGACAAGACGCACCTGGGCGGCATGGACACGATCTGGCGCAGCGGCTTCCAGGACTACATCGACAACGCCCTGCCCGGCAACGTCGACGCCTGCTCCTTCTCTTCGGGCGGGATGCTCAAGCTGTTCATGCCCAACATCGTGATGATCGACTTCGCCGATCCGGCCAAGTGCGATCACATCTACGGCCTCAACACCATCGCCGCGGCCGAGCTGGTCAAGATCTGCCAGAAGCTCGACCTCATCGGCGCGGCGCGCTGAATGCACATGAGCCGACACGCCCGCCGCCCGTCCGCGCCATCGCCTCCTGCCCAGCTGGGCGTGCCTCATGCCATGGGCCTGGCCGTCAAGCTGCACCGGGCTGGCAACCTGGACGACGCGGAAACGCTGTACCAGCGCATCCTGGCGGTGGCGCCGCAGCATGCCGACGCGCTGCATTTCATGGGCGTGCTGGCCTACCAGCGCGGCCGCTCTGCGCAGGCGCTGGCGCTGATCGAGCGCTCCATCGCGCAGGTGGGAAGCCTGCCGGACTGGCACAACAACCTGGGCAACGTGCTGCTGGGGCTGGGCCGGCTGGACGAGGCCGCGCAGGCCTACGAGGAAGCGGCTCGGCTCGGCCCGGATCGCGCCGAGGTGCACAACAACCTGGGTGTGCTGCGGCGCGAGCAGCGCCGCCATGTGGAGGCGGAAGCCGCCTACCGCCGTGCCATCGAGCTCGATCCGAAGCATGTCGACGCCTTCACCAACCTGGGCAGCCTGCTCAACGGCCTGGGCCGGGAGGAAGAGGCGCTGGCCTCCTTCTGCCAGGCCCTGGTGCTCAAGCCCCGGCACGGGCGGGCGCGCCAGGCCCTGGGCATGGCCTACTACACGCTCAAGCGCTTCGACGAGGCCGCCCAGGTCTACCGCCAGTGGCTCGAGGAGGAGCCCGACAGCCCGGAGGCACGGCATCACCTGGCGGCCTGCTCCGGCGAAGGCGTGCCCGAGCGGGCGGCCGATGCCTATGTGGAGACCGTGTTCGACGGATTTGCCAACAGCTTCGACGCCAAGCTGGCCCAGTTGCACTACCGCGCGCCGGCGCTCATCGAGCAGGTGGTGGCCGAGATCCTGGGCGAGCCGCGCGGCCAGCTCGCGGTGCTGGATGCCGGCTGCGGCACGGGCCTGTGCGGGCCGCTGCTCAAGCCCTATGCGCGGCACCTGGCGGGTGTGGACCTGTCGGCCGGCATGCTGGCCAAGGCGGAACCGCGCCAGGTCTATGACGCGCTGGCCAAGGCCGAGCTCACCGCTTTCATGCGGGCGCAGCCGCCGGCCAGCCTGGACCTGATCGTCTCGGCCGACACCCTGTGCTACTTCGGCGACCTGGCCGACGTGACCCGCGCCGCCGCCCAGGCGCTGGCGCCGGGCGGCTGGCTGGTCTTCACCGTCGAGGCATTGCCGGATGAGGCCGCCGAGGACTTCCACCTGAACCCGCACGGCCGCTACAGCCACCGCCCCGCCTACCTGCGCGAAGTGCTGGACGCGGGCGGCCTTGCGGTGCGCGGCGTGCAGGCGGTGCACCTGCGCATGGAAGGCGGCAAGCCGGTGGACGGCTTCGTCGTCTGCGCGTCTTGCAAAGCGCCGGCCGGTCAATCGTCTTGAGGCAAGCGACAAGAACGCAGAAAGCACCCGCATGGCCGAACACCAGTTCATCATCAAGAGCGATTCGCCGGTCAACGCCGACCTGATGTTCTGGAGCATCGTCGGCCAGGAATCGCTGTCGCGGCCGGCCCACTACGAGCTGACGGTGCTGTCGACCAACGAGAAGATCGACGCCAAGGACATCCTGGGCCGCGCCTTCGACGTGGTGATCGAGTTCCAGGATGCGGACGAGGCCAAGCACAAGCGCCATTGCCAGGGCCATGCGGTGCGCTTCATGCGGCGTGGCCATGTGGGGCGCTACTTCGAATACCGCATCAGCCTGCGCTCCTGGTTCTGGCTGCTCACCAAGCGCAACAACTCGCGCATCCTGCAGGACAAGAAGGTGCTGGAGATCTTCGACGCGGTGGTGGAAGACAGTCCGATCAAGGGTTTCAAGAAGCAGAGGTCGGACAACGTGATCGGCAACCACCAACCGCTGCGCTATTCGGTGCAGCACCAGGAGAGCGACTACAACTACCTGTCGCGCCTCTTTGAGGACGAGGGCATGTACTACTGGTTCGAGGCGCATGAGGCGCCCGGCACCATGAACATCGCCGATGCCAGCGAAATCGCCCACAAGAAGCTGCCGGTGGCCGACACGCTGAACTACATCCCCTTTGGTTCCAGCGAGGCGCGCTTCAACGAGATCAGCCGCTGGGTCGATTCGCGGCGCCTTTCCAGCGGCAAGTTCGCTTCACGCGACAGCGACTTCAAGGCGGTGAAGAAGAAGCTCAGCGCCGACAAGGGCGACCCCGACACGCACGAGCTGGCCGACCTGGAGTTCTTCGAGTTTCCCGGCGGCTACTTCCGCGCGGCCGACACCGGGGATGCAGCCAAGGTGCGCATGGAGGAACTGGCCGCGCGGCGCCGCGTGAACTGGGCCATCACCCCCTGGCCCGACGTGGCGGCGGGGCGCAGCTTCACCTTCCACGGCCACCCGATGGGCGACAAGGACACCGACTACCTCATCGCCGGCTGCAGCTTCATCTGCACGCACCCGGGTTACGAAGGCCTGGCCGAGCACGACGGCAACGTGCAGCGCCAGGGCCGCGTGCTGCAGGAGATGCTGGAGGATGACCCGATCAACGCCGACTGGCAGGAGGCGCTGCGCGACATCTTGTACGGTACGCCCGACCTGATCGCGCCGATGCGCGGCAGCGGCACCTTCCTGGTCACCCTGCTGCCGGCCGATACGCCTTTCCGCCCGCCGCGCCTGACCCCGCGCGTCACCATGCCGGGGCCCCAAAGCGCCATCGTGGTCGGCCCCGGCGGCGATGAGATCCATGCCGACGATTTCGGCCGGGTCAAGGTGCACTTCCACTGGGACCGCTACGACGAAGTCGACGAGAAGTCCACCTGCTGGGTGCGCGTCTCGCAGCCCTGGGCCGGCAAGGGCTGGGGCGGCTATTTCATCCCGCGCGTCGGGCAGGAGGTGATCGTCGATTTCTTGAACGGCGATCCGAATCGGCCGATCATCATCGGGCGGGTCTACAACGATGACCAGCCCAAGCCATTTGCTGCGCATACGCAGAGCGGCTTTCGCACCCGCTCCACGCCGGGCGGCAGCCCCACCAACTGCAACGAGTTCAGGTTCGAGGACAAGAAGGGCAGCGAGCAGGTGTACCTGCACGCCGAGAAGAATCAGGACATCGAGGTCGAGAACGACGAGACGCACTCGGTCGGGCACGACCGCACCAAGACCATCGATCACGACGAGACCACGCACGTCAAGCACGATCGCACCGAGACGGTGGACAACAACGAGACCATCACCGTGCATGGCGCGCGCACCGAGACGGTGGACAAGGACGAGACCATCACCATCCACAAGAACCGGACGGAGACGGTGGACATCAACGAGACCATCTCGATCGGCGGCAACCGGAGCATCACCGTGTCGAAGAGCGAGACGGCGACAGTGGCGCTGCAGCGCACGCACACGGTGGGCGTCAACGAGACCATCTCCGTCGGCGCGGCGCAGGAGATCACCGTGGGGGCCGCGCAGGCGATCACGGTGGGCGCGGGCCAGACCACCACCGTGGGCGCCGACCAGTCAAACACCGTCGGCGGCAGCCAGACGAACAGCGTGGGCGGCGATCAGTCAGAGGACGTGGGCGGCAACCAGTCGACCAATGTGGGCGGCGACGAGGCGCGCGCCGTGAGCGGCGGCCGCTCGACCGACGTGGGCAAGGACGACAACCTGAAGGTGGGCAAGAACCTGGTGGTCGACGCGGGGGATTCCATCGCCCTGAAGACCGGCAGTGCCAGCATCACGATGAAGAAGGATGGAACCATCGTGATCAAGGGCAAGGACATCACGATCGAGGGCTCGGGAAAGATCAACATCAAGGCGAGCAGCGACGTCACGGTCAAGGGCAGCAAGGTCGCCATCAACTGAAGGAAGAAAAATGGGTGTCAGCGAAAGTCCTTTCAGGTCCTTGCCGCAGGCCGAAGCGCCCAGCGAACTGCAGGCGCTGATGGCGCGGCCGCGTGCGGCGCAGCCTTTGCCCGGCGCGCGCGGCGATGCGGCCACCACGGCACGCCTGCATGGCTTCGGCCTGGATGGGGCGCCGGTGCTGGCCGACCTGGCCCGCTTTCCGGGCGAGCTGGTGTCGGCGCGCACCATCGTCGCGCTGCGCCGCGAGATGGCGGGCGCCACGGTCCTGGTCCTTCACGAGGACGGCGACTGGACGCGGCCGATCATCGTCGGCGTGTTGCAGGACCAGGGCATGGACGCCGCGCCGGCGCCGGCGCCCACGCTCGACGTGCAGGTGGACAACGAACGCCTGACGCTCAGCGCCGAGCGCGAGATCGTGCTGCGCTGCGGCGATGCCAGCATCACGCTGACGCGCGCCGGCAAGGTGCTGATCCGCGGCAACTACATCCTCAGTCGTTCCAGCGGCTACAACAAGATCAAGGGCGCGGCCATCGACATCAACTAGGTCGCAACATGTGGCAAGTCGACAACCGCACCCCCTTTGCCGCCGAGCGCGCCTGGGTTCGTGACCGCGACGGCAGCGAGGTGTGGCTGGTGGCAGTGAAGGCCACCTTCGACATCCTGCCGGACGGCTCGACCGAGGTGGCGGCCGAGCAGCCGCCGGTGCTGCGCGCGCCCGAGTATCACGGCGAGCCCGGCAAGAGCAGCATCAAGTACGAGGCGGACCTGGTGCTCGGCAAGAAGAGCACCGACATCATCGTGGTGGGCCATGCGCACGCGCCACCGGGGCGCACCGTCACCGAGCTCGACGCGGGCTTTCGGGTGGGGCCGGTGCAGAAGATCCTCAAGGTCTTCGGCGACCGGCAGTGGGGTGCACTGGGACCTAGTGCACCGGCTCCCTTCGAGCGCATGCCGCTGGTCTACGAGCGAGCCTTCGGCGGTGTCGATGCGCGCTCGGAGCAGCCGGAGCGGGACTGGGAATGGCGCAACCCGGCGGGCTGCGGTTTCGCGGTCAGGAAGGCGCATCTCGATGGCATGCCGCTGCCCAACATCGAGGCCGCCGACCGCCTCGTTCGCGCCTGGGATGACCGGCCGGCGCCGGCTGGTTTCGGTGCCCTCGGTAGCCATTGGCAGCCGCGCGCCTCCTTCGCCGGCACCTACGACGAGGCCTGGATGAAGACGCGCCAGCCACTGTTGCCGGAAGACTTCGACGAGCGATTCTTCCAGTACGCACCGGCCGACCAGCAGGCGCCACACTTCCTGATGGGCGGCGAGCCGGTGGCCACGCTCAACCTATCGCCGCAGGGTAGCTTGCGCTTCAACTTGCCCAAGATCTACCTGGGCTTCGAGACCCGCTTCTACGACGGGAGCGGCGAGATCCACAAGCAGCGGCAGCTGCACAGCGTGATCCTGGAGCCCGACTTTCCGCGCGTCTCGCTGGTCTGGCATACGGCCCTGCCCTGCCACTTCAAGGTGCAGAAGCTGTGGCGCACGATCGTCACGCGCAAGACCGGCTTGAACGTCGGCGAGGACGCAGACGACGAATTCGAATTCGAGGTGGGCTAGCATGAGCCCCCACGCTCATCACTTCGTGTATCGCTGCCCCCCGAGGGGGCGCTCAGCGCCCTTCGGGCGGCCGGGCGGGCGCTGAGATGGAGCGCGAGCCGATCTTCGTCGCCGCCCTCGGCGCCAGCACCCCGCTGGGGCGCGACGCCTGGTCGAGCGCGGCCGCGGTGCGGGCCGGCATCAGCGGATTCAGCGAACACCCCTGCATGCTCGACAGCGCCGGCGAGCCGATGCGTGTGGCCATCGCGCCCTGGCTGGACCCCGGCCTGCGCTGCGCCGAGCGGCTCGAGGCCCTGCTTTGCCCCGCCATCGACCAGGCGCTGACGCCCTTGCTCGAAGGTGAAAGGCAGCCGCTGCGCATCGCCCTCTCGCTGGGCCTGCCCCCCGCGCGGCCGGGCCTACCGGAGGATCTGCAAGCCTGGCTGGCTGGCGCCTTGCGCGAGCGCTACCAGAAGTTCTTCTCGGCGGTGGCAGTCTTTCCCAACGGCCATGCAGCGGGCCTGCTGGCACTGGACGCCGCCGCGAAGAAGCTGGAGCAGGGTGTCTTCGATGCCTGCGTCGTCGCCGGCGTCGACTCCTACATGGACC
>DATILH010000168.1:0-15482 GCA_035476655.1 Variovorax sp.
CCAGCGGCAGCACTGCCACGGTCGTTGCCGGATCGAGGGCTGCGAAGTCGCGGGTGCCGAGTTCGGCCCAGAAGCGGCGCGGGGTTTGAGTCATATCGCGCATCTTAGGCAAGTTGCTAGTGACCCTTGCGCAGCAGCACCAGCGCAATGCCACCCAGGATGGCGATGCCGGCCAGCACCAGGCGCAGGCTGATGGCCTCCGCCATGAACAGCACCCCGCCCAGTGCGGCGATCAGCGGCACCGACAGCTGCACCGTGGCGGCGCGCAGGGCCGTGAGCCCGGGCAGCGCGGCATACCAGATCACGTAGCCGAGGCCCGAGGTCAGCGCCCCCGAGGCCAGCGCCAGCGAAGCACCGAAGGCATCGGCGTGGGCCTGCAGCGCCAGCAGCAGGCTCAGGATGAGCGCCAACGGCGCCGCCCGCTGGAAGTTGCCGGCGGTGGCGGCCAGCGGATCGGCCACGCCACGGCCGCGCAGCGAATAGACGCCCCAGGCCACGCCGGCCACCGCCATCAGCGCGGCGCCCAGCGGCGCCGGCGCGCTGACGCCGGGCAGCACCAGCCAGACCAGCCCGCCCGCTGCCAGCAGGAAGCCCAACCAGCCCAGCGTGCCGAAGGACTCGCCGGCGTGCCAGCCGGCCGCCAGCATGGTGAGCTGAACCGCGCCGAACAGGATCAGCGCGCCGGTGCCAGCCGACAGGCTCAGGTAGGCAAAGGAAAAGAAGGCGACATAAGCAAAGAGCATGGCCGCTGCCAGCCAGTCGATGCGGGTGGGCACGGCTCGGGACTGGCCCCGCAGGCGCAACACCAGCGCCAGCATCAGCGCACCTGAAACCAGGCGCAGGCTGCCAAAACTCGCGGGGTCGATGCCACCCTGCGCCAGCGCCAGGCGGCACAGGATCGAGTTGGCGGCAAAGGCCAGCATGGCCGCCACCGTCAGCGCGATGGTGCGAAGCGCGGGCATCGACCCGCTTTATAGGCCCACTGGCTCTATTTCGCTGCGGGCGCGACGCGCCAGACGGCGTTGCCGACGTCGTCCGCCACCAGCAGGGCGCCCGATTTATCCAGCGCGACCCCGACCGGCCGCCCCTGCGCCTTGCCGTCGGCCGTGAGGAAGCCGGTCAGCACATCCACCGGCTGCCCGACTGGACGGCCGCCAGAAAAGGGCACGAAGACCACCTTGTAGCCCGACTGCGGGCGCCGGTTCCACGAGCCGTGCTCGCCGACGAAGGCGCCGGAGGCAAAGGCCGGTGGCATGCCCCGCTTGTCGGAAAAGCTCAGGCCCAGCGCGGCCACATGCGGGCCCAGCGCGTAGTCCGGCGCCAGGGCCTTGGCCACCATCTCGGGGCGCTGCGGCTGCACCCGCTCGTCGACAGTGGCGCCGTAGTAGCTCCAGGGCCAGCCATAGAAGGCGCCGTCCTTCACCGAGGTAAGGTAGTCCGGCACCAGGTCGCTGCCGATCTCGTCGCGCTCGTTGACCACGGTCCACAGCGTCTTGGACTGCGGCTCCCAGGCCATGCCGTTGGGATTGCGCAAGCCGGTGGCAAACAGGCGCTTGGCCCCGCTCTTCGGGTCGACTTCCCAGATCGCGGCGCGGCCTTCCTCGGACTCCATGCCGTTCTCGCCGATGTTGCTGTTGGAGCCCACCGTCACGTAGAGCTTGCCGCCGTCGGGGCTGGCAATCACGTTCTTGGTCCAGTGGTGGTTCAGGCCCGCGGGCAGGTCGGTCACCTTGACCGGCGCGCCGGCCGCCACCGTCTGGCCCGCGCTGTAGGGCACCTTGACCAGGGCGTCGGCATTGGCGATGAACAGTTCGTTGCCCACCAGCGCCATGCCGAAGGGCGATGTCAGGTTCGCCAGGAAGACCGTGCGCGTCTCGGCGACGCCGTCGCCGTCGGCATCGCGCAGCAGGGTGATGCGGTTGGCGCTGGGCACGCGGGCCCCGGCGCGCTTCATCACCTCACCCATCACCATGCCGCGAACCCGCTTCATCAGGCTCTGGTCGCCCGCGCCTTCCGGCGCAGGTGGCTTGTTGCTTTCCGCTACCAGCACGTCGCCATTGGGAAGGGTGAGCAGCCACCGCGGATGGTCCAGATTGCGCGCCAGGGCAGTCACCTTGAAACCGGCTGCGACCGTCGGCGCGGCGCTGTCGGTCCAACCGGTGGCCGTTGCCACGTTGACCGTCGGGATCAAGGTCTTGTTGGGCGGCGGCAGTTGCGGCCTGGGGCCGATGCCGGCGTCGACCGGCAGCTTGGCGGTTTCGCCGCAGGCGGCCAGGCACAGCGCCAGCAACAGGGGCAGGCCGCGGCGTTGCAGGGAAGTTGGGGCAAAGCTGGACATGGCATGGCTCCTTGACTCATCGATCATCATCGCTCGCCAACGGCGCCGATCTTGTCGGCTGCAAGCCCTTTGCGGCGTCGGCGCACCCAGACCCAGGCAGGCCGCTACCATCAGGCCCATGACCGACGACCTGTTCCGCTCCGATGCCTACCTGGGCGAATGCGAAGCCCTCGTGCTGCGCATCGACGAAGGCGGGATCGTGCTGGACCGCACGGTCTTCTATCCGCAAGGCGGCGGCCAGGCCGGCGACAGCGGCAGCCTGACGGGGCCGAACGGGCTGTCCATCGCCATTGCCGACACGCGCAAGGCCAAGGATGCGGATGGCAAGGCAAGCGCCGACATCCTGCATGTGCCGGCGCCAGGGCAAGCCGACACACTGCGCGCCGGCGACCGGGTCACCGCACGCATCGACTGGGAGCGCCGCCACAAGCTGATGCGCTTTCACACCGCGACCCACCTGCTTTGCCACCTGGTGCCGCAGCCGGTGGACGGCTGCTCGATCACGCCGGAATACGCCCGGCTCGACTTCCACATGACCGAGCCGCTCGACAAGGAATTGCTCACTGACGGCCTGGCACGCCTGGTGGCCGAGGGCCATGTGCTTACCGTGGGCGCGATCAGCGAGGCCGAACTCGACGCCAACCCGGCCCTGGTCAAGAGCATGAGCGTGCAACCGCCGCGCGGCAGCGGCCGCGTGCGCACCATCCACATCGGCGGCGAGGGCCAGGCGCACATCGACCTGCAGCCGTGCGGCGGCACCCACGTGGCCAACACCCGCGAGATCGGGCCGGTGCTGGTCAGCAAGATCGAAAAAAAGAGTGCCCATACCCGCCGCGTCGTGCTGGGCTGGGCCACCTGAACGCGCGCCCGGAACTTCAGGCCAGCACGCGCGCTCCGACCTCACGCATGATTTCACTACGCAAGGCGCTCGCCGCCTCCCTGTTCCTGGCTGCTGCGGCAGCCGGTCTGCCGGCCGCGGCTCAACTGACGGCCCAGCCCCAGGCGGTGGTCACAACCCCGCGCGTGCGCGCCGAGCTGATGGTCTACGCGCCAGAGGGGGTGGCCCCGGGCGCGCCGGTCTGGGTCGGCCTGCAGTTGACGCACCAGCCGCAGTGGCACACCTATTGGAAGAATGCCGGCGATTCCGGCCTGCCGACCGAGTTGCGCTGGACGCTGCCCGAAGGCGTGACGGCGGGCGAGATCGCGTGGCCGGCGCCGCACAAGATTCCGGTTGGCACGCTCGCCAACTACGGCTACGAGAACACCGTGCTGCTGCCGGTGCCGCTCACGGTCCAGCCCGGCTTCAAGCCACCGCTTTCCATCGCTTCCAAGGGCGGCGAACTCGACATCCAGCTCCACGCCTCCTGGCTGGTGTGTCGCCAGGAGTGCATTCCGGAGGAAGGCAAGTTCGCGCTCAAGCTGCCGCTGACCGGAACCACCGCCTTGCAACGGGCTACCTTCCAGGCCGCCTTCGACGCCCAGCCGGCCGAGTTGCAGCCCGGACAGGTCGAGGTCGTCGGCCAGAAGCTGAACGTGCGGCTGGACGGCCTGCCGGCCACGGTGCGCGGGCGCAAGCTCGAGGTCTTTCCGGAAACCGGCGATGTGATCCACAACGCCGCCGTCTCGGGCCGCGACTGGACCCAGGCTTGGCGCGGCGGCACCTGGACCGCCACCCTGCCGCTGGCCGAACAGCGCAGCGCCAGCCCCTCGGTCATGCCGCTGGTGGTGGCGCTGGCCGACCCGAAGCCTGGCGAAAAGCCGATGGCCTGGCGCACCGAAGCGCCGATCGCCGGCAGTTGGCCAGCGCCCACGGCCCCGGCGCCGCGTGCCGAACTGTCGCCGGCCCTGCAGGCGGCGCTGGCCGACAACGCGGCCGCCGCCCGGGTGTCCCAGCAACAGCAGATTGCCGGCGGCGGCATGGTCGCGGCCCTGATCGGCGCGCTGCTCGGCGGGCTGTTGCTCAACCTGATGCCCTGCGTCTTCCCGGTGCTGGCCATCAAGGTGCTGGGCTTCGCGCGCCAGACGCGCGACCACAGCGGCCACCGGCGCGCTGCCCTGGCCTATACGGCCGGCGTGATGAGTTCCCTGCTGGCGCTGGGTGCTGCCATGCTGGCGCTGCGCGCGGCCGGTGCGCAGTTGGGCTGGGGCTTCCAGTTGCAATCGCCGGCGGTGGTGGCCGTGCTGGCCGGCCTGTTCACCCTGATCGGCCTCAACCTGGCCGGCGTCTTCGAGTTCGGCCGGGTGGCGCCGGCCGCGGTGTGCGGGGCCCAGGCCCGGCACCCGGTGACCAACGATTTCCTGTCCGGCGTGCTGGCGGTGGTCATTGCCTCGCCCTGCACGGCCCCCTTCATGGGCGCCTCGCTGGGCTTTGCGATCACCCTGCCGCCCACCCAGGCGCTGCTGCTGTTCGCGGCGCTCGGCTTGGGACTGGCGCTGCCCTATCTGCTGGCCGGTTTCATTCCGGCGGTGGCGCGCCTGCTGCCGCGGCCGGGCCCCTGGATGCAGACCCTGCAGCGGCTGCTGGCCTTCCCGATGTTCGCCACCGTGGCCTGGCTGGTCTGGGTGCTGGGCCAGCAAAGCGGCATCGATGGCGCCGGCGCGCTGCTGGCGCTGCTGGTGTGCCTGGCGGCGATCGTCTGGTCGCTCACCCTGCGCGGCCGTTCGCGGGTGGTGATCGCGTCGATCCTGCTGGTGTGCACGGCGGCGCTGGCCGGCACCATCGGCCACAACATCGTGCAGGGCACGCCGGCCGTGGTGGCCGCCGCGTCGTCGGCCCAGGATCGTTGGCAGCCCTGGTCGAGCACGCGGGTGGCCGAACTGTCGGCGCAGGGCCGCCCGGTGTTCGTCGATTTCACCGCCGCCTGGTGCGTCACCTGCCAGTACAACAAGAAGACCACCCTGTCCGACGCCTCGGTGCTGGCCCAGTTCGAGGCGAAGAACGTCGCCATGCTGCGCGCCGACTGGACGCGCCGCGACCCGGCGATCACGGCTGCCTTGACCGCTCTAGGACGCAGCGGCGTCCCGGTCTACGTGCTGCAGGCGCCGGGCAAGGCGCCGGTGGTGCTCAGCGAAATCCTAGGCAAGGACGAACTCACTGCGGCGCTGGCCGCCTTGTGAGATGCTGTGCTTGACCATGTGATCTAACGGGTTGTAGCAATGACTTGAGAAAACAGGTCTAAGCTGTCGCCGCAGTTGAATATTTGTGGAGTCGAATCTCATCATGTCGAAGCTTTCCACCTCCGCCGACCGTTCCATGCGCGCCGCGCGCCAGGCCCGCGCCGCGCTGACCCGGGCCTCGCGCCGGGCCATCATGACGGCCGCCGTGGCGCTGGGCGCCACCCTGCTGATGGGCAGCGGCGCCCACGCGGCGCCGGCCGTCGGCCAGAAGGCGCCCGATTTCGTGGCCACCGATACCCTGGGCAAGCAGCACAAGCTGTCCGACTTCGCCGGCAAATTTGTGGTGCTGGAATGGACCAACCCCGGCTGCCCCTTCGTGCAGAAGCACTACAACAGCGGCAACATGCCGGCCACTCAGAAGGCTGCCACCGGCAAGGGCGTGGTCTGGCTGTCCATCAATTCCACCGAGCGTGCGTCCTCCGACTACCTGCAACCGGTGGCCCTGGACAACTGGCTGAAGGAGCGCAAGGCCGGCCCCACCGCCACCCTGATGGACCCGGACGGCACCATCGGCCAAGCCTACGGCGCACGCACCACGCCGCACATGTTCATCATCGATCCGCAAGGCGTGCTGGTGTATGCCGGCGGCATCGACAGCATTGCCTCGTCGCGGCAGGAAGACATCAAGAGCGCCACCAACTATGTGAACCAGGCGCTGGGCGAGGCCTTTGGCGGCAAACCGATTTCCGCGGCCACCACCCGCGCCTACGGCTGCTCGATCAAGTACAAGTCCGCCTGAGCGCAGCGCGGGGGGCCACCCGCACCCTGCTGCGACAATCGGGGGATGGCTTTTGCTCCCCTGAAGAACGACACCTTCCTGCGCGCCTGCTGGCGCCAGGCCACCGATCACACGCCGCTCTGGCTGATGCGCCAGGCCGGGCGCTACCTGCCCGAATACGTGGCCACCCGCGCCAGGGCGGGCAGCTTCATGGGGCTGGCCACCAATGTCGACTTCGCCACCGAGGTCACCTTGCAGCCGCTGGCGCGCTATCCGCTGGACGCCGCCATCCTGTTCTCCGACATCCTCACCGTGCCGGACGCGATGGGGCTGGGCCTGTCCTTCGAGGCTGGCGAAGGCCCGCGCTTCGCCCGCCCGCTGCGCGACGAGGCGGCGGTGGCCGCGCTGGCAGTCCCGGACATGGACAAGCTGCGCTATGTGTTCGACGCAGTGGCCTCGATCCGGCGCGCGCTGGACGGCCGGGTGCCGCTGATCGGCTTTTCCGGCAGCCCCTGGACCCTGGCCTGCTACATGGTCGAGGGCGCTGGCTCGAGCGACTATCGCCTGGTCAAGTCCATGCTCTATGGCCGGCCCGAGCTGATGCACCGCATCCTGGCGGTGAATGCTGATGCGGTGGCGGCCTACCTCAATGCCCAGATCGAGGCCGGCGCCCAGGCCGTGATGATCTTCGACAGCTGGGGCGGGGTACTGGCCGACGGTGCCTTCCAGGAATTCAGCCTGGCCTACACCGCTCGCGTGCTGGCCCAGCTGCGGCGGGGCGGCGCCGACGGCCAGCCGGTGCCGCGCATCGTCTTCACCAAGGGCGGCGGCCTGTGGCTGGAGGACATGGGCGCGCTCGACTGCGAAGTGCTCGGCCTCGACTGGACCGTGAACCTCGGCCAGGCGCGCGCCCGCGTCGGTGAAAACGGTCCGCGCGCCAAGGCGCTGCAGGGCAACATCGATCCGAATGTGTTGTTTGCCGACCCCGCGCGCATCGCCGCCGAGGTGGCCAAGGTACTGGCCAGTTTCGGAAAACCGCATACCGACGCCTCGCAAGATGGGCCGACGCATATCTTCAACCTCGGCCACGGCATCAGCCAGTTCACGCCGCCGGAGCACGTGGCGGCGTTGGTCGAAGCGGTCCACACACAGTCGCGGGCGCTGCGCGCATAGCGACCACTCACCAGTTGTTAAAAAGTGTTAGTTGAGAACGTGGAAATCGCGTTTGTCAAGGCCCAAGAGGTAAGGGCCGACTGACTTATGCACAAAGGACTTGCTGCGCCGCGCAAACGCAGCGAGCCCGCTGCGACCATTGCTCCTAAACCGATAGCGCGGCTAAGTTGTTGATTTATATATGCTTTGAACTTTGCTTTTTTTCCGGGCATTCCAGTGGGAGCCTTGATTTGCAAGGCTTCGGCGCCCATCGGGCGCCGATATCAACAAAGTTATCCACACAAACTCTGGACACGAAGCAAAGCCCAAGGAAATCAAGGACTTAGTCCAAGTTCTTACAACTCGCTTTAACAATCCCTCCCCAACTGTCCTTCATGACCTGGCGCCTTGAGATTGCCGTGCAAACCCCTGCACACAGCGCCCTGGGCGACCTGTTGAGCTACCGCAGCACACAATCGCTGCCCCCCGGAACCCTGGTTCGCGTGCCGCTCGGCCGGCGCGAGGTGCTGGGTGTGGTCTGGTCGGCCGAAGCCGGATCAGCCGACGCCAACGCCGGGGCTCCGGCGCTGCGCGAGGTGGCGGCGGCCCTGGACGCCCTGGCGCCGCTGACGCCGGCTTGGCGCGATCTGGTGGGCTTCGCCGCGCGCTACTACCAGCGCTCGCTGGGTGAGGTGGCACTGGCGGCGCTGCCGCCGCAGTTGCGCGACCTGAGCGCCGAGCAGCTGGCGCGTCGCCTCAAGCGGCGCACGGCCGGGCAAGCAGGAGACGCCGCCGGCGTGACCACCCCGACGCTCAGCCCGGAGCAGGCGCTTGCGCTGGCCCGGCTGGAGGCAGAAACCGGCCCATTCCTGCTGTTCGGCAGCACCGGCAGCGGCAAGACCGAGGTCTACCTGCGCGCCGTGGCCGCCCTGCTGGAACGCGAGCCCGATGCCCAGGCCCTGGTGATGGTGCCGGAAATCAATCTGACGCCGCAGCTGGAAGCGCGCTTTGCCCAACGCTTCGGTGCAGGCGCGGTGGTTTCGCTGCACAGCGGCATGACCAACCCGCAGCGGCTGGCGAGCTGGCTGGCGGCGCACGCGGGCAGCGCGCGCATCGTGCTGGGTACGCGCATGGCGGTGTTCGCCTCCATGCCCCGGCTGCGCCTGATCGTGGTCGACGAGGAGCACGACCCCAGCTACAAGCAACAGGAAGGCGCGCGCTATTCGGCGCGCGACCTGGCCGTGTGGCGCGGTCGCCGCGAGGGCGCCAAGGTGCTGCTCGGCTCGGCCACGCCTTCGCTGGAAAGCTGGCACCAGAGCCGCCCGCCGGCGCTCGAGGATCCGGGCGGGCGCTATGCGCGGCTGGCAATGCCCTCGCGCATCCAGTCCGGCCAGGACGCCGGCGCGCTGCCCGAAGTGCGCCTGGTCGACATGAACCTGCAGCCGCCCAAGACGGTGCTCTCCGGTGCCCTGCTGGAAGCCATCGGCCAGCGCATCGCTCGCGGCGAGCAGAGCATGGTCTTTCTGAACCGGCGCGGCTATGCGCCGGTCCTCTCCTGCGGCGACTGCGGCTGGAAGAGCGAGTGCCCGCACTGCAGCGCCTACCGCGTCTTCCACAAGATCGACCGCACCCTGCGCTGCCACCACTGCGGCTTTGCCGAGCGGGTGCCGCGCGCCTGCCCGGCCTGCGGCAACCTGGACATCGCGCCGGTCGGCCGCGGCACCGAGCGGCTGGAAGAGCACCTGGCGGAGCTGTTCGAGGCGGTGCGGCGCCCGGACGGCTCGGCGGTGCGCATCGCCCGCATCGACGCCGACAGCACGCGCAAGCAAGGCGCGCTGGAGCAGCAACTGGCGGCGGTGCATGCCGGCGAGGTCGACATCCTGGTCGGCACGCAGATGATCGCCAAGGGCCATGACTTCCGCCGCATCACCTTGGTGGCGGCGCTCAATCCGGACGGCGCGCTCTTTTCCAGCGATTTCCGCGCGCCCGAGCGCCTGTTCAGCCTGCTGATGCAGGCGGCCGGCCGCGCCGGGCGCGATGCTGCCTACCTGGCGGCCCAAGGCAGCGCGGCGCAGATGTGGATCCAGACGCATCATCCGCAGCACCCCTTGTTCACCGCCCTGCGCCGGCACGACTACCCGGCCTTTGCCAGCCAGGAACTGGAGGAGCGCCGCGCCGCCGGCATGCCGCCCCTTGCCTACCAGGCGCTGCTGCGGGCGGACGCGCGCACGCAGGAGACGGCGCAAGGCTTCCTGCAGGCAGTTGCGGCAGCGGCAGCTTCGCTGGACGGTGCGGACCTGGTGAGCTGCTATCCGGCCGTGCCCTTGTCGATCCAGCGGGTGGCCAATGTGGAGCGGGCGCAGATGCTGATCGAAAGCGGTTCGCGCGCCGCGCTGCAGAAGTTCCTGGCGCGCTGCCTGCCGCTCTTGCACGAGCTGCGCCAATCGCCCGCAGGCAAGGGCGTCATCCGCTGGCTGGTGGACGTCGACCCGCAGGCGATCTGAGCGAGATCGGCCACCTGGCCACTGGCTTTACGCGCGCCTTGGGACTACCCTGTCGCCCACCATGAAATACGCGCTCCAACCTCTGCGGCGCCTTGGCGCCTGGCTGCTGTGCAGCTTCCTGCTGGCTTCGGGCGCGCAGGCGCAAGCCCCGGCGCCCGGCAGCGCGAGCGAGGGCGGTGCCACCGCCTTGCGCGCCAAATACCAGTCGCTGCAATCGGCGCTGACCAACAACCCCTTCAAGCGCAAACTGGCGCTGGAATCCACCGAGAACCCGAACAAGCTCGCCGGCGACATCTACGCGGTGGTGGACCATCCCTTCGACCGGGTGCGCGATGGCCTGAAAACCCCTGGTAGCTGGTGCGAGGTGCTGATGCTGCACCTCAACACCAAGCATTGCGCGGTGCAGGGTGGCGACATGGTGACGGTTGCGCTGGGGCGAAAGTTCGATCAGCCCCTCTCGGAAGCCACGCCGGTGAAGTTCAAGTTCCAGCTGGCCGCAGCCACGGCCGACTACCTCGATGCACGACTGAGCGCCGACGAAGGTCCGATGTCCACGCGCAACTACCGCATCGAACTCACCGGCACGCCGATCGAGGGCGGCAAGTCCTTCATCCACCTGAGCTATTCCTATGCCTACGGCACCGCGGCGCGATTCGCGATGTCGGCCTACCTGGCGACGCTGGGCAGCGACAAGGTCGGCTTCACCAGCACCGGCAAGGACGCCGAAGGCAAGCCGCAGTACATCGGCGGCGTGCGCGGCGTGGTGGAGCGCAACACCATGCGCTACTACCTGGCCATCGATTCATTTCTGGATTCGCCCGCTGCCTCCGAACTCGACAAGCGCTTTGCGGGCTGGTTCGACGCCACCGAGCAATATGCGCGGCAGTTGCACGAGGTCGATCGGGCCGACTACCTGACGATGAAGCGCAACGAATACCGCCGACTGAAGGACGGCGGCTCCTGAAGGCGCCTGGCCTTCAGCGCACCGTCATCGGCTGCTTGGCAATCTCGATGTAGCGCAGTTCGCGCCCGCGTCGGCGCCGCGCCGTCGTGCCCGGCCAGGCAAAGAGAACCAAACCCAGCGCGCAGGACGCCAGCGCCAGGCCTGCGCCCAGAAACTGGGCCCACCACAGCCAGCCCGTGGCCCCGCACCAAAGGATCCACAGCACGACGCGAAGGAGGGTCGTCATCGAAATCTCCCGTTCATGCCCCTACTCTAAGCGAGTTTGTGTACCTAAGGCCTAGCCGGAAGAACTACGACAAACCCGGCCGAATGTGGGGAATTCCCACAATGCGCAAGATTGTGAAACAGCAGTTGACGTTCTAGGCGCCGACTGCGAATTTCGCATCACGGTTGTGACGCTTTTCGCTTGGCGCAACGAGGACGGCCATGAAGATCCTGCATCGATGCTGGTGGACCCTGACGATTGCCGGCGCGGCGATGGCGGTACAGCCGGCCGAACTCACGCTGGCAGGCAACCGCCTTCTGGTGTCGGGCATGCTGGACGGCAGCGCCGTACAGAACTTCCTGGACCACCTGCGCCGCGGCAACGTGCGGACGGTGGTGTTCGAGAACTCGCTGGGCGGCACCGCCGAGGCCGCCGGCCTGTATGCCCAGGCGATCCGCGACACCGGCGTCAGCACGGAGCTGATCGGCCAGTGCTACGCGGCCTGCGCCTATGCTTACCTGGCCGGCAAGGTGCACCGCTTCGGCGAGGGCGAACAGGTCAATGCCCTCTTGATCCCGGTGGGCACGCGGCCCAAGCCGGGCGAACTGGCATCGCGCTGGCGTGGCGAGGAAGCACACAAGACCCTGGCCGAGTTCACCGCGCCGGGCACGCCGGATGGAGAGGTGGTGAACGTGGAGGAAGGCACGCCGAAGGAGAAGTGGCGGCCCGAGCATGGCGTGCTCTTCACGGCCACGCCGACGCTCTTCGGGCGGGTCTACAACACCTACTACTGCGACGGCACCCAGGGCCGCGACCTGACGCGTTGCGAGCTGCTGAGCGATGCCGATCCGCGCAAGCTGGGCGTGATCACCGACTAGAGTTCAGCGCAGGCGCTCGGCCTGTTCGACCACCAGCGGAAAGCTGAAGAAGGCCGCCACCGTCGTCCACAGGATGATGCGGGCGATGCGGCCGTTGTCCGCACCGAAGCGCTCGGCCAGCATCGAGACATTGCTGGCGCTCGGCAGCGCCGCCACCAGCACCAGCGCGACCATGGCCGGCAGGCCGAGCGGCAGGCCCCAGGCCCGCGCCAACAACGCCACCGCGCAGACCAGGAGCGGATGCGCCACGAGCTTGACCAGCACCACCGGCAGCACGTCGCGCACCGGCGCGCGGCCGCGTGCCTGGTGCGCCAGCATGGCCGAGCGCGCCAGCACCGCGCCGATGGTGAACAGCGCGGCCGGCGAGGCGGCGTCGCCCAGCATGGCGATGGTGCGGTCGACCGGCCCGGGCAGCTTGTAGCTGGCCGCCGAAGCCAGCGCGCCCAGGAGGATCGCCCAGGGCATCGGGTTGCGCAGCACGCCGGCCAGCGCCTTGCGCACCGCCTGCGCTGCACCCTGCGAGCCGGCCGCATCCAGGCGCGACAAGGCAATGCACAGCGAGGAAGTCAGCACCATGTCGAAGATGATGGTGATGATCACAGGCCCGGCCGACTGCACGCCCAGGATGGCAGTGAGCAGCGGCACCCCCATGAAGCCGGTGTTGGGAAAGGCTGCCACCAGCGCGCCGAAGGACGCGTCGTTCCAGCCGATGCGATCGTTGCGGCTGAAGACCACCACCGCACCCACCGTCGCCAGCGCGCAGATGCCCCACACCAGCGCCACGCTGCCATCCAGCAGCTGCGCGATCGGCGTGTTGGCGCCGAAGCGATACAGCATGCAGGGCAGCGCGAAGTACAGGACGAAGGCGTTGAGACCGGGAATGGCGTCCAGCGGCAGCACGCGGCTACGGGCGGCCACATAGCCGGCGGCAACCAGGGCGAAGAAGGGGATGGTGACAAGAAAGATCTGCAACACGGGGCCGGATTGTCGCTGCGGCCCTGCCAGACGCCCTTCGTGATGCGAAAAGCGGCCCCCGTATGATTGGCCGCTCCTTCCGTTTCGCCTCAGCGCGCGCTTCCCGTCTTCCCGCCTCCATGTCCTCCGGCCTCAATCTCGCACAGCAGGAAGCTGTCAACTACATGCACGGGCCCTGCCTCGTGCTGGCGGGCGCCGGCTCGGGCAAGACGCGGGTGATCACGCACAAGATCGCGCGGCTGATCCAGGCCGGCCTGGAGCCCAAGCGCATCGCCGCCATCACCTTCACCAACAAGGCGGCGGCCGAGATGCGCGAGCGTGCCAAGGGCCTGATCGGGCGCGATGCGAAGAAGGTGGTGGTGTGCACCTTCCACGCCCTGGGCGTGCGCATGATGCGCGAGGACGGCGCGGTGCTGGGCCTCAAGCCCCAGTTCAGCATCCTCGACAGCGACGACGTCACCAAGATCCTGAAGGACGCCGGCGGCACCACCGACGCCGCCACCGCGCGCATCTGGCAATGGACCATCAGCAAGTGGAAGAACAAGGGCCTGAACGCCGCCCAGGCCGAGGCACTGGCGGCGGACGACAACGAGCGCATCATCGCCCGCATCATGGCGCGCTATGAGGAGCGCCTGACGGCCTACCAGAGCGTGGACTTCGACGACCTGATCGGCATGCCGCTCAAGCTCCTGAGAGACCATGAGGAAGTGCGCACCAAGTGGCAGGCCGCGCTCGGCCATGTGCTGGTGGACGAGTACCAGGACACCAACGCCACGCAATACGAAGTGCTGAAGGCGATCGTGGGCGAGCGCGGACGCTTCACCGCGGTGGGCGACGACGACCAGTCGATCTACGGCTGGCGCGGCGCCACGCTGGACAACCTGCGCAAGCTCCCGGTCGATTTCCCGAGCCTGAAGGTGGTGAAGCTGGAGCAGAACTACCGCAGCACCAGCGCCATCCTGCGCGCCGCCAACAACGTGATCGGGCCCAACCCCAAGCTCTTTCCCAAGACCCTTTTCAGCGAACTGGGCGAGGGCGAGCCGGTGCGCGTGGTGGACGCCGACAACGAGCAGCACGAGGCCGAGCGCGCGGTGGCACGCATCCAGAGCCTGCGCGAGAGCTCCACGCACAAGGAGTTCAAGGATTTCGCCGTGCTGTACCGCGCCAACCACCAGGCCCGGGTTTTCGAGCAGGCGCTGCGCAAGGCGCAGATCCCCTACAAGGTCTCGGGCGGCCAGAGCTTCTTCGACCGCGCCGAGATCAAGGACCTGTGCGGCTGGTTTCGCCTGTGGGTCAACAACGACGACGACCCGGCCTTCCTGCGCGCCATCACGACGCCCAAGCGCGGCATCGGCCACACCAGCTTGCAGAGCCTGGGCGTGTTCGCCAGCCAGTACAAGCTGAGCCTGTTCGAGGCCCTGTTCAGTTCCTCGCTGCCCAGCGTTTTGCCCAAGCGGGCATTGGACGGCCTGCACGAGTTCGGCCGCTACATCAACGACCTGGAATACCGCGCCCGCCACACCATGGGCGCCGAGGACGCGCGCGCCTTCCTCAATACCTGGCTCAAGGACATCGAGTACGAGAAGCACCTGTACGACGGCGAGGACAGCGAGCAGGCGGCCGCCAGCCGCTGGACCAACGTGATGGAATTCTGTGACTGGATGTCGCAGCGCTGCGGCGGCCAGCTCGCGGATGCGGCCGGTGTCAGCGATGCCAACGGCGAGAAGAAGAGCCTCCTGCAAGTGGCCCAGACCATCTCGCTCCTGTCCACCATCAGCGAACGCGAGCAGGAGCAGAACGTGGTGACGCTTTCCACCTTGCACGCCTCCAAGGGCCTGGAGTGGCCGCACGTGATGCTGATCGGCGCCAACGAAGGCCTGCTGCCCTTCAAGCTTGACGACGACGAGGGCCGACAGGAGAAGGTAGCCGAGAGCGTGGTGGAGCGCCTGCAGGAAGAGCGCCGCCTGATGTACGTGGGCATCACCCGCGCCCAGCGCAGCCTGGCAGTGAGCTGGACCAAGCGGCGCAAGAAGGGCCGCGAGATGGTGGCGGCGCAGCCCAGCCGATTCATCGCCGAGATGGCGCTGGACAAGACCACCGCCAAGGAAGACCCGCGCGAGAAACTCAAGGCGCTGCGCGCCGAATTCGCCAAGCGCGCCTCCGACACCGCAGCAGCAGCAGCAGCTTCGGCTGCACCCTCCGCTTCATGATTCGCCGCGCCATCACCGCCTGCCTGTTGGCCGGCGCCTGCGTCGCATCGCCCGCCTGGGCGCAGGACACGCCGGGCAAGGCCGACTGCCCCGACAGCGCGCAACAGCTCTCGATACAGGCCCTCTACGGCAGCTGGGAAGCACGCATCGACGGCCAGGACGGCATCGCCACCCTGGTGCTGGAGCGCCACCCCGACTACGACGGCGTGCGTGGCCAGGTGCAGCGCCCCGGCCAGCCGCCGGCGCAGGTGGCCGGCGACATCGACCCCGAAGGCCTGCTGGCGCTGGACGAATCGCAGGACGGCAAGTCGATCAGCGCCAGCTGGTCCGGTGAATTGCAGCCCAGCTCCTGCGGCAAGGC
>DATILH010000169.1:0-14239 GCA_035476655.1 Variovorax sp.
GAATTCGCGCAGAACACCAAGCGCGGCGACCGCGTCAAGGGCCCGATCAAGTCGATCACCGACTTCGGCGTGTTCGTGGGCCTGGCTGCCGGCATCGACGGCCTGGTGCACCTGTCCGATCTCTCGTGGAACGAGCCCGGCGAAACCGCCGTGCGCAACTACAAGAAGGGCCAGGAAGTCGAAGCGATCGTGCTGGCCGTCGACGTCGACCGCGAGCGCATCAGCCTGGGCATCAAGCAGCTGGACAGCGACCCCTTCACCACGTTCACCACCGTGAACGACAAGGGCCAGATCGTGACCGGCAAGGTCAAGACGGTTGACGCGCGTGGCGCCGAGATCGACCTGGGCAGCGACATCATCGGCTACCTGCGCGCTTCGGAAATCTCCCGCGACCGCGTGGAAGACGCCCGCAACGTGCTCAAGGAAGGCGACGAAGTCACCGCCGTGGTGGTCAATGTGGATCGCAAGACCCGCAACATCCAGCTGTCGGTCAAGCAGAAGGACATGGTCGACGAGCAAGGCGCCATGGCCAGCCTGAGCCAGCAGTCCGCGCGTGAAAACGCCGGCACCACCAGCCTGGGCGCCCTGCTGCGCGCCAAGCTGGACAACAACGGCGACAAGTAAGCCGTCACTACGGGACAGGGTTGCCCTTTGAGGGGCTCCCTGTCCCTTTTTCTTTTGTATGCTCGCCGAACAATGACCCGTTCCGATCTCGTCGAAGAACTCGCTGCCCGCTTTGCGCAACTGACGCATCGCGATGCCGAATCCGCCGTCAAGACCATCCTCGATGCGATGGGTGACGCGCTGGTGCGTGGGAACCGGATCGAGATCCGTGGCTTCGGCAGCTTCTCGGTGAGCCGCAGGCCGCCGCGCATCGGACGCAACCCGCGTTCGGGCGAAAGCGTGCAGGTGCCCGAAAAGCGCGTGCCCCACTTCAAGCCGGGCAAGGCCCTGCGCGAGGCGGTGGACGAGCGCACGGCGCAGCTCGACGCAGCGCAAGGTCGCAAAGACTGAGCGCGAACGTAGAATCTTTCCGGCCACCGGAAAGCCTCATGAAATACCTGCTGTGGCTGCTCAAGGCAGCCATTTTTTTTACCCTCTTCGCCTTCGCGCTGAACAACCAGCACGACGCGACGGTCAATTTCTTCTTCGGCACCCACTGGCGCGCACCGCTGGTGCTGGTGGTGCTGGTGGCATTTGCCGGCGGCATCGTGGTCGGCGCCCTGGGCATGCTGCCGGGCTGGTGGAAGCACCGCAGCAACGCGGCCAAGCTGCCGGCGGCAACGGCGGGCGCTGCGGCCACCGGGCCCACCAGCGGTGGCAACGGCAACAACAGCAACAACAACGAACTGCCGGTCGCGCGCCACCATGGACTTTGATCTCAGCTGGCTCCTCTTGGGGCTGCCGGTAGCTTTCGTGCTGGGCTGGCTGGCCTCGCGTTTCGACCTGCGCCAGTTGCGGCTGGAAAACCGGCAAGCGCCCAAGGCCTACTTTCGCGGCCTGAATTTCCTGCTGAACGAACAACAGGACCAGGCCATCGATGCCTTCATCGAGGCGGTGCAGAACGACCCAGACACCCAGGAGCTGCACTTTGCCCTGGGCAACCTGTTCCGCCGGCGCGGCGAGTACCAGCGCGCGGTGCGGGTGCACGAGCACTTGCTGTCGCGCGGTGACCTGAGCCGGGCCGACCGCGACCGCGCCCAGCATGCGCTTGCCCAGGACTTCCTGCGCGCCGGCCTGCTCGACCGCGCCGAGGCGGCGCTGCAAAAGCTCGAGGGCACGCGCTACGAGAACGAGGCGCGCCTGGCCCTCCTGGCCATCTACGAGCGCTCGCGCGAATGGACGCAGGCCACCACCGTGGCGCGCAAGCTGGACGAATCCGACCAGGCCAGCTACGGCACGCGGCGCGCGCACTACCTGTGCGAGCAGGCCGCCGAGCACGTGGGGCGCGGCGAACTGGACGAGGCTGCACGCCTGCTGCAGGAAGCCCGCCAGATCGCCCCGGCCGTGCCGCGCCCGGCCATCGACACTGCCGCACTGCAACTGCGCGGCGGCGCGGCGGCGCAGGCCTTCGACACCCTGGTGGCGCTGGCCGAGACCGCGCCGCTGGCCCTGCCGCTCTATGCCTCGCTGATGCAGCAGGCGGCCACCGCCTCGCAGCGCTCCGGCGAAGCACTGGCCCTGCTGCAGCGCCGCTATGCCGCAGCCCCCTCGATCGACGTGGTGGAAGCCATCGTGGCGCTGGGCGGCAGCACCTTGGTCGACGTGGAGACGGAGGGTGCCCAGGCGGCCTGCCCGCGCGACAGCTACATCGCCCACCTGCAGCACCAGCCCTCGCTGGTGGCGGCCAGTCGCTGGCTGGCCGGCGAACGCTTCGAGCGCGAAACGCTGCACCCGCCGGTACAGCGCGCGCTCGAGCAAGCGGTGCGTCCACTCATGCGCTACCGCTGCGCCGCCTGCGGCTTCGAGGCGCACCAGTACTTCTGGCACTGCCCCGGCTGCCAGGCCTGGGACAGCTATCCGCCGCGCCGAGTAGAAGAGCTCTAGAACCTGCCTTGTCAACGCGCGCGCACGGCGCGCCGTTGCGCATGTGCCGGGCGCATTCTGCGATCGGCCGGAGCAACGCAATGTTGCTCCAGTTCAAGAAGACATCAGGGAGAAATCAATGTTGAAAAAGATCTTGGCCGGTCTGGCCATGCTGTCGGCTGCCGCCGCCTTTGCCGCTGTCGATGCGAACAAGGCAAGCCTCGCCGAACTCGATGGCATCAAGGGCGTGGGCCCCTCCATGTCGCAGCGAATTCTCGACGCGCGCAAGCAGGGCGAATTCAAGAACTGGGACGACCTCATGACGCGGGTCAAGGGCGTGAAGGGCAAGAAGGCCGAGAGGCTCTCGGCCGAGGGCCTCACCGTCAACGGTGAAGCCTTCAAGGCGGCCGATGCGGCACCCGCGGCCGCGAAGCCGGTCACGCTGAAGGCCGTGGCTGCCAAGCCGGCCGCATCGGCCGCGCCTGCTGCCAAACAGTAGCCTCCGAGCACCACGATCGACGGGCCGCCTCGCGCGGCCCGTTCTTATTGGCGCCGGGCAGGCAGGGGAATGCCCCAAGCCATGGCCCGTTACTTGCACGTAAGCTCGCCTTTTCATTTTTCCCGCCTTGGAGAACACATGAATCGCAAGCTCTGCGTTGCCCTCGCCGCCCTGGGCCTGGGCATGGCCGCAATGGCCGCACAGGCCCAGACCAAGTGGGACCTGCCCACCGCCTACCCGGCAACGAACTACCACACCGAGAACATCGCGCAGTTCGCCAAGGACGTCGACGCGGCCACCGGCGGCAAGCTGAAGATCGCAGTGCATGCCAACGCGTCCCTCTTCAAGGCACCCGAGATCAAGCGCGCGGTGCAGAGCAGCCAGGCACAGGCCGGCGAAATCCTCCTGGCCAACTTCGCCAACGAGAACCCGATCTATGCGCTCGACGGCGTGCCCTTCCTGGCCACCACCTATCCCGAAGCCAAGAAGCTCTACGACGTGTCCAAGCCGGCCATGGACAAGCTGCTCGCCGCCCAGGGCATGAAGGTGCTGTTCATGGTGCCGTGGGCACCGCAAGGCATCTATGCGAAGAAGGAGATCGGCTCGGTAGCCGATTTGCGCGGCATCAAGTGGCGCGCCTATAGCCCGGCCACCGCCAAGATCGCCGAGCTGATCGGCGCGCAGCCGGTGCAGATCCAGCAGGCCGAGCTGAGCCAGGCCATGGCCACCGGAGTGATAGAAAGCTACATGAGCTCGGGCTCGACGGGCTACGACACCAAGACCTACGAGCACATCAAGAATTTCTACGACACGCGCGCCTGGATTCCGAAGAACGCGGTGCTAGTCAACCTCAAGGCCTTCGACGCGCTCGATCCCGCCACCAAGTCCGCGCTGACCAAGGCCGCCGCCGATGCCGAAGCGCGCGGCTGGAAGACGGCCCAGGAAAAGAACGACGAATACAAGCGCCTTCTGGCAGAGCGCGGCATGAAGATCCACACCCCCTCAGCCAAGCTCGATGCCGACATGCGCCAGGTCGGCGGCATCATGCAGGCCGACTGGCTGAAGGCCGCGGGCGCCGATGGCCAGGCCATCGTCGACGCCTACAAGAAGAAGTAAGCCATGCGCCAGCTGCTGGACCGCCTGTACACCGGCGCAGGCGCGCTCGGCGCCTTCTGCGTGTTCCTGATCTTCGTGCTGATGATCATCGGCGGCGTCGGCCGCCAGATGAACTGGCACATCAGCGGGCTCAACGATGCGGTTTCGTGGCTGTGCGCGGCGGCCTCCTTCTTTGCCATGGCGCACGCGTTCCGGCACGGCGACTTCGTGCGCGTGACCCTGCTGCTCGATTCGGTGCCGCCCAGGATCCGGCGCGCGCTCGATGTCATATGCCTCCTGATCGCGGCCGTGGCGGTGGCCTACCTGACCTACTGGGCTACCAGCTTCACCTGGGAGAGCTACGAGTTCGCCGAGATGGCGACCGGCCTGCTGGTCATCCCGATCTGGATTCCGCAGTCGACCTTCGTGATCGGCTGCTGGCTGCTGCTGGTGGCGATGATCGACGAACTGGTCGGCGTCGTGCGCGGCGAGAAACCGAGCTACCAGCGCGCGGTCGAAGAGCGGCACGCCGCCGGCGACTTCTCCTCCGACATCTGAAGAGAGAAGTCCATGCTCGACACTCTTCTCATGGGCGCGCTGTTGCTCGCCATCATGCTGCTCCTCCTGGCCGGCGGCGTCTGGATCGCGATGACGCTGGCCATCGTCGGCTGGGTCGGCCAGGCCTTCTTCACCAGCACGCAGCCCGGCAAGAATCTTTTTTCCGCCTTCTGGGAAAGCAATGCCAGTTGGGAACTGGCGGCCCTACCCCTCTTCATCTGGATGGGCGAGATCCTGTTTCGCACCAAGCTCAGCGAAGAGATGTTCGAGGGCCTGCGCCCATGGCTCAACCGGGTGCCGGGCCGCTTGATGCACACCACCATCCTGGGCTGCGGCGTGTTCGGCTCGGTCTCGGGCTCCTCGGCCGCCACCTGCGCGACCATCGCCAAGGTGGCCCTGCCCGAACTCAAGCGGCGCGGCTACAACGAGAAGCTGGCAATCGGCTCGCTGGCCACGGCCGGAACGCTGGGCATCCTGATCCCGCCATCGATCACGATGGTGGTCTATGCCGTCGCCGCGGATGCCTCGATCATCCGCATCTTCCTGGCCGGCTTCCTGCCGGGCCTGCTGCTGATGCTGCTCTTCTCCGGCTACATCGGCTGGTGGAGCCTGCGCCATCCGGACCAGGTGCCGCCAGCCGATCCACCCACCAGTTTCATGGAGAAGCTTCGCCTGTCGGGCAACCTCATTCCCTGCGGCCTGCTGATCGTCTTCATCGTCTGGGTGCTGGTGGCCGGCTGGGCCACCGCTACCGAATGCGCCGCCTTCGGGGTGCTGGGCGCGCTGGCCATCGCCGCCTGGGGCAGGAGCCTGACCTGGCAGAACTTCAAGGATGGGCTGATGGGCGCCACGCGCACCAGTTGCATGATCATGTTCATCCTGGCCGGCGCCGCCTTCCTGACCAAGACCATGGCCTTCACCGGCATCCCGCGCGAGCTGGCCGAGTGGGTCGACGGCATGCACCTGTCGCCCTATGCGCTGATCGGCGCGCTGGTGCTGGTGTACCTGGTGCTGGGCACTGCGCTCGACGGCATCAGCATGATCGTGCTCACCGCCGCCGTGGTGCTGCCGATGGTGCAGAAGGCCGGTTTCGACCTGGTGTGGTTCGGCATCTTCGTGGTGCTGCTGGTCGAGATCGCCGAGGTGACGCCGCCGGTGGGCTTCAACCTCTTCGTGCTGCAGAACATGACGGGCAAGGACAGCAACATCATCGCCAAAGCAGCCATCCCCTTCTTCTTTTGCCTGGTGCTGTGCATTGCCATCATCACGCTGTTCCCCGGCCTCGTGACCAGCCTGCCGAACCTGGTGATGGGCGTGGAAAAGTGAGCGCGATGCTGCTGGCCGTCGTCGCCATCAGCCTGGGGGCCTCCATCGGCGCACTGGCGCGCTGGGGCCTCACCTTGTGGCTGGGCATCGGAGTCATGCCCTGGGGCACCTTGGCGGCCAACCTGATCGGTGGCTACCTCATCGGCCTGGTGGTGGCCGGCCTGGCGCTGTTGCCCGAAGTCTCGCCGCTGTGGCGCCTCGCCCTGGTGACCGGCTTCCTCGGTGGGCTCACCACCTTTTCCAGCTTCTCGATCGAGGTGGTGACGATGCTGATGGAAGGCCAGGTCGGGACGGCGCTCCTCACGGCCGGCGCGCACCTGTTCGGATCGCTGCTCCTGACCTGGCTGGGCGTGCGCACGGTGCGTGCCTTGACCGCATGACGATGCGCTGCTGAGCGAGGGACTGTAGCGGTCGGTCTATAGAATCGGTCGCGATGTCGCTGGTCCTCGTCGTCGCGCTGCCCTTCATCGCCAGCATTCTTGCGGCCCTGTTGCCCCACAACGCGCGCAACCGGGAGTCAACGCTGGCGGGCCTTGTCGCGCTCGGCTGCGCCGTTCAGGTTGCCTGGCTCTTTCCGCAAGTTGCCAATGGCAACGTGATCCGCGAACGGATCGAATGGGTGCCAGCGATCGGGCTAGACATCGTGCTGCGGCTCGACGGCTTTTCCTGGCTCTTTGCCATGCTGGTGCTGGGCATCGGCGCGCTGGTGGTGCTCTATGCGCGCTACTACATGTCGTCCTCCGATCCGGTGCCGCGCTTCTTCTCCTTCTTCCTCGCCTTCATGGGCGCAATGATGGGCGTGGTGCTCTCGGGCAACCTGATCCAGATGGTGGTGTTCTGGGAACTCACCAGCCTCTTCTCCTTCCTGCTGATCGGCTACTGGCACCACCGGCGCGACGCCCGGCGCGGCGCGCGCATGGCGCTCACCGTCACCGGCGCCGGCGGCCTGTGCCTGCTGGCCGGCGTGCTGCTGCTCGGGCGCATCGCCGGCAGCTACGAGCTCGATGTGGTGCTGGCCGCCGGCGAGGAGATCCGCGCCGATTCGCTCTACCTGCCGGCGCTGCTGCTGGTGCTGCTGGGCGCCTTCACCAAGAGCGCGCAGTTCCCCTTTCACTTCTGGCTGCCGCGCGCCATGGCAGCGCCCACGCCCGTTTCGGCCTACCTGCATTCGGCCACCATGGTGAAGCTGGGCGTGTTCCTGCTGGCGCGCCTGTGGCCGGTGCTTTCCGGCACCGAGGCCTGGTTCTGGCTGGTCGGCGGCGCCGGCGCCGCCACCTTGCTGCTGGGCGGCTATGTGGCGATGTTCCAGCGCGACCTCAAGGCGCTGCTGGCCTACTCCACGATCTCGCACCTTGGGCTGATCGTGCTGCTGCTCGGGCTCAACAGCCCGCTGGCTGCCGTGGCGGCGGTGTTCCATGTGATGAATCACGCCACCTTCAAGGCCTCGCTGTTCATGGCGGCCGGCATCATCGACCACGAGACCGGCACGCGCGACATCCGCAAGCTCAGCGGCCTGCTCAAGGCCATGCCGATCACCGGCACGCTGGCCATCATCGCCAGCGCCGCCATGGCCGGCGTGCCGCTGCTCAACGGTTTTCTCTCCAAGGAGATGTTCTTCGCGGAGACGACCTTCATCCAGTCCACACCGTGGGTCAACATCAGCCTGCCGCTCGTCGCCACCCTGGCCGGCATGTTCAGCGTGGCCTACTCCTTGTATCTGACGGTGGACGTGTTCTTCGGCCCACCCTGCGGCGACCAGGTGCCCAAGCAGCCGCACGAGCCGCCGCGGTGGATGCGGGTGCCGGGCGAACTGCTGGTGCTGGCCTGCCTGGTGGTGGGCATCGCGCCGGCCTGGTCGGTCGGCCCCATGCTGGCTGCCGCGGCGCGGCCGGTGGTCGGCGGCACCTTGCCCGAGTACACGCTGGCGCTGTGGCACGGCTTCAACCTGCCCTTGATCATGAGCTTCCTGGCCCTGGGCGGCGGTGCGCTCATCTATTTCGTGCAGCGCAAGTTGCGTGCACACGGCGGCCTGGCCGTGACGCCGCTCCTGCACCGCTTCGACGGCCAACGCGCCTTCGAGAACGGCCTGGCCCGCCTCTCCGAAGCCGGCCGGCGCGGCCGTCGCATCCTGGGCACGCGCCGCCTGCAGATGCAACTGCTCCTGTTGATGACGCTGGCCGTGGCGGGCGCGGCGGCCTCCCTGTACCTGCAACCCGCGCGGCACGAAGCCAGCGAATTGCTGCCCTTCTCGCCCATGTTCGCCATGACATGGCTGATCGGCGGCGTCTGCGCGCTGGCGGCGGCACAGCAGGCCCAGTTCCACCGCCTGGCGGCACTGATGCTGAGCTCCGCCGCCGGCCTGGTGTGCTGCATCACCTTCATCTGGTTTTCGGCGCCCGACCTGGCGCTGACGCAACTCATCGCGGAAGTGGTGACCACCGTGCTGATGCTGCTGGGCCTGCGCTGGCTGCCGCTGCGCAAGCAAGCGGTACGGCCTGCGGGTCCGCGCTGGCGCCGCTGGGGCCGCCGCAGCCGCGACCTGGGCCTGGCCATCGCCGCCGGCTGCGGCATGGCGGCGCTGTCGTGGACCTTGATGACGCGCCCTTTCCCGCAAAGCATCTCGGGCTTCTTCCTGGAGCGGGCGCTCAGCGAAGGCGGCGGCAGCAACGTCGTCAACGTGATGCTGGTGGACTTCCGCGGCTTCGACACCTTCGGCGAGATCACCGTGCTGGGCGCGGTCGCCCTCACCGTCTATGCCCTGCTGCGGCGCTTCCGCCCTGCCGTCGAGTCGATGGCCCTGCCGCCGCAGCAACTTGCGCAGCCCGATGACGGCAGCAGCGACCTGGTGAACCCGCGGCTGGCGCACGACACCGCCGTCGGCTACCTGATGGTGCCGGCAGTGCTGGTGCGCCTCCTGCTGCCGCTGTCGGCGCTGGTCTCGGTCTACTTCTTCATGCGCGGCCACAACCAGCCGGGCGGCGGCTTCGTCGCCGGGCTGGTGATGTCGGTGGCGCTGCTCCTGCAATACATCGTCTCGGGCGCCGAGTGGGTAGAAGAGCACCTGCGCATCTACCCGCGCCGCTGGATCGCCACCGGCCTGCTGCTGGCGCTGGCCACCGGCGGCGGCGCCATGCTGCTGGACTTCCCCTTCCTCACCACCCACACTGCGCACCTGCACCTGCCGATCCTTGGCGACTTGCATGTGCCGAGCGCCCTGTTCTTCGACATCGGCGTGTTCACGCTGGTGCTGGGCTCGACCATGCTGATCCTTACCGCGCTGGCGCACCAGTCGATCCGCAGCCACCGCTGGGCCGAGGAGCAGCAGGAGCGTGTCGAGGAACAAGCCGCGGCAGAGGCAATCGCCGAACGCGAATTGGCCGCAGCCACTGGAGTCAAGACCTGATGCAAGCCGTGCTCGCCATCGCCATCGGCATCCTCGCGGGCTCGGGCGTGTACCTGCTGCTGCGCCCGCGCAGCTTCCAGGTGGTCATGGGCCTGACCCTGCTGTCCTATTCGGTCAACCTGTTCATCTTCAGCATGGGGCGCCTGAAGGTCGACAGCGAGCCGATCCTGCTGCCCGGCATTGCCTCCACCATGGCCAACACTGCCGACCCGATGCCGCAGGCGCTGGTGCTCACCGCCATCGTGATCGGCTTTGCCATGACGGCCCTGTTCCTGGTGGTGCTGCTGGCCTCGCGCGGCCTGCACGGCACTGACCATGTGGACGGCGAGGAGGGGGATCGATGATCCAGTTCATCGCGTTGATCGACGGCCTGCTGGAAGCCACCATGCCGCACCTGGTGGCGGCGCCGATCCTGCTGCCGCTGCTCACCGCTGGGCTGATGCTCACCCTGGAAGAGCGGCACCGGCGCCTGAAGTCGGTGCTCACCGTGATCTCGGGCCTGGCCGGCCTGGTGGTCGCGCTGGCGCTGCTGCGCTGGGTCAACGCGCCGGACACCGGCAGCGGCGCCGGCTCGATCGGCGTCTATCTGCCGGGCAACTGGCGCGCGCCCTTCGGCATCGCGCTGGTGGCCGACCGGCTCTCCAGCATGATGGTGGCGCTGACCAGCGTGATCGCCCTGGCCGCCTCGGTCTATTCCACCTCGCGCTGGGACCGCGCCGGGGTGCATTTCCATCCACTCCTGCAACTGCAGCTGATGGGCCTGAACGGCGCCTTCCTCACCGGCGACCTGTTCAACCTCTTCGTCTTCTTCGAGGTGATGCTGGCCGCTTCCTACGGCCTCTTGCTGCACGGCTCGGGCAAGCTGCGGGCGCGCGCCGGGCTGCACTACATCGCCATCAACCTGGCGGCCTCGGCCCTCTTCCTGGTGGGCGCGGCGCTGATGTACGGGGTGACCGGCACGCTCAACATGGCCGATCTGGGCATGCGCATTGCCGAACTGCCGGTCGCCGACCGTGGCCTGGTGCATGCGGCCGGCGCCATCCTGGCGGCCGCCTTCCTTGCCAAGGCCGGGGCCTGGCCGCTCAACTTCTGGCTGGTGCCGGCCTACAGTGCCGCCGTGCTGCCGGTCAGCGCCGTCTTCACGCTCCTGACCAAGGTAGGTGTCTACACCGTGCTGCGGCTGTGGTCGCTGCTCTTCGTCAGCAATGCGACCCCTGTGGCCGACTTCTTCGGCCAGAACATCCTGATCTCGCTCGGCCTGGCCACTCTTTTCGTGGCGGCGCTGGGCGCCATCGGCACGCAGCGGCTGGCCAACCTGGCGGGCTTCAGCGTGCTGATGTCGGCCGGCACGCTGCTGGCGGCCATTGGCCTGGGGCGGCCCGAAGTGTGGGCCGGCGCCCTGTACTACCTGCTGAGCTCGACCTTGGCGGCGGCCGGCTTCTTCCTTCTGATCGACATGGTCGAGCGTTGGCGCAATGCGGGCGCCAGCATTGCCGCGCACGAATCGGCCGGTGCGGCGCCCTTCCTGGCGGAAGACCTGAAGCCCCTGGACGACGTCAACCTCGACGACGATGCGCAGGCGCTCTACGGCCGTGCCATTCCCGCTGGTGTGGCCTTTCTCGGCCTGGCCTTCGTGGCCAGCACCCTGCTGCTGGCCGGTCTGCCGCCGCTGTCAGGCTTCATCGGCAAGTTCGCCATGCTGGACGGCGTGATGAAGATGCCATCGATGAGCCCGGCGGCCTGGCTGTTCCTGGCGCTGCTGCTGGTCTCAGGCTTCTTCACACTGGTCGCGCTCAGCCGCGCCGGCATCCGCCACTTCTGGACCGCCCCGGAGACGGCGCAACCGGCCCTGCGCGCGATGGAGGTACTGCCCGTGGCCGCACTGATCGGCGCCAGCCTGGCGCTGAGCCTGGGGGCAGGACCGGCGATGCAGCACGCGAGCGCCACCGCCAAGGAGCTGAGCGCGCCCAACGACTACCGGCGCGCGGTGATGAACGCGCGCCAGAAGCCCAGCCTGTCATCCCAAGCCGCGAAGAAGGGCCCACCATGAAGCGCTGGCTGTCACTGGCCCTCTCGCTGGCGCTGTTCGTGGTGTGGATCCTGCTCAACCAGTCGATGCATCCGGCCACCTTGCTGCTGGCCGCCCTGCTGGCCGTCGCAGTGCCGCTGCTCACGCGCAGCCTGCGCCCAGCCATTGCCACGGTGCGCCGGCCGATGGTGATACTGAAGCTGGCGGGACACGTCATGCTCGACCTGCTGGAGTCGGCCTGGGATGTGGGGCGCCTGCTGCTGACGCGGCGTACCGAGAACATCGCCTCGCACTTCATCCATATCCCGATGGACATGCGCGACCCGAACGGCATGGCCGTGCTGGCCATGATCTTCTGCCTGACACCCGGCACCGCCTGGGCCGAGCTGTCCTTCGACCGCAGCACCTTGATCATCCACGTGTTCGACCTGACCGACGACGCCGCCTTCATCGCCCTGGTGAAGTCGCGCTACGAGCGTCCCCTCATGGAGATCTTCGAGTCATGACCCCCATCCTCCTCTGGGCCGTGAAGCTGGCACTGTTCCTGCTGGCGGTGGCCATGCTGTGCGCCGTCTTTCGCCTCCTGACCGGGCCGACGGCGCAGGACCGCGTCACCGCGCTCGATTGCCTCTACATCAACGGCATGCTGATGATGCTGGTGCTGGGCATCAACTACGCCAGCAGCGTGTACTTCGAGGCGGCCATGATGATCGCCCTGTTCGGCTTTGTCGGCTCGACCGCGCTGGCAAAGTTCCTGCTGCGCGGCGAGGTGATTGAATGAGCACGGACTTCATCATCGGCCCGCTGCCCCTTTGGGCCGAGGCGCTCACCGGGCTGTTCATCGTGGTGGGGGCAGCCTTTGCCGCCATCGGCTCCTTCGGCCTGGTGCGGCTGCCCACCTTCTTCCGGCGCATCCATGCGCCGACGCTGGGTGCCACCGTGGGCGTGTGGTGCATGACCATCGCCACCATCATCTATTTCTCGGTGCAGGGCGCGAGCCTGTTCCTGCATGCGGTGCTGATCGCCATCTTCGTTGCGCTGACGGCGCCTGTCACCACCATCTTCCTGATGCGCGCAGCCTTGTTCCGCGCGCGCGGCAGCGACGTCGGCGCACGCAAGGTGCCGCCAGCCTCGGTGTCGACGCCCGACGGCAGCAACACGCGCTGAACGCCGGCGCATGAACCTGACCCTGCGCCAGCTGCGCGCCTTCATCGCGGTGGCGGACTGCGCCAGCTTTACCGAAGCGGCGCGCCAGCTGCACCTGACCCAGGCCGCGATGAGCGTGCTGGTGCGCGAGCTGGAAGGCGAACTGGGCGTGCGCCTGCTCGATCGCAACACGCGGCGCGTCGAGCTGTCCGAGGCGGGCCGCGACCTCTATCCCTTTTCGCAACGCATGCTGCGCGAGCTGGAAGAGGCTGTGCACAGCGTGGGCGAGCTGCGCGACAAGAAGAAGGGCCTCCTGCGCGTGGCCGCCCCGCAGATGATGGCCTGCACCCTGATGCCGCAGGTGATCGCCGCCTATCGTCAGCGCTACCCCGACGTCGAAGTCCAGCTCGCCGACACCGTGCCCGAGCAGATGCACGAGCGTGTGCTGTCGGCGCAAGTGGAGCTGGCCATCGGCCCGGATGGCGCAGCGCCGCCGGAGTTGGCGCGTCGGCCGCTGCTGCGCGACCGGCATCACTTCATCTGCCAGCCGCAGCATCCGCTGGCACGCAAGAAGCAGCTGCGCTGGCGCGATCTGGCCGGCCTGCCCTTCATTGCGCCCACGCACGACTTCATGCGGCGGCTGGAGCCGGAGCTGGCGGCGGCCGGCCTGTCGCTGCCACTGGTGCAGCCAGTGCATCAGGTGTCCTACATGAGCACCGCGCTCGGCCTGGTCAGCGCCGGCCTGGGCGTGACCGCCTGCCCGTCCTACGCCGCGCCGATGGTGCAGGGCCATGGCCTGGTGATGCGGCCGCTGATCGATCCGGTGTTCTACCGGGAGGTGTGCATCTACAGCGCGGCCGCGCGTTCGCTGTCGCCGGCGGCGCAGAGTTTCGTGGAGTTCATCGAGGACTTCGTGAAGGGCGCCAAGAGCGTTCGGTGATCGGGCCTGCCCGGCTGGCGCGCAAGCCTGTTCCCCTCGAAAATGGGCGCGTTGCAACGACCGGGGCCAGTTGCCATGAGCTTGCGTCCCCTTGCCAGCAGTTTCTTCCTGATGCTTGCGTGCACCTGGGTGCAGGCCCAGGTGAGCGAACAGGTCGAGGTGACGGGCGCGGTGCAGCAGCGCCTGCGCCTCGACGCCGCCGCTCTGGCCGCCTTTCCCACCGACGCCATCGGACAGATCACCCAGGCGCGCAACCCGGTCGGCGCGAACCCGCCATCCACGGTGCGGGGCGTGAAGCTGGCAGCATTGATCGGGCGCGCCGGGCTGACACCAACCGCACGCAACGACTGGAAGGCGACGGTGGTGGTGGTCAGCGCGACCGATGGCTATCGCGTGGTGTTCTCCTGGCCCGAACTCACGAACACCGCCGTGGGCGATGGCGTGCTCGTGCTTTTCGAGCGGGACGGCAAGCCGCTGGATGAACGCGAGGGCCGCATTGCGCTCATCTCGGCGACTGACCTGCGAACCGGCCCGCGCCATGTACGCAACGTCGCGCATATCGAAGTGCGCTCGCTGAACTAGCCCGAACTTTGATGCCGACCCGGACGTAAGTGCGCGCCCGGCTTGAACTTTGCGTTCACGGGGTGTGCGGCTACTGGGTACAAGCCGGGTTCAAGCCGAGCAGCGCGAAGGCCTTGGCCTGAAGCGGCGTGGGCC
>DATILH010000170.1:0-14355 GCA_035476655.1 Variovorax sp.
CGACCAGAAGCTCGAGGCTAAGGGCGAAGATCGAGAGGATCATGATCTTCACCACGAAGTCCGACAGGTAGGGACTCAGCGTGGGTGCCAGCAAGGCCAGCGCGAGCGCAACGGCGCCCGGCACGATGGAAGACAGTTTGCTGCCAGCGCTCATGACTTGCGCCCCATCAGCCCCTCGGGCCGCCAGATCAGGATGATTGCCATCAGCACATAGACCCCGATGCCCGCCACCTCGGCAAAGAAGACCTTGCCGAAGGTGTCGACGAAGCCGACCAGGAGCGAGGCCACCAGCGCCCCGGTGATGGAGCCGATGCCGCCGATCACCACCACCACGAAGCAGATGATGAGCACGCTCGCCCCCATGTTGGGATAGACCGAGGACATGGGCGCCGCGATCATGCCCGCCAGCGCCGCCAGCGCGACGCCGGCCGCGAAGACGATGCGGTACAGGCGCCGGATGTCGATGCCCAGGCCGCGCACCATGTCGCGGTTGCTGGCACCGGCGCGGATCATCATGCCCAGCCGCGTGCGATTCACCACCCAGTAGAAGCCGATAGCCAGCAGGATGCACGCGGCCGAGGCGAAGAGCCGGTACCAGGGATAGCTCATCAGGTCGCCCAGGGCGAAGCTGCCGTCCAGCCAGGGCGGCACCTTCACGCCGTGCACGTCATTGCCCACCAGGATCGAGCGCAGTTCCTCGAACACGAGGATGAGCCCGTAGGTCATCAGCACCTGCTGCAGATGGTCGCGCTGGTACAGGTAGCTGAAGAAGGCCCATTCGAGCAGGTAGCCGAAGATCGCCGCCATCACCACGCCGGCCAGCAGCATGAGGATGAAGCTCTCGCCGAAGATCGGCGACAGCGCAAAGGCCATGTAGGCCCCGATCATGTAGAAGCTGCCGTGCGCCAGATTGATGACGCCCATGATCCCGAAGATCAGCGTCAGGCCCGAAGCCACCAGGAACAGCAGCAAGCCGTACTGGACCGAGTTCAGGCATTGAACAAGAAAGGTTCCGAAGTCCACCGTGCGGGTCTCAGATGTGAGGAAGCGACCCGCAGCGCGGGCGGGGCCTCATTCGGGAAACACCGCGGAACCGGCTTCGCCGGGCCGCTGGTGTTGCCCCCTTGAGGGGGTACTCGGCTACACGGAGTGAGCCGATACGGGGGTGGGCCAAGTCACATCTTGCAGCCGCGGCTGGGGTCGGCCAGGCCCTTGACGGCGACGTTCACCACCTTGTTCTCCTTGCCGTCGACCTTGCGCAGGTAGATGTCCTGCACCGGGTTGTGCGACTTGCCGACCGTGAAGGTGCCGCGCGGGCTGTCGATCTTCGCCTTCTCGACGGCGGCAGCGAATTCAGCCTTCTTGCTGATGTCGCCCTTGGTCGCCGTGAGGCCGGCCGCCAGCATCTGCGCCGCGTCGTAGCCCTGCACCGCATACACGTCGGGCTGCAGCTTGAAGGCCTTGGCGTAGGCGGTGCGGAAGGCGTTGTCGCGCGGCGTGTTCAGGCCGTCGGCGTAGTGCAGCGTGGTGAGCATGCCTTGTGCCGCATCGCCCTGCGCGTCCAGTGTGCCGTCGGTCAGGAAGCCGGGGCCGTAGAGCGGGATGTTCTTGTTCAGGCCCGCCGCCGCGTAGTCCTTGACGAACTTCACCGCGCCGCCGCCGGCGAAGAAGGAATACACCGCATCCGGCTTGGCCGCCGCGATCTCGGTGAGCAGCGCCTGGAACTCCACGTTCGGGAAAGGCACGGTGAGGTTCTTCACCACCTTGCCGCCGCCCTTCTCGAAGCCTTCCTTGAAGCCGGCCACCGATTCGTCGCCGGCGGCGTACTTCCAGGTGATGGTCATCGCGGTCTTCTTGCCCTGCTTGGCCGCCACTTCGCCCATGGCATAGGCCGGCTGCCAGTTGCTGAAGGAGCTGCGGAAGATGTTGGGCGCGCACATCGGGCCGGTGACGGCGTCGGCACCGGCGTTGGGCACGATCAGCACGGTGCCGCTTTCCTTGGCGGCCTTGGCCATGGCCATGACCACGCCGGAGTGCACGGTGCCGACGATGACGTCGACGTTGTCGCGCTTGATCAGCTTGTTGACGTTATCGGTGGCCTTGGCCGGGTCCGACTCATCGTCCACCTTGATGTATTCGATCTCGCGGCCGCCGAGTTTGCCGCCCAGTTCCTCGACGTGCAGCTTGAAGCCGTTCTCGATGGCCACGCCCAGCGCGGTGTAGGTGCCGCTGTAGGGCAGCATCAGGCCCACCTTGAGCTTGCCCTGCTGGGCATGCGCCATGGTGGCGATGCAGGCCAGCGACAGGACAGCCAGCGTGCTGCGTGCGAAACGGTTGCTCATGGAAGACTCCTTCTGCTTTCTAGTGTCAAGAAAAATTGGACGGGCGGATCGTAGGGCAACGGACCTCGAGGCCCAAATACTTTAGCCCTAAAGCATTGGACTCTCATTAAGCGTTTCCCCTGAGTGATTCCGCACGAATGAAACGGCCGCCACTATCGCCGTTTCGGGCTGATCACGATGCGGGGAATGCCCGCAGTCGGGGATCTCCAGCAGTTGCGTTTGCGGCACGCGCTGCGCGATACCGCGGATCTGGTGCAAGGTGCCGTACTCGTCATCGACGCCTTGCATTGCAAGAACCGGGCAAGAGATGGTGTCGAGCTCGGCCTCGATGTTCCATTGGCGAAAAGGCGGATGCAGCCAGATCCGGTTCCAGCCCCAGAAGGCCGAGTCGGCGTTGTCGTGGTAGCGGCCCAGGCGCTTGGGCAGGTCGCTCTCCAGGTAGGTCTGGCGCGCCTTCTGGATGTTCTCGACCGTCACGTCTTCCACCAGGATGTGCGGCGCCAGCACCACCAGCCCCGCCACCCGATCCGGGAAGCGCGATGCGTAGAGCAGCGCGATCGAGCCGCCGTCGCTGTGGCCGAAGAGCCAGGGCTTGTGCCCGCCCGGGCCGATGGTTTCGAAGAAGGCCGGCAGCACCTCGTGTGCCTGCCGGTGCATGAAGTCGACGTCCCACAACTCGTCGGGGTCGCGCGGCGTCGAGCGCCCATAGGCCGGGCGCGAGAACACCAGGCCGCGAAAGCCGCCGGCCTCGCACAACTGCTGCGGGAAATCCTTCCACATCGCCAGCGAGCCCAAGCCCTCGTGCAGGAAGACCACCAGCGGCGCATCGCTCCGCTCGGGCGAAATGCGCTGGTACTCGATGCGAATCTTGCGGCCACGCCACTCGATGGCGGCGAACTCCACCGGGCTCATGGCTTCGCCGCCGGGCCGCCCCAAGGCGAAAGGCGCCCCCTCGGGGGGCAGCGAGGACCCGAAGTGCCGAGCTTGGGGGTCATGCCCGCTCCCGCTCGCGCAACCTGAAGCGCTGGATCTTGCCGGTGGCGGTCTTGGGCAGCTCGTCAATGAACTCGATGAAGCGCGGGTATTTGTAGGGCGCCAGGCGCTCCTTGACGAAGGCCTTGAGTTCCTCGTCGCTCACCGACTGCCCGGCCTTGCGCACCACGTAGGCCTTGGTTTTGGTCAGGCCGTCGGCATCTTCCTTGCCGATGACGGCTGCCTCCAGCACCGCCGGGTGCTGCATCAGCGTGGCCTCGACCTCGAAGGGCGAGACGTAGATGCCGCTGACCTTGAGCATGTCGTCGCTGCGGCCGGCGTAGGTGTAGTAGCCGTCGGCGTCGCGCGAGTACTTGTCGCCGCTCTTGGTCCAGCCGTCCTTGAAGGTGTCGGCGCTCTTCTCGGGGTTGCCCCAGTACATGAGCGCGGTGCTCGGGCCCTTGATGTACAGGTCGCCAACCTCGCCCACCGCCACCGGCTGGCCACCTTCGCCGCGCAGTTCGATCTCGTAGCCGGGCACCGGCTTGCCGGTGGTGCCGTAGCGGATGTCGCCCAGGCGGTTGGAAATGAAGATGTGCAGCATCTCGGTGGAACCGATGCCGTCGACGATGTCGCAGCCGAAGTGCGCCTTGAAGCGCTGCGCGATCTCGCCCGGCAGCGCCTCGCCGGCCGAGGAACACATGCGAAGCGCCACCGCCTCGCGCACCGGCAGTGCGGGCGAGGCGAGCATGCCGGCAAAGCCGGTAGGCGCGCCGAAGAAGACGGTGGGCTTCACGGCCCCTGTCCAGCGCTTGAACACCGCATCCGGCGTGGGCCGCTCGGCCATCAGCACCACCGTGGCACCGACCGAGAGCGGGAAGGTCAGCGCATTGCCCAGGCCGTAGGCGAAATAGAGCTTGGCGGCGGAGAAGCAGACATCCCTTTCCGTCAGGCCCAGCACCGGCTTGCCATAGAGCTCGGCCGTCCACCATGGGCTGCCGTGCACATGCACCGTACCCTTGGGCTTGCCGGTGGAGCCGGAGGAATAGAGCCAGAAGGCATGGTCGCCTGGCGTGGTCGTGGCCGCCTGCGGCAGCGGCGCGCGGGCTGCGATGGCGGCTTCCAGTTCCAGCATGCCGGCCGGCAATTCGCCCGTGGGGTGAGCGACGAATACCGTGCGCAGCTGCTGCGCCCCCTTCTCCATCGCCGATTGCAGCGTGGGCAACAAGGCGCCGGACACCAGCGCCGCCTTGGCCTCGCTATGGCTCAGCATGTAGGCGTAGTCCTCGCTGGTGAGCAGCGTGTTCACCGCCACCGGCACCACGCCCGCATAGAGGCTGCCGAGAAAGCACACCGGCCATTCGCTGCTGTCGAGCATCAGGAGCAGCACCCGGTCTTCGCGCTGCACGCCGCTGGCCAGCAGGGCGGCGGCCAGCTTGCGCGAGCGCTCTTCCAGCGCTCCATATGAAAGCGTGCCGCGGTCGTCGATATAGGCGGCCTTGCTCGCGCGCTCCCGGTTCAGGTCGAAAAGATGCTGGGCAAAGTTGAAGCTCTCGGGCAGGCTCATCGTGCGACTCCCTTTGTGAATTCGATCTGCCCCTCGGGCAGCAGGTAGAGGACCAGCGCCCTGCCCTGCGACACCGTCGGGTAGTGCGCGGTGCCGGGGCCGTAGACGCACCAGCCGGCCGGGCGGCCATCGAAAGTGGCCTCGCCGGCAATGGGCATGATCAGGTCGATCTCGCCGCCCGGGTGGCGATGGTGCGGGCCGGCGATGTCCTCCATGTCCACCACGTCGACCGAGAAGCGGTGCAGCGCATCTTCGGCCTTGAACACCCGGCCGTACTTGATGCCGGCGCCCTCTCGCTCGCACAGCCAGCCCTGGGCCACGCCGTCGATGCAGGCCTTCTTGAGTTGCAGGTAGGCGGCACTGCCCGCGCAGTACTCGGTGTTGAGCCAGTCGTCGAGCTCGTCGTCGAGAGGGCGGCCGGCGATCTGCGCAGTGAGCTGGGCGATCAGGCCGTGAAAATCTTGCTTGGACATCATGGGGTGGCTCCAAATGCTTGCGGCAATTGACTGCGTGCAGTATCTTGCCTATGCACGAACCATAGACATCGACACTGAGGGTGTCAAGCAATATAGTGCATGATCGGTGTTAACCCCGAGCCGGGCGCACCGCCATCGAAAGCGCGCATGAACGAACGAACCGACGACGCCTTGCTCTCCCCGACCGCCGAAGGCAGCGAAGCCGAAGACGATGCCAAGAACCCCCTGCTGGTGGCCCTGGGCGAGCGGGTGCGCAACCTGCGCGCCCGGCGCGGGCTCACGCGCAAGGCGGTGGCGCAGGCGGCCGCCGTGTCCGAGCGGCACCTGGCCAACCTTGAATACGGCATCGGCAATGCCTCCATCCTGGTGCTGCAGCAGGTGGCCGGCGCCCTGCAATGCTCGCTGGCCGAACTGGTGGGCGACGTCACCACCGCCTCGCCCGAGTGGCTCCTGATCCGCGAACTGCTGGAAGGCCGCGGCGAGGCCGACCTGCGCCGCGCCCGCATCGCCCTGGGCGAGCTGCTCGGCACGGCCGCCAGCGACCCGGCGCGCAGCCGCCGCATCGCCCTCATCGGCCTGCGCGGCGCCGGCAAATCCACCCTGGGCCAGATGCTGGCGGACGACCTGGAAGTGCCTTTCGTCGAGCTCTCCCGCGAGATCGAGAAGTTCGCCGGCTGCAGCGTGCGCGAGATCCACGACCTGTACGGCACCAACGCCTACCGCCGCTACGAGCGCCGCGCGCTGGAGGAAACCGTGCAGATCTACAGCGAGGTGGTGATCGCCACGCCCGGCGGCATCGTCTCCGACCCGGCCACCTTCAACCAGCTGCTGGCCCACTGCACCACCGTCTGGCTGCAGGCCGCGCCGGAAGAACACATGGGCCGCGTGCGCGCCCAGGGCGACACCCGCCCGATGGCCGCCAGCAAGGAGGCCATGGACGACCTGCGCCGCATCCTGAGCGGCCGCGCCGCCTTCTATTCGAAGGCCGACCTCACGGTCGACACCTCGGGCCGCGACCTGGCCGCCAGCTTCCAGTTGCTGCGCAGCACGGTGCACGAAGCCATGAGCCACCACCCATCCGCCTGACGAACTTGTAAGAAATCCAATCCGGGGTTGACGCGAAGCCGAACATGCATAATGATGCATATAACGCATTGCAGTGCTTGCACTATTTTTCCACCAGGAGACCCAGGCCATGACCGAGACCGCAGCCGCCCACCCCGCCCGCGTCGATTACCGCATCGAGCCGGCGAATTACCGCCACTGGAAGCTCAGCGTGGAGGGCAGCGTCGCCCGCCTGTCGCTGGACATCGCGGAAGACGGCGGCATCCGTCCCGGCTACAAGCTCAAGCTCAACAGCTACGACCTGGGCGTGGACATCGAGTTGAACGACGCGCTCAACCGCGTGCGCTTCGAGCATCCCGAAGTGCGCTCGGTCATCGTCACCAGCGCCAAGGACCGCATCTTCTGCTCGGGCGCCAACATCTTCATGCTGGGTGTCTCCAGCCACGCCTGGAAGGTCAACTTCTGCAAGTTCACCAACGAGACGCGCAACGGCATCGAGGACACGTCGAAGCACTCGGGCCTGAAGTTCCTGGCCGCCGTGAACGGCGCCTGCGCCGGCGGCGGCTATGAGCTGGCCCTGGCCTGCGACGAGATCCTGCTGGTGGACGACCGCTCCTCCTCCGTCTCGCTGCCCGAAGTGCCGCTCCTGGGCGTGCTGCCCGGCACCGGCGGCCTGACCCGCGTGACCGACAAGCGCAAGGTGCGCCATGACCTGGCCGATATCTTCTGCACCAGCGTGGAAGGCGTCAGAGGCCAGCGCGCCGTGGACTGGCGCCTGGTGGATGCGATCGCCAAGCCGGCGCAGTTTGCCGCCGCCGTGCAGGAGCGCGCCGCCAAGATGGGCGAGCAAAGCCGCCGCCCCGCCCAGGCCGAGGGTGTCGCACTTCCGCGTATCGAGCGCGAGGACGGCCCGGACAGCCTGCGCTACGAGTACGTCACGGTCGAGATCGACCGCGCGAAGCGTTGCGCGACTTTCACGATCAAGGGGCCCTCCACGGTGCCCGATGGCATCGGTGCGATCGTCGCCGCTGGCGCGAATTGGTGGCCGGTAGCCATGGCACGCCAACTGGACGACGCCATCCTTTCGATGCGCACCAACGAGTTGGACATCGGCACCTGGCTCCTCAAGACCGAGGGCGACGCCACGAAGGTGCTGGCCTGCGACCACGCACTGTCGGCCTACACGGGCCACTGGTTCATCCGCGAGGCGCGCGGCTTCCTGCGCCGTACCCTGGCGCGCCTGGATGTGTCTTCGCGCAGCCTCTTCGCCCTGATCGAGCCGGGCTCCTGCTTTGCCGGCTCCCTGGCCGAACTGGCCTTTGCAGCCGACCGAGCCTACATGCTGGCTTTGCCCGACGAACCCAAGCGCGCACCCCGCATCATGCTGGGGCCACTCAACTTCCACGACTCCTTGCCAATGGTGAACGGTCAGACTCGGCTGGAACGCCGCTTCTACGAGGAAGTGGAGCCGCTGGAAGCCGCCCGCGCCACCATCGGCAAGGCCCTGGACGCCGACGCCGCCCTGGCCCTGGGCCTGGTCACCGCCGCGCCGGACGACATCGACTGGGACGACGAGATCCGCATCGCCATCGAGGAGCGCGCCGCGATGTCGCCCGACGCCCTCACCGGCCTGGAAGCCAACCTGCGTTTCGCGCAGCGCGAGAACATGAACACGCGCATCTTCGGCCGCCTGACGGCCTGGCAGAACTGGATCTTCAACCGCCCCAACGCCGTCGGCCCCAAGGGTGCCCTCAAGGTCTATGGCACCGGCGAGAAGGCCGGCTTCGACCTCAACCGAGTCTGAACGTCTGAACCGCCTCCGAACCAAGGAATCACGATGAACTCGATCAACTACAGCGAGAAGATCCCCAACAACGTCAACCTCGGCGAAGACCGCACCTTGCAGCGGGCGCTGGAGGGCTGGCAGCCCAACTTCATCAACTGGTGGGACGACGTCGGCCCCGACGGCTCGACCAACTACGAGGTCTACCTGCGCACCGCCGTCAGCGTCGACCCGCAGGGCTGGGCCCAGTTCGGCCACGTGAAGATGCGCGACTACCGCTGGGGCATCTTCCTGAACCCGGGCGATGCCAACCGCGAGATCCACTTTGGCGACCACAAGGGCGAGAAGGCCTGGCAGGACGTGCCCGGCGAGCACCGCGCCAACCTGCGCCGCATCATCGTGACCCAAGGCGACACCGAGCCCGCCTCCGTCGAGCAGCAGCGCCACCTGGGCCTGACGGCGCCCAGCATGTACGACATGCGAAACCTGTTCCAGATCAACGTGGAAGAAGGCCGCCACCTGTGGGCCATGGTGTACCTGCTGCACAAGCACTTCGGCCGCGACGGGCGTGAAGAAGCGGAAGCGCTGTTGCAGCGCACCTCGGGCGACGTGGACAACCCGCGCATCCTGGGCGCCTTCAACGAGAAGACGCCGGACTGGCTGGCCTTCTTCATGTTCACCTACTTCACCGACCGCGACGGCAAGTTCCAGCTGTCGGCGCTGGCGGAGAGTGCCTTCGACCCGCTGGCGCGCACCACCAAGTTCATGCTGACCGAGGAAGCGCACCACATGTTCGTGGGCGAATCGGGCGTCTCGCGCGTGCTGTCGCGCACGGCCGCCGTGATGAACGAACTGAAGACCGACGACCCGCAGAAGATGCGCGCCGCCGGCGCCATCGACCTGGGCACCATCCAGCGCTACCTGAACTTCCACTACAGCGTGACCATCGACCTGTTCGGCGCCGACCAGTCGAGCAACGCCGCCACCTTCTATTCGTCGGGCCTGAAGGGCCGTTATGAAGAAGGCAAGCGCGAGGACGACCACATCCTCAAGGGCAACACGTACAAGGTGCTGGAAGTGCGGGACGGCCAGTTGCACGAGAAGGAAGTGCCGATGCTCAACGCCCTGAACGAGGTGCTGCGCGACGACTTCATCAAGGACTCGGTGGCCGGCATCGGCCGCTGGAACAAGGTGCTGGAAAAAGCCGGCATCCCGACCCGCCTGGTGGTGCCGCACAAGGCCTTCAACCGCCAGATCGGCGCGCTGGCCGGCATCAAGATGTCGCCCGAAGGTCGCGTGGTGAACGAGGCCGAGTGGGCCGCCAAGAAGGCCGAGTGGCTGCCCACCCCCGAAGACTTCGCTTTCGTGGCATCGTTGATGGGCCGCGTGGTCGAGCCGGGCAAGTTCGCCGGCTGGATCGCGCCGCCGGTGATGGGCATCAACCGCCAGCCGGTGGACTTCGAATACGTGCGCTTCGGCTGATCGAGAGGAAAGCACCTTTCCCACGAGGGTGCGAGGAGACACAACATGGACATGGCCGTCGTCAACGTGGGGGTGATCAAGCAGCACTTGATCGACCCCGAGATCTGCATCCGCTGCAACACCTGCGAGGCGACCTGCCCCGTCAACGCCATCACGCACGACGACCGCAACTACGTAGTGCGCGCCGACGTGTGCAACGGCTGCATGGCCTGCATCTCGCCCTGCCCCACCGGCAGCATCGACAACTGGCGCACCATGCCGGCGGCCAAGGCCTACTCCATCGAGGAGCAGCTCACCTGGGATGAACTGCCGGCCGAGCTGACCCAGGAGCAACTGGAAGCCGAAGGCGCCGGCGCGCCGGTGGAACTGCCGCCACAGGCAGCCGCCACCGCGAGTGCGACCGAGCAGATCACCGACCTCGAACCCGGCACCGTCGCCTTCAACTCGGCGCAGTACGGCGCCACCGCGCCGCCCTGGTCGGCCGCGCACGCCTACACCAACCTCTACCCGCCCAAGAGCCCGACCACGGCCACCGTGGTGGGCAACTTCAACTGCACTGAGGCCGGCTTCGAGAACCAGACGCACCACATCGTGCTGGACCTGGGCGCCATGCCGTTCCCGGTGCTGGAGGGCCAGTCGATCGGCATCATCCCGCCGGGCGTGGACGCGAACGGCAAGCCGCACTTCGCGCGCCAGTACTCCATTGCCAGCCCCCGCAACGGCGAGCGGCCGGGCTACAACAACATCTCGCTGACGGTCAAGCGCGTGCTGTCGGACCACCAGGGCCGACCGGTGAATGGCGTTGCCTCCAACTATGTATGCGACCTGCAGGTGGGCGACAAGGTGCAGTTGATCGGGCCCTTCGGCTCGAGCTTCCTGATGCCCAACCATCCAAGATCGCACATCGTGATGATCTGCACCGGCACCGGCAGCGCCCCCATGCGCGCCATGACCGAATGGCGCCGGCGCCTTCGCAAGAGCGGCAAGTTCGAGGGCGGCAAGTTGCTGCTCTTCTTCGGCGCGCGCACGCAGCAGGAACTGCCCTACTTCGGGCCGCTGCAGACCTTGCCGAAGGATTTCATCGACATCAACTTCGCCTTTTCACGCACGCCGGGAAGCCCCAAGCGCTATGTGCAGGACGCGATGCGCGAGCGCGCCGCGGACCTGGCGGCGCTGCTGAAGGACGGGCAGGCGCACTTCTATGTGTGCGGGTTGAAGAGCATGGAAGAAGGCGTGGTGCTGGCGCTGCGGGATATCGCGGTGGAGGCAGGGCTGGATTGGGATGCCGTCGGCGGCGCGCTCAAGCGCGAGGGGCGGATGCACCTCGAGACGTACTGACCTTCGTCGTGAAGTTCGCGCAGTTCCATCCAGGACAGGTCATCACGGCCGGGCCCTATGTGCTCGGCGAGGAAGAGATCCTGGCCTTTGCCAGGCAGTACGACCCGCAGTGGTTTCATGCCGATCCGAAGGCGGCTTCGGAGGGCCTGTTTGGCGGGCTGATTGCAAGCGGTTGGCAGACCTGCGGGATTGCCATGCGGCTGGTGGCCGACACGGCGCTTGCAGGGTCGGAATCGTTTGCGTCCCCGGGCCTGCGCTATGTGAAGTGGCCCAACCCGGTACGGCCCGGCGATGCATTGCGCTTGAGGGCCGAGGTGCTGTCGGCAAGGCGATCATCAAGCAAGAGGACGCTGGGAATCCTGGAATGGCAATGGCTGCTCCACAACCAGCGCGACGTGCTTGTGCTGGACCTGGTTGCCACGAGTCTGTTCCGGCTCGAGGACGCTCCCCACCCCTGCCCAGAGCCCGAACGCGATGCGCATTCTCCTGGCTGAAGACGAGCGCGAACTGGCCACGTGGCTGGTGCGCGCGCTCGCACAAAGTGGTTTTCAAGTCGATTGGGTCGATGATGGCCGGATGGTTCGACGCAGCCTCAAGGCAACCCGCTACGACGCACTGATCCTGGACCTTGGTCTGCCGGGGCTCGGGGGCCATGACGTGCTTTCGGATCTGCGCGATGCCGACCAGCGCTTGCCCGTCCTGATACTGACGGCGCGCGACTCGCTCATCGAGCGCGTGAGCAGCTTGCACGAAGGTGCCGATGACTTCCTCGCCAAGCCGTTCGAGCTGGCAGAACTCGAGGCGCGCCTGGTTGCGTTGATCCGCCGTGCGCGCGGCGGTGACCATCCGCGCTTTTCCTGCGGCCCGCTGGCCTACGACCCGGGCGCCAAGCAGTTCACGCTTGCGCACGAGCCGCTGACCCTCACGCCCCGCGAGCACGCCGTGCTGCGGGCCCTGATCCAGCGCAGCGGCGAGCCGTTGTCCAAGCAGGAGATCCTCGAGCGCGTCTTCTCCGACGAGGAAGACGTGCAGCCCGATGTGGTGGAAGTGCTCGTTCACCGCCTGCGCAAGCGCCTGCAGGCCAGTTCAGTGAGCATCAAGACTCTGCGTGGCCTGGGCTACGTGCTCGAAGGCGGCGCTTGAGCACCGATGCCTGGCACCGCTTCAGCTTGCGGCGAACGCTGCTCAGCGTGCTGCTGCCCGGCATGCTGCTGGTAGTCAGTGCCCAGTTGTGGCTGACATGGAGAACCGCGGTCGACGCGGCCGATGCCGCCTACGACCGATCGCTGCTGGGTGCAATGAAATCGATCGACGCCAACATCTCGACCGAGAGCGGCGGCGTCGGCGTGGAGTTGCCCTACAGGATGCTCGAGTTCTTCGAACTCACGGCGAGCGGCCAGGTCTTCTACCGGGTTGCCACCGAAGACGGGCTGGTCGAGATCGGCAATGCGGACTTGCCGTCGCCGGCACGCCCCCTGCAAACAGGCAAGCCGCAGTTCACCGATACCCTCTACTTCGGCGAGCCCATCCGCCTGGGCAGCTACGCCCGCCTGCTCGATCGACCGCTCGCCGGACAAGGCGCGGCGCAACGCGCGGTCATCCAGGTCGCCGAGCCACTGCGGTCCCGCGAGCAGTTCACGCGCAGCCTGGTCTTGCAGGCGCTGTTGCGCGACCTGGTGCTGGTGCTCGTGGGCGGCGTGCTGATGGTCACGGTGATCGCCTGGGCGCTGCGTCCCTTGTCTCGCCTGCGCAATGAAGTGCTGTCGCGCCCACCGCAGGACCTGACGCCGATCGCCGCCGTGGACATCCCCGCGGACGTGCAGCCACTGGTCGAGGCGATCAACCAGCATGTCGAGCGAACGCAGCGCCTCATCGAGGCGCGGCGGCGCTTCATCGATGATGCCTCGCACCAGTTGCGCACGCCCCTGGCAACACTGACGACGCAGGTCGGCTTCGCCTTGCGGGAGCCCGACCCTTCCAGGCTGCGCGACGCGCTGCAGGCGGTCAAGGGGCAGCTCGACGAGACCATCCGCCAGGCCAACCAGATGTTGGCACTGGCGCGTGCCGATAGCGCCGAGCCGACCGTCGAAGCGATCGACCTCGCATCCTTCGCCGCGGAAGTGACACGCGCCTGGTGGCTCGAGGCCCGCACGAAGGACATCGACCTCGGACTGGAAGCAGCCGACGAACCCGTGTGGGTTGCCGCCCATCCCGGGCTGTTGAAGGAGGCCTTGTCCAACCTGCTGCACAACGCGATTCGCTACACGCCCGCGTCGGGCCAGGTGACGGTGCGCGTCTGTGCCAGCGCGGTGGACGCCAGCTTGACCGTCATCGACAGCGGTCCCGGCATTCCGCCAGCCGAGCGCCAGCACGCTGGCGAGCGCTTCTTCCGTGCCAGCAACGCGAGTCAGTCGGGCTCCGGATTGGGGCTCGCGATTGCGCGGTCCATCGCGCAGCGGCATGGCGGCAGGCTGGAACTGGGGGCGGGCCCCGACGATCGGGGCTTCCTGGCATCGATCGTCCTGCCAAGGACCCGCAAGCATGCACAAGCCTCGGGATAACCCCCGCCTTTTCCTGATTTTGGTGAAAGGCATCTGAAAGTCGCCGCTCGGTATCGTGAGTTCCATGCTTCAAGGCGATTCCCGCCGTGAAGGCCACACCATCCAATGGAGACATCATGAAATTGAGCCACCCCCTCCTGTGCGCGGCGATTGCCCTTGCCGCGACGGCAGCCGCGGCCGGGCCCCTGGACAAGACGGAGTGCATCGCACCGGCCAAGCCCGGCGGCGGCTTCGACCTGACCTGCAAGCTCGCGCAAGGCGCGCTGGCGGAGGGCAAGTACATCGCCGACCCGATGCGGGTGACCTACATGCCCGGCGGCATCGGCGCAGTCGCCTACAACGCCGTGATCGCGCAGCGTCCCGACAGTGCCAACACCATCGTGGCATTTTCCGGCGGCTCCCTGCTCAACCTCGCGCAAGGCAAGTTCGGGCGCTACACCGAGAACGATGTGCGCTGGCTGGCGGCGGTCGGCACCGACTACGGCGCGGTGGTGGTGGCGGAGAGTTCGCCCTACAAGTCGCTCAAGGACGTCCTCGCAGCCGTCAAGGCCGACCCGGCGAAGGTGGTCTTCGGCGCCGGCGGGACCGTCGGCAGCCAGGACTGGATGAAGGCTGCACTCACGGCACGCGCCGCCGGCGCGAATCCGAAATCGATGCGCTTCGTGGCCTTCGAAGGCGGCGGCGAGGCGATGACGGCACTGCAGGGAGGCCACATCCACGTCTTCACCGGCGATGCCGCCGAGACGCTTCAGCAGATCAAGGCCGGCAG
>DATILH010000171.1:0-8471 GCA_035476655.1 Variovorax sp.
TAGGTGAGCTTGTCGAGATTGAGGACACCCTCGTTCTCGCGCGCGACCCAGTCAAGCACGAAGTTGGCACCAATAAAACCCGCACCACCAGTCACCAGAATCATTGGATGTCTCTTGTCATTTCCACATTAGCCTGCCCCGGGGCAGGAAGAGCGCGCGATTATCCCATCGAGAAACGTACCAATTTGTTGCCTTGGGGCTCGCGCGCGAGCATGCTCAGGCACGACTGACTCGAGGACCGCCATGCCCACCGACAAAGACAACCCCTCCGACCGCATCAAAGACTCCGCCCAACAAATCTGGCTAGCCGGCCTGGGCGCCTTCGCCAAGATGCAAGAAGAAGGCAGCAAGGCCTTCGAAGCCCTGGTGAAGGACGGCGCCGGCGTACAGAAGAAAACCCGTCAGGCCGCCGAAGAAAACCTGGCCCAGGCCCAGGCCCGCATGGCCGGCTTCGCCAGCGAGTTCGGCGCCAAGGCAGCCGGCGGCTGGGGCAAGCTGGAGAACATCTTCGAGGAGCGGGTAGCACGTGCGCTCGAGAAGCTGGGCATGCCCTCGGCGCAGGACATTGCCGCCCTGCAGGCGCGCGTGGAGGCGCTGGAGGCGCAGTTGCAGCTGCACAAGGGCGCCGCCGCCAAGGCGCCACGGCGAGCGGCCTCCACAGTCCGCAAGGCCAGCTCGCACAGGACTACCGCAGCCGCCGACAGCGCCGCCGTCGTCAAGCCCTCTCGCCGCGCGCCGGCCAAGAAGAAATAGCCACCATGGCGCGGCGCCGCAAGCCCGCAACCCCACCTTTGCGCTAGAGTGTCCGCCAGGAGACGACACGAGACAAACAAGAGAAAAGCGCCGAGAAGTAAATGGCCACCAAGAAAGCGCCACGCCGCACCGCGCAACGCATCCTTGAAGCCGCGCTGGACCTGTTCAACCGGTTCGGGGAACCGAACGTCTCCACCACCCTCATCGCCGCCGAGCTGGGCATCAGCCCCGGCAATCTCTACTACCACTACTCGTCCAAGGACGAGCTCATCAACCGGCTCTACGCCGACTACGAGCTCGAGCTCAGGCAGCTGCTGCACGCCAGCGCCGGCGTGCACGACGTGGAGGACGCCTGGTTCTTCATGCACAGCCTGTTCGAGCTGATCTGGCGCTACCGCTTCCTCTATCGCGACCTGAACGACCTGCTCTCCAAGAACCGGCACATCGAAACCGAGTTCCAGCAGGTGCTGGCCAACAAGGTGCTCGCCGTTCGCGCCCTGCTGGGCGGCATGAGCCAGGCCGGCCACCTGGCCATCGATCCGCGCGAGGTCGACGCCCTGGCGCAAAGCATGGTGGTAGTGCTCACTTACTGGTTAAGCTACGAATTTGTTCGCAATCCGCGCCAGGCACTGGAACCGGCGCATGCCCAGGGCGCGCTCCTGCGGGGGGCCCACCACACCCTGCGCCTGCTGGCCCCCTACCTGGCGCCCGAGCAGCGGCAGCATCTGCTGGCGCTGAGCGAGGCCTACGCGGGCAGCGGCGCGGCCGACGACGTCCATCCGCAACAGCAATCCGCGTCGGCGCTCGCCATGGCGCCGACCTGACCCAAGTGAGAGGTCCCCGAACACCATGTCCGAACCCAAGATCGCTCCCCTCACCCTCCTCCCAGCCGGCGCGGCCATCAAGAGCGACCCGTGGACGCGAATCCAGGTGTCCGGCGTTCCGCGCTTCGACGACGGCGAGGCCGTGCTCGCGCAATGGCCGCGCCTGCATGCCGGGCAGGGCGAGTTCGCACCGCCGTCCTCGGGCGAGTTGTTGGAGGGCTGGGTGCTCTATCACAGCGGCGATTTCGAGAGGGCCGCCACCATCGGCCTGCAACACGGCGGCAGCGAGGGCCTGGCCCTGGCCAATCGCGCCACCGCCATCTACGCCAACTATGTCGAGCCGCGCGAGGCGGTGCGTCTGGCCCTGTTCCGCCATGTGGCCGAGCGCGCCGCCGCCCAGGCCGAGCAGGAGCCCGGCAACTGCCAGGCCCACTACTGGCACGCCTATGCGCTGGGCCGCTACAGCCAGGGCGTGAGCGTGGCGCGGGCGCTGGCCCAGGGGTTGGGCGGCAAGGTCAAGGACGCGCTGGAGCACGTGATCGAGCAGCAACCCAAGCATGCCGATGCACACCTGGCGCTAGGCGCCTTCCATGCCGAAGTGATCGACAAGGTGGGCGCGCTGGTGGGCCGCATGACCTACGGCGCGCGGCCGGAAGCCGCCATCGAGTGCTTCGAGCGCGGGCTGGAACTCAACCCCCACTCCCCCGGCGGCCTCATGGAATACGCCCACGGCCTGCAGATGCTGTATGGCGAAGCGCGCCATGCCGAGGCCACGCGCCTGTTCGAACGGGCGGCCGCGCACGTCCCGGCGGATGCCCGCGAGCGGCTCGATGTCGAACTCGCCAGGTCCGCCCTGGCCGATTGACCGGTCGACTCAAGCACAATCGGACGCTCCATTTTTTGCGACAAGAAGCACCATGTCCGACCTGCAAAGCCTGTTCGAAGCCGCCGAAGCCAATTCCAAGCTCCTGCCCGAGAAGCCGGACAACCCCACCCTGCTGAAGATCTACGGCCTGTACAAGCAGGCCACGCTGGGCGACAACGCCGAGAAGAAGCCCAGCTTCAGCGACTTCGTGGCGCGCGCCAAGTGGGACGCCTGGACGGCCAACAAGGGCCTGTCCGCCGACGAGGCGAAGCAGAAGTACATCGACCTGATCGAGTCGCTCCGCGCCTGACCATCAGGCCACGACGCCGCGCTCCTTGAGCGCGGCAATCTGCGCCGCCGACAAGCCCACCTCGCGCAGCACCGCATCCGTGTCCTGCCCCAACGCCGGCGCATCGCGCCGGTGGCTGGCCGGCGTGGCCGACATCTTGGGTACGAAGCCGGGCAGCAGCAGCTTGCTGCCGTCCGGCCGCGCACGTTCCTGCAGCATGCCGCGCGCAGCGTAGTGCGGGTCGGCCGCGATGTCGGCCACGTTGTAGATGCGCCCGGCCGGCACCTGCGCCGCGGCCAACGCCTCCAGCACCTGCGCCACCGTGCGCGTGGCGGTCCACTGGCCGATGGCAGCGTCGATCATTTCCACCTGCGCCACCCGGCCGGTGTTGTTCGCAAGCGCAGGGTCCTGCGCCAAGTCGGCGCGGCCGATGCAGCGCATCAGCCGCTTGAAGATGCTGTCGCCATTGCCCGCCACCAGCGCGTAGCCGTCGGCGCAGCGGTAGGCATTGCTGGGCGCGATGCCCGGCAAGGCGCTGCCGGCCGCCTCGCGCACTGCGCCGAAGGCGCCGTACTCGGGCAGCAGGCTTTCCATGCAGTTGAACACCGCCTCGTAGAGCGCCACGTCGATCACCTGGCCGCGCCCCTTGGGTGCGCCTTCGCTCACCGTCGCGTGCCGATGGTGCAGCGCCATCAGGATGCCGATCACGCCGTGCAACGAGGCCAGGGTGTCGCCGATCGACACGCCCACCCGCACCGGCACCCGCCCCGGCTCCGCTGTCAGGTGGCGCAGGCCGCCCATGGCCTCGGCCACCACGCCGAAGCCCGGCCGGTCGCGGTACGGCCCGCTTTGGCCATAGCCGCTGATGCGCAGCATGATGAGCGCGGGGTTCAAGGCCTGCAGCGCCTCCGGCCCCAGGCCCCAGCCTTCCATCGCGCCGGGGCGGAAGTTCTCGATCAGCACGTCGGCCTGCGCGGCCAGCCGCCGCACGATGTCCTGCGCCTCGCTCTCGCGCAGGTCCAGCGCCAGCGAGCGCTTGTTGCGCGACTGCGCCTGCCACCAGATGGAGGTGCCATCCCCATCCAGCAGCCGCCACTTGCGAAGCGGGTCACCGCTGCCGGGCGGCTCGATCTTGATGACCTCGGCGCCGAAGTCGGCCAGGGTGCGAGCCGCGAAGGGCCCGGCAATCAGCTGCCCCAGTTCGATCACGCGCAGGCCGGCCAGCGGGCCGCTCTTGCTCTCGCTTGCTTGCATCTATGCCTTCTTGCGTTTGGCGGCCGGCGCCTTGGCTGCGGCCTTGGCGCGCACGGGCGTCGCCGTCTTGATGACTCTTGGCTTCTTCGCGGCGGCCGGCTTGGCCGGCGCTTGTGCCTCGCCCAGCAGCGCATCCAGTTCGCGCGCCACCCCCTCGCTGATGCGCTGGCTGAACAGGCCGAACAGAAAGCCCAGCTTCATCTCCAGCTCGAAGCTCTTGCCGGTCACCTTCGCGGTGCCGTGCACGCCCGTGCGGCTGATCTGGATGATGTCCTCGCCCCGCCCCTGGGTGTGGGTGCAGTGCACGCCGTGCGCCTTTTCGACCCGCTCGGCCCATTGCGCCGCGACCTTGCGCGCCTTTTGCATGCCCAGCGCGTGGCTGCGTTCGATATGGATTTCAGGCACCGGTGTCTCCTCGTTTCTTCTGCTTGCCTTCCTTGCCCACGGCCTCCTGCGCCGCGGCGGCCGCGCCGGCGCGCAGCACCTGGTCGCGTTCCGCCTTGGGCTGTGCCGCCAGCTTCTTCACCTGGGCAAAGAAGCGCGGCCAGGGGTCGCCGCCTTCGCGGCTCTCGGCCTGGAACAGCGCCTCGAAGCCCGGCACCTGCTCATCGTAGGCGGCCTGGGCGCCGAACGTGGCATTGTTGGCGCGCGCCACCCAGCCGTCGTAGGCGCCCTGGCGCGGGCCGCTCCAGCCGGCGCGCAACTCTGCGTAGCGGGTGCGGAAATCCTCCATCACCGCGCGCTTGCGTTCCTCGACCGCCGGCCAGTCCTTGGCGGCGGCTTCCTTCGACTGATACGCCGCCTTCAGCCGCGCACGGGTCTCCAGCGCCAGCGCGCGGAAGCCCCGCCGCTGTGCATCGAAGCGCGCGTATTCCTCGCGGACCTCGGGCTTGGCCTGCGTCGCCAGCCAGCGCTCGATGCCCAGCCGCTCGACCGCCGTTGCGTAGGACTCGTTGAACATGGTGTCGTCCTGCACATAGACGACCTGGTGCGCCAGCTCGTGGAACAGCAGGCGCGCCAGCTCGCCCTCCGGGTAGCCGATGAAGGAGGAGAGCAGCGGGTCGCCCCCCGCCCAGTCGAGCCAGCCCAAGGTCGAGTAAGCCGGCACCGGGTACACCGCCACCTCCAGTCCCTGCGCTCGCTGGCGCTCCGCCTCGGCCTGGGCCTCGTCCAGCGCGTAGTAGCCGCGGTAGCCGACGCAGCCGGCCACCGGGAAGCACCAGGTCTGCAGGGTCAGCGAATAAGGCGGCGCGGCCACCACGTTCCACAAGGCGGCCAGCCGCCCCAGGTCGACGTAGGCGGTGTAGCTCTTGTTGTCCGGCAGGCCCAGCTCGCTGCTGGCAAAGCGGCGGATGCGCTGCGCCAGTTCCAGCCGAGTCTTGAGCGCCTGCGGCGTGGCCGGGTCTTCCAGCCACGTCGACACCGGGCGTGCGGCGCGCATCAGGTCGACGTGGCCGGTCGCCGCCTGCCAGTAGTAGCCCAGGTTGGAACAGCCGGTGCAGCCCACCAGGGCGACGGCGACGACGGCCGCCGCCGCGAGCAGGCGCGGCCAGCGCGGGCTCATGACAAGGCGGAATCTGCGGCCGCCGGCTCCACCTGCACCAGGCAGTCGTAGAAGGTGGGGCCGCGGCCGATGTCGGTGAGGCGCTGGCTGGTGAGCTGGTTGACGTTGCTGCCGTCCAGCCCCAGCTTGCGCCACCAGATGCCCAGGCCATGCACGACGCCGGCGCGGGCGCGGCGCGACACCTGGGCGCGGCAACGGTGCTCGCCGCGCTCGTTGAAGACGCGCACCACCTGCCCGCTCTCGATGCCGCGCTCGGCCGCATCGGCTTCGCTGATCTCCAGCAGCGGCTCGCCCTCGATGGCGCGCAGGCTCGTCACGTTGACAAAACTGGAGTTGAGGAAGTTGCGCGCCGGCGGCGAGATCATTGCCAGCGGGAAGGCGCTGGAGCTTCCGGCCGGCTCGTGGTTGGGCAGGTAGTCGGGCAGGCCGTCCTGCCCCATCGCCGCCAGTTGCGCGCTGTAGAACTCGCACTTGCCCGAAGGCGTGGGGAACTTGCCTTGCGCAAAGGGCGCCTCGGGCAGGCGCAGGCTGGAAAAGCCCTGCGCCTTCAGCTCGTCGTAGTCCACCACCTCCGGCGAGTAGGCGCTGCGGCACAGCGCCTCGTCGTCATCCGAAAAGCAGGGGTCGTTAAAGCCCATGCGCCGCGCCAGTTCGCGAAACACCCAGGTGTTGCTGCGCGCCTGGCCGCGCGGTGCGATGGCCGGCGTGTTGAGCAGCACATCGGTGTGGCCGTAGCTGAAGTGGATGTCCCAATGCTCCAGCTGGGTGGTGGCCGGCAGCAGGTAGTCGGCGTAGTCGGCGGTGTCGGTCTGGAACTGCTCCATCACCACGGTGAAGAGGTCCTCGCGCTCGAAGCCCCGCACCACCTTGCCCGAGTCCGGCGCGATCGCCACCGGATTGCTGTTGTAGACGACGAGCGCCTTGATCGGATGCGCCGTGTCCAGCAGCGCATCGCCGATGGTGGCCATGTTGATGGTGCGCGGGCTGCGCCCGGCCAGCAGATCGGGCCGCTGCAGCGCCGCCCGGTCGATCGGGAACTGGCCCGAGCTGCTCAACAGCACACCGCCCGCGCGATGCCGCCAGGCACCGGTGAGCGCTGGCAGGCAGGCCACCGCGCGCGCCGCGTTGCCGCCGCCGCGCACCCGTTGCATGCCGTAGTTCAGGCGAATGGCGGCCGGCTTGGTGGTGCCATAGGCGCGCGCCAGTTCGACGATCTGCGCCTCGCGCACCCCACACACCTGCGCCGCACGCGCGGGCGGCCATTGCAGCGCGCGTTCGCGCAGCTGCTCCCAGCCCAAGGTGTAGTTCGCCAGGTAGTCATGGTCGAGCCAGTCGTGCACGATCAGCTCGTGCATCAGCGCCAGCGCCAACGCCGCATCGGTGCCTGGCAGGATGGCGATGTGCTCGTCGCACTTGTCGGCCGTCTCGGTTTTTCTCGGGTCGATGCACACCAGCCGCGCACCGGCGCGCTTGGCCGCCTGCGCATGGCGCCAGAAGTGCAGATTGCTGGCGATCGAGTTGCTGCCCCAGATGAGGATCAGCTTCGCCTCGGAGAAGAATTCGACCCGCATGCCCACCTTGCCGCCCAAAGTAAAACCGAAGGCCTCACCACCGGCGGTGGAGCAGATGGTGCGGTCCAGCAGCGACGCTCCGAGCTTGTTGAAAAAGCGACGATCCATCGATTCGCCCTGCACCAAACCCATGGTTCCCGCGTAGCTGTACGGCACAATCGTTTCAGGATCGATACCTTTCAAGGTGGTCAAGCGTGCCGCGATGTCATCCAGTGCTTCGTCCCAGCTCACGGGCTCGAAACGGCCGCTGCCCTTGGGGCCGCTGCGCCGCATCGGCTGCACGAGACGGCCGGCGTGGTCGTTGCGTTCGATGTAGCGCGAGACCTTCGTGCACAGGACACCGGCTGTGTGCGGGTGCTCCGGATTTCCCTGCAGCTTGACGGCCACGCCGTCTTTCACCGTGGTGAGCAATGCGCAGGTGTCGGGGCAGTCGTGCGGACAGGCGCCCCGCACGGTCTGAGTGAGGGAGAGCGTCTCGGAATTGGCCGGGGCGAGATCCATGAAGAAGTCTAGTGATGCGCCGCAGGCAGCGCGAAGGGGTTTTTACGATGATGCTCAATCGCAGCCAATTTTCCATCGCCGCAGGCGCCGCTGCACTGGGAGGGTTTCAAGGCATCGCGCAGGCGCAGTCCGAGGCACCGATCGTGCTCGGCCAGTCCGCCGCCTTCACCGGGCCGGCCTCCCAGCTGGGCATCCAGTTCTACCAGGGCGCCAAGCTGCTGCTCGACCAGCACAACGCCCAGCCCGGTGCGCGCCGCCTCGAGATCAAGTACCTGGACGACGGCTACGAGCCCGAGCGCACCACCGCCAATACGAAGAAGCTGATCGAAGAGGATGTGTTCGCCCTGTTCGGCTACATCGGCACGCCCACCAGCCTGGCGGCGCTGCCGCTGGCGGTGAAGGACAAGGTGCCCTTCATCGCGCCCTTCACCGGCGCCATGGCGCTGCGCGAGCCCTTCCAGAAGAACGTGTTCCACCTGCGCGCCTCCTACAACGACGAGACGGCGCTGATCGTCAAGCAGCTCACCCACCTGGGACTGAAGAAGATCGCGGTCTTCTACCAGAACGATGCTTATGGCAAGGCCGGCCTCGATGGCGTGACGCTGGCCCTTTCGCAGCAGGATCTCAAGCCCGTTGCCCAGGCCACGGTGGAGCGCAATTCGGTCGAAGTGGCAGCGGCGGTGAAGACGCTGGTGGCGACGCGGCCCGACGCGGTGGTGCAGATCAGCGCCTACAAGTCCTGCGCCGCCTTCATTCGCGAGGCACGCAAGGCGGGCTACGGCGGCACCTTCTACAACGTGTCATTCGTCGGCACGCAGGCGCTGGCCGACGAGCTGGGTCGCAGCGCGAT
>DATILH010000172.1:0-20258 GCA_035476655.1 Variovorax sp.
CGAATCGGTGGCCGCCATGCGCATCAACAAGGAAGAAATCTTCGGCCCGGTGGCCAGCGTGATCCGCGTCAAGAACTACGAGGAGGCGCTGGCCACGGCCAACGACACCGCCTTCGGCCTGTCGGCCGGCATTGCCACCACGAGCCTGAAGTACGCCACCCACTTCAAGCGCCACAGCCAGGCCGGCATGGTGATGGTGAACCTGCCCACCGCGGGGGTGGACTACCACGTGCCCTTCGGCGGACGCAAGGGTTCGAGCTACGGCCCGCGCGAGCAGGGCAAGTACGCGCAGGAGTTCTTCACCACGGTGAAAACTGCCTACACGGCTGCAGGCTAGGAACTGCTGCAACGCGAGGCAGTGCCAGTGACGGACAATGGCTTCCTGCAGTTCGACCACCACAAGCCCGGCCTCTTGGACATCATCGAATAGAAAATGAACACTTCGCCCAAAGCCCGCTATCAAGGCCTGTTCCCCGTCGTGCCCACGCCCTTCACCGAAAGTGGCGAACTCGACCTGCAAAGCCAGAAGCGCTGCGTCGACTTCATGATCGACGCCGGCTCCAACGGCCTGTGCATCCTGGCCAACTTTTCCGAGCAGTTCCTGCTGGCCGACGAAGAGCGCGAGGTCTTGACCCGCGCCATCCTCGAGCACGTGGCCGGGCGGGTGCCGGTGATCGTCACCACCACGCACTTCAGCACCAAGGTGTGCATCGAGCGCAGCCGGCGCGCGCAGGACATGGGCGCCGCCATGCTGATGGTGATGCCGCCCTACCACGGCGCCACCTTCCGCGTGGGCGAGCCGCAGATCCACGAGTTCTATGCCCGCCTGTCGGATGCGGTCGGCATCCCGATCATGATTCAGGACGCGCCGGCCGCCGGCACGCCGCTGTCGCCCGCCTTCCTCGCACGCATGGCGCAGGAGATCGAGCAGGTGGCCTACTTCAAGATCGAGACCGCCGGCGCGGCCGCCAAGCTGCGCGAACTGATCCGCCTCGGCGGCGCCGCGATCGAAGGCCCCTGGGACGGCGAGGAAGCCATCACCCTGCTGCCCGACCTGGACGCCGGCGCCACCGGCGCCATGACCGGCGGTGGCTTTCCGGACGGCATCCGCCCGATCCTCGACGCCTATCGCGAAGGGCGCCGTGACGACGCCATCGCCGCCTACGAGCGCTGGCTGCCGCTGATCAACATCGAGAACCGCCAGTGCGGCCCGCTGGCCGCCAAATCGCTGATGAAGGAAGCCGGCGTGATCGCCTGCGAGGCGCCGCGCCATCCCTTCCCCGCGATCCATCCGGCGGCGCGCGCACTGCTCATCGAGACCGCACGCCGGCTCGACGCACTCGTGCTGCGCTGGGGGCGCTGAGGCCCTCGTCAAGGGGCGCAGCCATTTGTGCTGCCAAAAGCGCAATTTGTCGGGCCTCGTCAGAAGAAGATCCCAGCAAGGCACGGCAAGACCGCAAAAAGCCCTGCACATGACGTCCTAGAGTTCATGAATCGCACAACGATTCGGACGAACTCGATGATGGTCATTGTTTTCAACAGCGGAGAAGCTGCTCCGCATCCGGCATGAGCCGGCCGGCCCGCGCCCGCATCGACCTCGATGCGCTCAGGCACAACTACCAGCTGGCGCGAAGCACTCATGGCGGCCGCGCCCTGGCCGTGCTCAAGGCCGACGCGTATGGCCACGGCGCGCTCGCCTGCGCCAGCGCCCTGGCACCGCTTGCAGACGGCCTGGCGGTGGCCTTCAGCGACGAGGCCGTCGCGCTGCGCGCGGGCGGCATCCGCGCGCCCATCCTCGTGCTCGAAGGCGTGTTCGCTCCGGCCGAGCTTTCGCTGGCGCATGAACAGCAGCTGTCGCTGGTGCTGCACCACGAAGAGCAACTGCGCATGCTCGAAGCGTCACAGCTGCCTCTGCGCAGCATTGACGTGTGGCTCAAGGTCGATAGCGGCATGCGCCGCGCCGGCTTCCCCTTGGCCTCCGTTGCCTCCGCCCACGCCCGCGCGAAGGCTTGCAGCGCCGTGCGCAACACGGTGCTGATGACGCACTTCGCCCGAGCAGACGAACCTGGCAGCGACGCCACTGCACGCCAGATCGACGACTTCGACCGGGCAACCACGCATCTGCAGGGCGAGCGCAGCCTCGCCAATTCCGCGGCAATCCTGGCCTGGCCGCAGGCGCGCCGCGACTGGGCGCGGCCGGGCATCCTGCTTTACGGCGCGGATCCACTGGCGGCGCGCCAGCACGGCCTGCGCCCTGTCATGACATTGGAAAGCGAGATCTTCGCAACGCGCGAACTGCAGGCCGGCGAAGGCCTGGGCTACGGCCACGCCTTCGTCGCCGAACGCGCGATGCGCATCGGGCTGGTGGCGATGGGATACGCCGACGGCTATCCGCGCGCCGCGCCCTCGGGCACGCCGGTGGCGGTCGACGGCCGCCCCTCACGGCTGGCCGGCCGGGTCTCGATGGACATGCTCCCCGTGGACATCACGGACCTGCCTGAAGCCCGGATCAGAAGTCGCGTCGAGCTGTGGGGCGCCAACGTCGACATCAACGCCGTGGCGAGCGCGGCGGGCACCATCGCCTACGAGCTGCTGTGCAACGTCAAGCGGGTGAAGAAGAGCTACCTCGCCTGAGCCGGCGCGCCTGGACTATGCCAGCTATTCTGACGCGTCGCGGTCGAGGTGCAGCTCGGCGATCTTGCGCGTGATCGTGTTGCGCCCGATGCCCAGCTTTTGCGCGGCCTCGATGCGGCGGCCACGCGTGTTGGCCAGCGCCGTCAGGATGAGGCGCGATTCGAAGCGGCGCGACAACGCATCCCAGACGTCGTGACGGCCTGCGGCCAGCAGGGCCTGCGCTTCCTGCTCGAGGCCGCTTTCCCATGATGAGAAGGAGACGGCGGCAACAGCAGCCGGAGTCGAACTGCCGGTGAACGCGTGCACTGGCAGTTCGCCGGGGACATCGTGTTCGGCAGCCGGTGCCGGGCTCGCGGAGGGTGCGCCCGGCATCGCAGGCGTCGGCTGATCGCCAGCGCCGACCAGCACCTCGGGTGGCAAGTCCTTGGGCTCGATCAGCTGCGCCGGCGCCATCACGGTGAGCCAGTGGCAGATGTTCTCCAACTGCCGCACGTTGCCGGGGAAGCCGAAGGCCGACAGCTGGGCCAGGGCCGCATCGGAAATGCGCTTGGGGTCCACGCCCAGTTGCTTGGCGCTCTGCTGCAGGAAGTGGCGTGTCAGCGAAGGAACGTCCTCGCGCCGCTCGCGCAGCGCCGGCAGGCGCAGGCGGATCACGTTGAGGCGGTGGAACAGGTCTTCGCGGAAGCCGCCGACCTTGACGCGCTGCTCCAGGTCCTGGTGGGTGGCGGCGATCACGCGCACATTGGCCTTCACGGCGTTGTGCCCGCCGACGCGGTAGAAGTGCCCGTCGGACAGCACGCGCAACAGGCGCGTCTGCAGGTCGAAGGGCATGTCGCCGATCTCGTCCAGGAACAGCGTGCCGCCCTCGGCCTGCTCGAAGCGGCCGCGGCGCATGGTCTGGGCGCCGGTGAAGGCGCCGCGCTCGTGGCCGAAGAGTTCGCTTTCCAGCAGGTCCTTCGGGATCGCGGCGGTGTTGATGGCGACGAAGGGCCCGTTGGCGCGTGGCGAATGCTTGTGCAGCGCGCGCGCCACCAGTTCCTTGCCGGAGCCCGATTCACCGGTGATCAGCACCGTCACATTGCTTTGCGACAGGCGGCCGATGGCGCGGAACACGTCCTGCATGGCCGGCGCCTGGCCCAGCATCTCGGGCGCGTCGACCATGCGCTCCTCGGCCACTTCCTCGCGCTGGCTTTCGTCCACCGCGCGGCGGATCAGCTCCACCGCGCGCGGCAGGTCGAAGGGCTTGGGCAGGTATTCGAAGGCGCCGCCCTGGAAGGCGGAAACCGCGCTGTCCAGGTCGGAGTAGGCGGTCATGATGATGACCGGCAGGCCCGGGTGCTTTTGCTTGATCTTGTCCAGCAGGTCCAGGCCCGAGCCGCCGGGCATGCGGATGTCGCTCACCAGCACCTGCGGGCCCTGGCTTTCGTCGTCGGCGGCGGCCTCGAGGGCGGCCAGCACTTCGCGCGTGTTGGTGAAGCTGCGCGTGGGCAGGTCTTCGCGCAGCAGCGCCTTCTCCAGTACGAAGCGGATCGATTGGTCGTCGTCAACTATCCAGATCGGCTTCATGCGGCTCCTTGTTGCCTTGCCGCCCTTCAACTCAAGGCAGCGGTATCAGTATCTTGAAATCGGTTCGGCCCGGTTCGCTGTCGCACTCGATCACGCCGTGATGCTGCTGCACGAAGGTCTGCGCCAGCGTCAAGCCCAGACCGGTTCCGCCTTCCCGCCCGGAAACCAGCGGGAGAAAGATCCGGTCCTTGATCGTGTCCGGCACGCCCGGTCCATTGTCGATGACATGCAATTCCAGTGCCAATCGATACCACTGCTTGTTGAAGATCACCTGGCGCGCCACCCGGGTCTTCAGGGTGATCTGCGCATCGCCGGCGGCGCGGCGCTCGGCCAGCGCCTGCGCGGCGTTGTGCACGATGTTCAAGGTCGCCTGGATGAGCTGCTCGCGGTCGCCGCGAAACTCCGGGATCGAGGGGTCGAAGTCGCGCTCGATGTGCAGGTCGCGCGGGAACTCGGCCAGGATGACCGAGCGCACCCGCTCGCAGACCTCGTGGATGTTGACGTCGCCCACCACATGGGGCTTGCGGTGCGGCGCCAAGAGCCGATCGACCAGGGTCTGCAGCCGGTCGGCCTCGTGGATGATGACCTGCGTGTACTCGATCAGGTCGCGCGACTCCACCTCCATCTGAAGCAGTTGCGCGGCGCCGCGGATGCCGCCCAGCGGGTTCTTGATCTCGTGCGCCAGGTTGCGGATCAGTTCCTTGTTGGCCTTGGCCTGGTCCAAGAGGCGCTCTTCCCGGTCCTGCCGCACCTGCTGTTCCAGCGGCGACATCTCGATGATCAGCTCGTCCTTGCGGTCGGCCCTGGCCAGCGTCACCTGCACCGGCATCAGCTCATGGTTCACGCGGCGCAGGAAGGCTTCGTAGCGCAGGGTCGCGAAGTCGTTGGCGGTGGTGCCGTCGATGGCGGTGCGCAGCACCTGCGGCTCGTTGAAGCAGGCGCCGAATTGCGAGCCCTCCAGCGTGCGGCGCGAGGTGCCCAGCGCGTCTTCCAACGCGGCATTGGCGAACAGCACGGCGCCGTCGGTCTTGACCACCGCGATCAGGGTGGCCAGCAGATCGAAGGCCTGGAAGCGCTTGGCAGGCGCGGTTGGTTTGCCGAATGCCATTCAGGGCCTCGGCGCAACTGGGCGCGCTGCTTTCATCAGTTGGTGGTGGCCGGCGCCGGCAGGCGCCCGAGCTCGCGCCGGATGCCGGCGATGTCGCTTTCGTTGCGGGCGATCTGCGCCTTCATCTCGGCCACCCGGTCCAGGTACTTCTGGTAGTTCTTGGCTTCGGAGCCCTGCTTCTCCGGCTCGCCGTTGTTGTATTCCTTGAGCAATTCGGTCTGCTTGGACTCGGCCTTGCGCAGCTCGGACTCCAGCACCGTACGCGCTTCGTTGTCGCGCGACTTCTGGTCGGAACTCTCGACGCGCGGGCTGCCGGGCGGCGAGGTGCGCGCGGCACTGCTGCCGGCGGCCGCCACGCTCGGGCGCGGCGACTGCACCACGGTGACGTTGCCGCCTTCCATAATCTTGCAGCCGCGTTGCTGGGCCACGCTGGCGTCGTTGGTGTATTCATTGCCGCAGCGCCAGACGCGCCCGCTCTGCGCATGGACTTGCGCGGCGACGGCAGCCAGCGAAAGGGCCAACAGGATGGAGCGGTGACGAGTCTTCATGATCTTGGGCGGAGGGAGTCTGGCAACGACGCATTTTGATGCAATTCGAAATCCACACCAGGGGCATGTCCCCACAAATGGAAAAAGGACGGCCAAGGCCGTCCTTTCTACCTACAACCCCCGTCCCCTTTCAGCAGAAACACCGCGGAACCGGCTCCGCCGGGCCGCTGGTGTTGCCCCCGGCAGGGGGTGGGAGCGCGACACGAAGTGCGCGCGACCTGGGGGCGAGCAATTAGAGCGAGTAGTACATGTCGAACTCGTCGGGCGTCGGCGCCATGCGAAAGCGCGTGACTTCCTGCATCTTCAACTCGATGTAGGCATCGAGGAAGGCGTCGGTGAACACGCCGCCCTTGGTCAGGAAGCTGCGGCCCTTGTCCAGGTACTCGAGCGCCTGGTCCAGGCTGTGGCAGACGGTGGGCACCAGCGCGTCTTCTTCCGGCGGCAGGTGGTACAGGTCCTTGGTGGCGGCTTCGCCCGGGTGGATCTTGTTCTCGATGCCGTCGAGGCCGGCCATCAAGAGGGCCGAGAAGCACAGGTAGGGGTTGGCCAGCGGATCCGGGAAACGCGCTTCGATGCGGCGGCCCTTCGGGTTGGCGACGAAGGGGATGCGGATCGAGGCCGAGCGGTTCTTGGCCGAGTAGGCCAGCTTCACCGGCGCTTCGAAGCCGGGCACCAGGCGCTTGTAGCTGTTGGTGCCGGGGTTGGTGATGGCGTTCAGGGCGCGGGCGTGCTTGATGATGCCGCCGATGTAGTACAGGGCGGTGTCCGAGAGGCCCGCATAGCCGTCGCCGGCAAACAGGTTCTTGCCGTCCTTCCAGATCGACTGGTGCACGTGCATGCCGGAGCCGTTATCGCCCTTGATCGGCTTGGGCATGAAGGTGGCCGTCTTGCCGTAGGCGTGGCAGACGTTCCAGATCACGTACTTGAGCTTCTGCGTCCAGTCGGCGCGCTCGACCAGCGTGCTGAACTTGGTACCGATCTCGTTCTGCCCGGCGCCACCCACTTCGTGGTGGAACACTTCGACCGGGATGCCCAGGGATTCGAGCACCAGCGAGATCTCGGCGCGGATGTCCTGGGTGCTGTCGACCGGGGGCACCGGGAAGTAGCCGCCCTTGACGGTCGGGCGGTGGCCGGAGTTGCCGCTCTCGTAGGTCTTGCCGGTGTTCCAGGGAGCCTCATCGACGTCGATCTTGACGAAGCTGCCCGACATGTCGCTGGACCAGCGCACGTCGTCGAAGATGAAGAATTCGGGCTCCGGACCGAAGTAGGCGGTGTCGCCCAGGCCGGATGCCTTCAGGTAGGCCTCGGCCTTCTTGGCGATCGAGCGCGGGTCGCGGTCGTAGGGCTTGCCGTCGGCCGGCTCGAGCACGTCGCAGGTCAGGTTGAGGGTGGACTCTTCGAAGAAGGGGTCGATGACGGCCGTGTTCGGGTCCGGCATCAGGAGCATGTCGGAGGCTTCGATGCCCTTCCAGCCGGCGATCGAGGAGCCGTCGAAGGCGTGACCCGAGGTGAACTTGTCTTCGTCGAAGTGCGAGACCGGCACCGTGACGTGCTGTTCCTTGCCGCGGGTGTCGGTGAAACGGAAGTCGACGAACTTGACCTCGTTTTCCTTGACGAGTTTGAGTACATCGGCGACGGTCTTTGCCATCAAATTCTCCTGGTTGGATGGGTTTGTGAAGATAACGGTGCACAGAATGCAGGTTCTGTGCCATTGGGTCCGGGGCTTGCGTCAAGGGTACTTAACACTCTTTGCACCATACAGGTGCAACAATATCCAACATGGTGCGCACAAATCTAGCGCACCAATTCAGGACCAAGACGCGCGTCAAAGCCGTGCAAGCCTTCGAGCAGCAGAGTGTAGGCGGCTTCGATCTGCTCCGGCCGGCCCTTGACGCCCAATTCGATGTGACGCCCGTATTCCGGATGGTCGACGCTGGGCAGGCTGAATACCTTGATGCCCGCGAACTGGCGCTCGACAGCCTCCATCAGCGGGGTCAGCGTGGCTTCCATGGTGCCGAAGACGATGACCGACTTCTCCCGCAGCCGGCCCGCCACAAAAAGGTGCGCATAGCGCTCGTCGAGCACGCCCTCGATCATCGGCCAGGCCATCACCGGGAAGCCCGGCACGAAATGCACCTGCCTGATGCTGAAGCCGGGGATCTTGTTGTAGGGGTTGCGGATGATCTCGGCGCCTTCCGGGAACACTCCCATGTTGAGGCGGTGGATGTTGTCCGGCCGGTCCGGCTCGTAGGACACGCCTTGCTCGCGCGCCGTGTCCTGCATGCGCTCGCGGATCAGGGCCTCGGCTTGCGGATGCAGGGCCAGCTTCACGCCCAGCGCCCGTGCTGCGCACTGGCGGGTGTGGTCGTCCGGGGTGGCGCCGATGCCGCCGGTGGAGAACACGATGTCGCCGCCGGCAAAGGCACGTGCAAGCGCGGCGGTGATGCGCTGCGGATCGTCGCCCACGTACTCGGCCCAGGCGAGCGCCAGGCCGCGGGCAGCCAGCAGTTCGATCACCTTGGGCATGTGCTTGTCCAGGCGCTTGCCCGACAGGATCTCGTCGCCGATGACGATCAGGCCGAAGTTTTGGCTCATCAAGGGGCTCCCCATTGGGCGCTGGCGGCCGGATCGAGTTCGACCGCGGCCGGCTGCAAGGCGGCGGCGCGCGCCGTGCGAAGTTGCGCCAGGGCATCCAGGCAGTAGTGGGCGAACCAGAGCGCGGAAAAGGCGAACACCAGGGTGTAGATCCAGATCGCCAGCGGCACCAGCACGAAGAAGGCGGCGGCGAACAGCAGGCCCGAGACCCAGACCACGCTGGGCGCGGCGCCCAGCAGGCCGCACAGCACGCCGATGCCGAACAGCGGCCAGCGATGGGCCCGCAACAGGGTGCTGCGCTCCTCGCCGCTGGCATGCTCGGAGAGCGCGTCGAAGCTCATCACCTGGTAGGTGAGCCAGCCCCAGATCAGCGGCGGCAGCACCAGCACCAGCGGCGGCACCAGCCACAGCGGCACCGAGACGATCAGCGCCAGGAGGGCCAGCACCGTGAGGCCCAGCGAACGCAAGACGCTCAGGATGAAGGAAGCACCCTTCTTCTGCTGCAGCGCCGGAAAGCGCCGCTCCCCCACCAGCCGGGTCAGGGCCGGCGCCATCAGGGCGGAGACGATCAGGAGGACGAGCACCACGATCACCGGCGTGGCGGCGAACACCACCGCCAGCGGCGCCAGCACCGCCTTCACGTCGCTGGCGCCGGCGCGCTCGATCCAGCCCCACAGGCTGGACAGGATGGGCCAGGCGTCCAGCGCCTCGCGCATCCAGGCCACCGCCGGCTCCCAGTAGAAGTAGCCCAGGGCCGCGGCTAGCGCGCCCATCAGCACCAGCGGCGCGATCGACAGCACGATCACGCGCGGATGCAGGCAGTAGGCGACGGCGCGCCAGAAGGAATCGAGAAGAAGACGCATCGGCGCCGAGGATAGCGCGAGCCGGTGTCAGCCCCACTCACATCAGACATCCATGGCCCCATCGCATGAATCTGGCGCAGCCGAAGCCAGTAGCGCCGCGGAACCGGCTTCGCCGGGCCGCAGGGGCTGCCCCCTCGAGGGGGTACTCGGCTACACGAAGTGAGCCGATACGGGGGTGGTCCTTTTCATGCGCGCCCCGCCAGACGCATCAGGCCCAGCCACTGCTGTGCCCAGAAACCCCGCCCGTAGTCGCGCAGGCGGCCGAGTGCGTCGGGCTCGACCTGGTCGCGGATGCCCGTCGGGTCGTAGCGGTCTTCGAAGTTGGCGGAGCGAAAGAGCACGTCCCACCAGGGCAGCAGCACCCCGAAGTTGTAGCCGCCCAGGCGCGCCGGCTCGCCCGGCGCCTCGTGTCCCAGGCCCACGCTGTGGTGCAACCGGTGGAAGCGAGGGCTGACCCACAGCCGCTCGCCAAAGCGCCCGAAGGACAGCCGCAGGTTGGCGTGCTGCAGGCTTTCACTCAGTTGCGCGACGGCGACCAGTGCAATGAACTGCCCGGGCGCCACGCCGATGAGCTGCGCCACCAGCACGATGATGCAGTCGCGCAGCACGTCGTCCAGCAGGTGGTTGCGGTTGTCCGACCACATGGTCATCTGCATCTGCGAGTGGTGCAGCGCATGCAGGCTCCACCACCAGCGAACGCTGTGCTGGCCGCGGTGGATCCAGTAGTCGATGAAGTCCAGCACCACCAGGTAGAGCGCAAAGGAGACCCAGGGCAGGTCGGTCACGCCTGGCCAGATGGCGTCGAGCTGCCAGCCACTCCAGCCGGCCGTGCGCAGCGGGCCGACGACGCCGTCGAAGAAGGGCTGCAGTGTGAAGAACATGGCCAGCGGGAAAATGCCGAGCCGGTGCAGCAGGGTGTAGAAGATGTCGGTGCGGATGGCGGCGCGGTCGGTGATCGGGTCGACCGGGCGCCAGCGCTCCATCGGCCCGATGACGACCAGCAGGATGCCGATCTGGATCAGGCCGACCAGCAGCCAGCCGGTGGCGTCGAAGGCGTCCTCGACCCAGCCGCCCAGGCCGACGCCGTAGACCAGCGGCTCGACCACGAACTCGAACAGCCAGCCCTGCATGGCGGCGAATTCGTCGGTGAACCAATCCAGCATCATTGCCCGGTGCCTCGCCTCTTTCAGTGCACCGAGTGCGTCGCGATCCAGTCGCGATAGGCCGGATGCTGGCGCAGGGTCTGGAAGCAGAAGCCCTCTCGCTTCAGGCCGATGATGAGCGGCTCCAGCACGGTGGGCGCCCACGGGTCCTGGCGCGACCAGATGCCCAGGTGGGCCATCAGGATGTCGCCGCTGCGGATGTTCTCCAGGGCCTGCACCAGCAGCTTTTCGTTGCTGTGGGTTTCGCTGGGCAACTCGTCGCCCAGGAAGCCGGCCGGTGCCCAGCCCACATGTTCGTAGCCGCACTTGCGCATCTCGGCCAGCAGCCGGGGCGAGGTTTTGCCGCCGGGTGCGCGGAACAGCGGCAGCGGCTTCTTGCCGGACAGATCCTGCAGGCGCTGCGCCGCCTTGGTGATGTTCTCGCAGTACTGGGCAGCGCTCCAGGTGAACTCGCGATTGGCCAGCCCGCCGGCGCTGGGCCGCACCTTGAAGCGCGGCTCGACGCCCTTGACGTCGCCGCGCCAGTAGACATGGTCGTAGGTGTGGGAGGCGAATTCATGGCCTTCGGCGGCGCGCGCCGTCCACCAGGCCTTCCAGCTGTTGTCCAGGCTGTCGCCACCGGCGGTGGTGCGTTCGGCCGCGGCGAAGAAGGTGACGCGCACGTCCTGGCGCTTGAGCACTTCCGCCACGAAGGGCGCGACACCCATGTGGCCGGTGTCGAAGGTGAGGTAGAGCGGCTTCTCGCAAGTGGCCTGGGGCTGCGCCTGCGCCAGCGGCGCAGCTGCGCTCAAGCCGAAGGCCAGGGCCGCGAGGATGTTCTTAGCGTTTTGCATGGTCCAGCGTCCAGACGCCATGCGGCGAACGGCCCACGTTGATCTGCCGCACGACCTGGCGGCTGGCGAGGTCCACCACGCTGAGCTTCTTGGCCCAGCGCGAGGTCACATACAAGGTCTTGCCGTCGGCCGACACGTCCATGCAGTCGGGGCCGCCAGGAACGTTGATGTTGTCGACCACCTTCAGGCTGGCGATGTCGATGCGGCTGATGGTGTTGGCCACCCGGTTGCTCACCAGCACGCTCTTGCCGTCGCCCACGGCACGGAAGGCATGGGCGCCCTTGCCGGTGGGAATGATGCCGATGGCGCGGGGGGTGGCGCCTTCCACGTCGAAGACCTGCACGCCGTCGCTGCCGGTCAGGCCGACCAGGAGGGTGCGGTCCTGGTGGACGCCGAAGACGTCGGCCGGCATCGGGCCGGTGGGCACGCGCCAGCGGATGGTCTGGGTGGCCAGGTCGAGCGCCACCAGTTCATCGCTGTCCTGCATGGTGACGAAGGCGGTGGTGCTCTTGGCGTCGATCCAGATGTGGCTGGGCGTCTTGCCGGTGGCGATGCGCTTGACCAGCTTCACGTCCTTGCCATCCCAGCTGTAGATGTCGACATGGTTCAGCCGGTTGCCGGCCGTGACGAACCATTTCATGTCGGGCGAGAAGCGCAGGTGATAGGGGTCGACGATGCCGTTCACCACCCGCTGCACCTCGGCCGTGCGCGGATTCAGGAAGGTGAGCGAGTCGCTCGCCGAGTTGGCCACGATCACCGAGCGCTCGTCCGGCGTCAGGTAGAGGTGGTGCGGCTCCTTGCCGGTGTTGATGCGCTGGGTTTCGCTCCAGTCGCCCGGATTGATCACGCTGACCGAGGCATCCAGGGAGTTGAGCACCAGGATGGGCGCGGGCGTCTTGTCGGGCGCCGGGCTGGCGGCCGCGCCCATGGCGGCGGCGGCGGACAGTAAAAAGGCCGCAAAGCGGCCATTCAGGGGAGCGAATCGCACGGGAAGTTCCGAAAAGGATGGCAACAAGTCTAACGTCTCAATGCAATCTTCCGATGACCTGCCAGGCTGCTATTTTCCAGTGCGCAGCGCCTCCACTTCGCCCGGTTCCAGCCAGCGCCACTGGCCGGGCGCCGGCCCCCCGCCCAGCGACAGGCCGCCGATCTGCGAGCGATGCAGCGCCTCCACCCGGTTGCCGACGGCCGCCACCATGCGCTTGACCTGGTGGTACTTGCCCTCGGTCAGGGTCAGGCGCAGCTGGTGGGAGCCGGCCGCCTCGCAGGCCGCCGCCCGCACCGGCTTCGGGTCGTCGTCCAGCACCACGCCAGCCAGCAGCTTGGCAACCTGGGCAGCGTCGACGGGGTGCTTGGTCGTCACTTCGTACACCTTGGGCACATGGTGCTTGGGCGAGCCCATGCGGTGGATGAACTGGCCGTCGTCGGTCAGAAGCAACAGGCCGGTGGTGTCCTGATCCAGCCGGCCGATGGCCTGCACGCCCTGCACCGCGCCCTTGTGGGGGCGCAGGCGCAGCGGCGAAGGCAGCAGGGTGTAGATGCTCGGATAGGTCGAGGGCTTTTGCGAGCACTCGGTGCCGGCCGGCTTGTGCAGCATCAGGTAGGCCTTCTCGTGATAAGTCCAGGGCGTGCCCTGCACGGTGAAGGCCAGGCCTTCGCTGGGCTCGAACTCGGCGGCGGAATCGCTGACCCGCTCGCCCTCGACCGTCACCAGCCCCTGCTGGATGAGCCCGGCGCAGACGCGCCGGGTGCCAAAGCCCTGGCTGAACAGGATTTCCTGAAGTTGCATCGCCCTCATCAATAGCCCAATGCCAGCCCGGTGTTGCGGCGCGGGTCGTTGGCGCCATAGAAGCGGTTCCTGCCCACCGGCTTGCCACCCAGCGAAGGCGCATCGACCAGGATCGCTGCCATGTGGTTGGCCGGCTGCGGCACGCCCAGGTTGTGGCCCATGTCGGTCAGGATCTTGCGGGTGTCGGGGCTGAGTGCGAAGGTCTCGACGTTGGTCACGTCCGGCAACCACTGCTGGTGGAAGCGCGGCGCGTCCACTGCCTCCTGCACCGTCATGCCGTAGTCGATCACGTTGAGGATGGTGTGCAGCACCGCGGTGATGATGCGGCTGCCACCCGGCGTGCCCACCACCATCACCGGCTTGCCATCCTTGGTGACGATGGTCGGGCTCATCGAGGACAACGGGCGCTTGCCCGGGGCGATGGCATTGGCCTCGCCCTGCACCAGGCCGTACAGGTTGGGCACGCCCACCTTGGCGGTGAAGTCGTCCATCTCGTTGTTGAGCAGCACGCCGGTCTTGGCGGCCGTGACCTTGGCGCCGAACCAGTCGTTGATGGTGTAGGTCACCGATGCAGCATTGCCCCACTGGTCGACGATCGAGTAGTGCGTGGTGTTGCTGCCTTCATGCGGCGCCACGCCGGGCTTGATGTCCTTGGAGATGCCGGCCTTCTTCGGGTCGATCACGGCGCGGATCTTCTCGGCGTAGCCCTTGTCGGTCAGGCGATCGAGCGGGTTCTTCACGAAGTCCGGGTCGCCCAGGTAGCTGTTGCGGTCCACGTAGGCGTGGCGCATGGCCTCGATCTGGTAGTGCACCGCCTCCGCCGAGCGGAAGCCCAGGTCCTTGAGCGGATAGCCCTCCAGGATGTTGAGCATTTCGCAGATCACCACACCACCCGAGCTGGGCGGCGGCGCCGACACCACGCGGTAGCCGCGGTAGTCGCATTCCACCGGCGCGAGTTCGCGCGTCTTGTACTGGTCGAGGTCGGCCTGGGTGATGATGCCCTTGCCGGCCTGGCTGGATGCCACGATGGCCGCGCCCACCGAGCCCTTGTAGAAGCCGTCTGTGCCCTTCTGGCTGATGGCTCGCAAGGTCTTGGCCAGGTCTTTTTGCACCAGCTTCTGGCCGACGGCAAAGGGCTCGCCCTTGTTGAGGAAGATGGCGGCGCTGGCCGGGTCCTTCTTGAAGTCGTCGGTGGCCGTGAGCAGCATGTCGACGTCGCCCTGATCCAGCACGAAGCCTTTCTCGGCCAGCGCGATGGAGGGCGCGATCAGGGCCGCGCGCTTCATGGTGCCGTACTTCTCGCGCGCGTACTCCAGGCCCGACACCGAGCCGGGCACGCCCACCGCCAGGTGGCCGTGCGTGCTCAAGCCCTTGACGACATTGCCGTCCTTGTCGAGGTACATGTTGGCGGTGGCGGCCAGCGGTGCCTTCTCGCGGAAGTCGAGGAAGGTCTTGCGGCCGTCGGCCAGTTGCAGGGTCATGAAGCCGCCGCCGCCCAGGTTGCCGGCGGCCGGGTACACGACCGCCAGCGCATAGCCCACCGCCACCGCGGCATCCACCGCGTTGCCGCCGCGCTTGAGCACATCCACGCCGATGTTGGTGGCCAGGTGCTGGGCACTGACGACCATGCCGTTCTCGGCCGCGGCCGGCGCGCGCGAAGCGGCCTGCGATAGCTGGCAGGCGGCCAGCGTGAGGACTGCGCCCAGGACGGCGCGCAGCTTCGGTTGAATCGATCTCATGTCTTTCTCCTTGATGTGATGCCGCCCTCAGGCAGCGGTCAGCAGGCCCTTGCGACGCAAGTCCTTGAGTGCCAGGGCCACCTGTTGACGGGTGAACTCGCGCAGCGCGTCTTCATCGGTCAGGGGCTCTTCGTCCTTGATGAAGCGCAAGCGCTCGGCGCGCGCCTCGGCGGCCAGGTGCTCGGCCAGCGCTTCGTGCGAATGCCTGCCGTCGAGCAGGGGCAGCAGGCAGCGCTCCAGCACCGACAGCGGCACCTGCTCGTGCCACTGGTTGCAGGCATGGGCCTGCGGCCCCGCGGCCAGCGCCAGTTCGGGCGCGGTGCGCACGGCTGCGAGTGCGCGCGGCAACGCCGGCACATGCATGGCGGCATCGACCGGCGCGCGCCGGATGCGCACGGCGCCGAGGATCAGCATTTCCTCCAGCATCGCCATGACGAAGGGTTCGACCGTGGCACGCGGCTCACCGGTGCGATCCGACACGGCCGTCAAGAGCGTACTGGTCGAGACCGAGGCCGGATAGCGCTCGTCGAGCACCAGCGCCACCGCCTTGTGCACCGGCAGGCGCAACGTCAGCTTCAGGTTGCGCAGGCCATGGCAGGGTTGCTCGCGCGCGTCCAGCGTGAGCGGCGTGCCATCTTCGGCAAAGAACACGCCGGCGTATTCCAGTTGGCGCAGGCGCGCAGGGTCCAGCCGGTAGCGGATCTGCGGCACGCGCTCCTGCTTGACGAGCAGGCTCTGCCTGAAGGCGCGGTTGACCAGGAAGTCCAGGTACTGCTCCATCAGCAGCTGGCTGCCACCGCATTCGCGCAGCAGCGGGTCGCGCACCTGTTCGCCATAGTTCTGCACGAACATCGTGGCCGGCTCTGCATCGGCCAGGTAGGCCAGGCCCGTCGCATTGGCGCGAGCCACGAATTCCTTGAAGTAGCAAGGCGCGTTGCAGGGCTCCAGGAACTCGTGGATGAGATAAGAGGGGCCGGCGCCGCGCACAATCGGCATCATCTCGTCGAGCGTTGCCTTGAGCACGCTGGCCGGCTTGGCCGACTGCTCGAGAAACTCGAGCATGCCTCGGGCATAGGAGAGCTTCTCGTCGGGCTCGTCGCGCGGCGCGCCGCGCAGGATCATCGCGTCGCGCACGATCTCGCGCGACTTCCAGCCCGGGTAGACGTTGTAGCTGACGTAGGCCACGCCCTGCGGCGAGAGGTTGCGCGAACAGACGCGAAGAATGGCCTCTTGCACCGACGGCGGCACCCAGCTGTAGACACCGTGGCAGATGATGTAGTCGAACTGGCCGAAGGAGGCGTCGATGTCTGCGATGTCGAACTTGCGCAGGCGCAGGTTGCTGAGGCCGGCGCGCTCCACCGCTTGCGCGCCGAGCTTGGCCTGCACCGGCGACAACTCGACGCCGAGCGCGCTGGCCTGCGGATGGCGCGCGGCAAAGGGAATCAGGTTGCCACCCGAGGCGCAGCCCAGTTCGAGCACACGCGCCTGCGCCGCCGGCGGCGCCTCCAGCCCGAACAGATAGGCCACGGCCTCCAGGTGCTCCGCCGCCGTTTGCGGAAACGGATGCGAGTCATAGGGCACGGCGTCGTAGTAGTTGCTGAGCTGGCTGGTGACTGAATCCGGCATGGTGGCTTTGTTTCAGGCTCGTGGAGGGCGCCACTATAAGCGCGCCTGCAGCGCACTCAAGCGGCTGTCGGGCGCCGGCGCGCCTTCAGCATCTCGGCCACCAGGAAGGCCAGTTCCAGACTCTGCGAACCGTTCAGGCGCGGGTCGCAGGCGCTGCGGTAGCGTGCCTGCAAGCCGGCCTCGGTGAGGCCCTGGGCGCCTCCGGTGCACTCGGTGACGTCCTGCCCCGTCATCTCGAAATGCACGCCGCCTGCGTAGCTCCCGGCCGCGGCATGCACCGCGAAGAAGCTGCGCACCTCGGCCAGGATGCGCGGGAAGTCGCGCGTCTTATAGCCACCGGGCGTGGTCACGGTGTTGCCGTGCATCGGGTCGCAGCACCAGACCACGCTGCGCTGCGCGCGCTGCACCGCCTCGATGAGCGGCGGCAGGCGCTCGGCCAGCAGCTGCGCCCCCATGCGCGTGATGAGCACCAGGCGGCCCTCCACGTTGCCAGGGTTCAGCATGTCGAGCAGGCGCAGCAGATCTTCGGGCTGGACCTTCGGGCCGAGCTTGACGCCGATTGGATTGTCGATGCCGCGCAGGTACTCGACATGGGCACCGTCCAGGGCACGCGTGCGCTCGCCCAGCCACAGCATGTGGGCCGAACCGCCGTACCAGCGGCCACTGCCCTCGTCGCGGCGGGTCAGCGCCTCTTCATAGTGCAGGTGAAGCGCCTCGTGCGAGGTGTAGAACTCCACCTCCTTCACCTGCGGCGTGCGGTTGGCGTCGAAGCCGCAGGCCTCCATGAAGGCCAGCGCCTCGGAGATGCTCTGGGCGACGGCTTCGAAGCGCTCGCCCTGCGGACTGGTCCGCACGAAGTCGGCGGTCCAGCGGTGCACCTGGTGCAGATCGGCAAAGCCGCCCTGGGCCATGGCACGCAGCAGGTTGAGCGTGGCGGCCGAATGTGAATAGGCACGCAGCAGGCGCTGCGGATCGGGCGCACGGGTGGCAGGCTCGAACTCTGCGCCGTTGATGATGTCGCCCCGGTAGGAAGGCAGGGTCAGTTCGCCCGCGGTCTCGGTGTCGGAGGAGCGCGGCTTGGCGTACTGGCCGGCGATGCGCCCGATCTTGACCACCGGGCAGGAGGCCGCGAAGGTCAGCAGCACCGCCATCTGCAGGATGACGCGGAATGAATCGCGCACCGTGTCGGCGTTGAGTTCGTCGAAGCTCTCGGCGCAGTCCCCGCCCTGCAGCAGGAAGGCATTGCCGCGGGAAACTTCGGCCAGGCGCTCACGGAGGGTGGCTGCCTCGCGGCCGAAGATCAGGGGCGGCCAGGCCGCCAGTTGAGCACCGGCCGTGGCCAGCGCCGCCGGGTCCGGATAGCTGGGCATCTGCGCGGCCGGGAACCCGCGCCAACTTGCCGGCGACCAGGGCGGAAAATCGACGTGAGCCTTCATCGTGCTGTACCTCCTCTTGAGAGGCGCACGATAACGCGTGCCGCGCTGCCGTAGTCCAAAAAAGGAAAGGCCCCATGGAGGGGCCTTCCTGTGAGAGATGGTGGAGCTGGGGGGATTCGAACCCCCGTCCGCAAGCCTTCTTCGCGCAGTTCTACATGTTTAGCGGTCTGATTTGGATCTCGCCACCGGTGTCGCGCAGTCGCACGCTACACCGGCCGCCAGCACCCTATTTTCTCGCCTCGACCCAAGGTACCCGGATCGAAGCCAGCCCATGTAGATTACCTTGCAGCCGGGAGGCACCAGATTGCTCTAGTACCCCCTTGCCCAGCCCATCGGCCAACTGTTGCAAGGCTCACTGGTGTTTAAGCAGCGAGTGCGAAACGTTCGTCGTTTGCAGTTAGTTTTTTTGAATCTGTTTTACGAGCGCATTCAGCTCGACATGCCCCGCTGCGATTCCGAACCCACGTCGAAACCAATGCAGCCCCAGGAACTTCGCATTTTAGGCCTCTGCGGCGCTTTTAAAGACGGCGCGGCCGCAATTCGTTGAAGCGATGAGGGGCAAGAGCGCCCCAGGTGCGTCGATGCTGGCGTCGGCGTTCCAGCGCATGGTGTCGGCCTGGTCGCCCAGGTAGCCGTAGGTGGCGGCCACCGTGCGCATGCCGGCGGCGCGCCCCGCGATCATGTCGCGCTCGTCATCGCCCACGTAGATGCAGCGCTCGGGCGCCACTCCAAGTCGCCGGGCGGCTTCCAGCAGCGGCTCGGGATGCGGCTTGGCATGCGGCGTGGTGTCGCCGCAGACCAGCGCGCCGGAAGTGGCGAACAGTGGCATGGCGGCGGTGAGCGGCGCGGCGAAGCGCACCGACTTGTTGGTCACCACGCCCCAGCGCAAGTCCAGCGCGGCCAACTGCGCCAGCAATTCCGGCACGCCGTCGAAGGCCACGGTTCGCACCGTCATCGCCCGCTCATAGTTGACGAAGAACTCCTCGCGCAACTCGGGGAAGTCTGGATGGTCCGGCGCAATGCCGAAGGCCACGCCCAGCATGCCGCGCGCGCCGGAGCCCGCCAAGGGCCGATAGCGCTCCAGCGGCAGCGAGGCCATGCCGCGATCAGTGCGCATCTTGTCGGCGGCGGCGCCGAGGTCGGGGGCGCTGTCGATCAGCGTGCCGTCCAGGTCGAAAAGCACGGCTTGGATGTCATGTGCGCTCATGCGGTGGGCGCCTCCGGCCTCTGGGTTGCAAAGAGGTAGTTGACGCTGGTGTCGGTGCTCAGCCGATAGCGCCGCGTCAGCGGGTTGTATTCCATGCCACGGGTATGGCGCAGCTCCAGCCCGGTGCTGCGGCAGTAGCCGGCCAGCTCGCTCGGTCGGATCAGCTTGCGGTATTCGTGCGTGCCCTTGGGCAGCATGCCCAGCACGTACTCGGCGCCGACGATGGCCAGCAGGAAGGACTTGAGGTTGCGGTGGATGGTCGAGAAGAAGACCCAGCCACCGGGCTTCACGAGCTCGCTGCACGCCTTCACCACCGATGCCGGCTCGGGCACGTGCTCCAGCATCTCCATGCAGGTCACCACGTCGAAGCTGGCCGGCTGCTCGGCCGCCAGTTCCTCGACCGCCACCGCCCGGTACTTGATGTTCTGCGTGCCGGCCTCCAGCGCATGCAGCTGCGCCACCTTCAGCGCCTTGTCGGCCAGGTCGATGCCCAGCACCTGCGCGCCCTTGCGCGCCATCGAATCGGCCAGGATGCCGCCGCCGCAGCCCACGTCCAGCGCGCGCTGGCCGGCCAGCGGCGCCAGGCCGTCGATCCAGTCCAGGCGCAGCGGATTGATTTCGTGCAATGGCCGAAACTCGCTTTCAAGATCCCACCAGCGATGGGCGAGTTCGGAGAATTTGGCCAATTCGGCCGGATCCGCATTCACTTGATTACTGCTCATTGCGCGATTATGAAACGGCATCAACCGTGAAGAAAAAAGCCCCGTACAGGCGGGGCTTCAAAAACAAAAAACCCCGCCGAAGCGGGGTTGTTGTCAATCCTTTGGGGATTAACGCGGGGCGGCTTGCGTGCCAACCACTTCGATTTCCACGCGACGGTTCTTGGCGCGGCCTTCCTTGGTGCGGTTGTCCGCAACAGGCTGCTTCTCGCCCTTGCCTTCGGTGTAGACGCGGTTGCGTTCGATGCCCTTCGAGACCAGGTAGGCCTTGACGGCTTCGGCACGACGGACCGACAGCTTCTGGTTGTAGGCGTCCGCGCCAACCGAGTCGGTGTGGCCGACGGCGATGATCACTTCGAGGTTCACGCCAGAGGTCTTGCTGACGAGATCATCGAGCTTGGCCTTGGCATCAGGCTTCAGGACCGACTTGCC
>DATILH010000173.1:0-57186 GCA_035476655.1 Variovorax sp.
CTACGCGGGCCTTCTCGGTCCCGTGGGTGAACGGGTGCTGGGCGGTTGGGGCATCTATGTCTGGACCACCGAGCGCGACTTGATCCGCGTTCGCGTCGGCAACGGCGCCTGGCAAAGCGGCGAGCTGCTGGTGGTGCCGCCGCAGGTGCCGCACCGCGTTGAAAGCGCGAACCCGCTGGTGCTCAACATCCTGCTCGAGTCCGATTCGGTCGACCCGGCACGGCTTCCCGCCTTCCTTCAAATCTGCGGCCGCGTCGATGCGCCGCGCTTCGTGGCGCGCGTGCGCGCCATGCATGCGCGTCTCCTGGCCGCCTCCGGCGGGCAGGAGTCCTTCGAGGGCTTCGATTTCGATCACCTGTTCTTCGGCGAGGCGCTGGCGCCACGCACGCTCGATGCGCGCATCGCCCGGGTGATCGAGCGCATCAACGCCGATCCGGCGGCGCCCACCTCGGCCGAGGAATGTGCGCGCGGGGTGCACCTGTCCTTCTCGCGCTTCCTGCATCTCTTCAAGGAAGAGACCGGCGTTCCCTTTCGCAGCTTTCGCGCCTGGAAGCGGGCGCGCAGCCTGCTGCGGCATGTGCGCCAGGGCACCAGCCTGACCGACATCGCGCTCGACACCGGCTATCCCGACTCCACCCATTTCAGCCACTCGATCCGCCAGATCTATGGCCTGGCGCCGAGCGAGATCGTTGCCGGCTCGCAGCGTCTGGCGGTGCACGACGCGGTGATGCGCCGCACGCCGCGCAGCAACCTGTCTTCCTGAGGCGGCGAACTTGCAAGTCCTACAACTGCTGCTCTCGGGCGTCTCGCAAGGCTGCATCTACGGCCTGATCGCGCTGGGTTTCGTGCTCATCTACAAGGCCACCGAAACGGTGAGCTTCGCGCAGGGCGAACTGATGATGCTGGGCGCCTTCACTGCGCTCTTGGCGATGACCAGCTTCCAGTTCCCGTTCTGGATGGCGGCCATCTTCGCGGTGATCGCGATGGCGATCCTGGGCGTGCTGCTGGAACTGGTGGTGATCCGCCCGGTGCTGGGCCAGCCGCAGTTCGCCATCGTGATGCTCACCATCGGCATCGGCTACGTGATGCGCGGCGTGGTCACCATGATCCCGGGCATCGGCACCGACACGCACACCCTGCCGGTGCCCTACAAGGACGAGGTCTGGAAGCTGGGCGCGCTGGTCATCAACGTCGAGCAGGTGGCCATCATCGGCGCCACTGCCATCCTTTGTGGCCTCTTGTTCGCCATGTTCCGCTACAGCAAGCTGGGCATCGCGATGCAGGCCTCCTCGCAGAACCAGCTGGCGGCCTACTACATGGGCATTCCGGTCAAGCGGCTCAACGGGCTGGTGTGGGGGCTGGCGGCGGCGGTGGCGGCGATTGCCGGCATGCTGCTGGCGCCCATCACCTTCGTGCACGCCAACATGGGCTTCATCGGCCTGAAGGCCTTTCCGGCGGCGGTGGTGGGCGGCTTCGGCAGCCTGCCGGGCGCCATCGTCGGCGGGCTGGTGATCGGGACCGTCGAATCCTTCGCCGGCTTCTACCTGCCGGACGGCTTCAAGGACACCGCGCCCTACATCGTGGTGCTGCTGATGCTGATGGTCAAACCCAACGGCCTGTTCGGCGAAAAGCTGCGCAAAAAAGTATGAAAACACCCCCGTATCGGCTCACTTCGTGTAGCCGAGTACCCCCTCAAGGGGGCAACACCAGTGGCCCGGCAAAGCCGGTTCCACGGTGTTTCCCGACTCGGCCTCGCCGGTTTGGTGTCTCGCGCGTGGCGCAGGGCGCAGTGGGCCACTGAGAAGATATGCGCTTCATCTTCAAGACCAGCTACGCGCAGGACATCGAGCTGGCCAAGCATGGCGGGCATCGCTTCTGGTATGGCCTGCTCGTCCTCGCGCTTCTTGCCGCGCCCTGGGTCATCGACGAATACTGGCTGGCGCAGCTCACCTTCGTCTTGATCTACGGCATCGTCGGCCTGGGGCTGATGCTGCTGGCCGGCTTCACCGGCCAGTTCTCCATCGGCCATGCGGCCTTCCTGGGCACCGGCGCCTACACGCAGGCGGTGCTGGCCAACATGGGCGTGCCATTTCCGATCGCGATGGCGGCAGCGGCCGCGTTGTCGGCGGCGGTGGGCGTGGTGGTGGGCCTGCCGGCGCTTCGGGTGAAGGGCATCTACCTGGGCATCGCGACGCTGTCCTTCGGCTTCATCGTCGAGGAAGTCTTCGCGCGCTGGGAAAGCGTGACCGGCGGCAACGCCGGCCTGCATGTGAAGGCGCCTTCGCTCTTGGGCTGGCAACTCGGCTCGGGCGAGGGCTTCTACTTCCTGTGCCTGGTGGTGGCGGTGCTCTGCACCCTGGCCATCCTGAACCTGCTGCGCTCGCCGACCGGGCGCGCCTTCGTCGCCATCCGCGATTCGGAGATCTCGGCGCAGAGCATGGGCATCCACCTGGCGCGCTACAAGACCATGTCCTTCGCAATCTCGGCGGCGCTGGCGGGGCTGGGCGGCGCGCTGTATGCGCACAAGCTGAGCTTCATCTCGCCGGACCAGTTCAACATCCTGCAGTCCATCGACCTGCTGCTGCTGGTGGTGATCGGCGGCCTGGGCTCGGTGCACGGGGCCTTCCTGGGCGCCATCTTCCTGATCTCGATGCCGCAGCTGATCTCCCTGTCCAAGGACTGGCTGCCGGCCGCCATCGGCCAGGCGCCCGGCCTGCAGGGCTTCGTCTACGGCGCGGTGCTGATCGCCTTCGTGCTCTTCGAGCCGCTGGGCCTGTATGGCCGCTGGCTGAAGGTGCGCACCTGGCTGCAGCTCTTCCCCTTCTATAGACGCGGCTTGTTCAAGCGCCAGAAGTCCTTCACCAAGTCGGACCGCCTGCGATGAAGGCCCACCCCCGTATCGGCGCACTTCGTGTAGCCGAGTACCCCCTCGAGGGGGCAACACCGGCGGCCTGGCAAAGCCAGTTCCGCGGTGTTTCGCGACTGGGCAGCGCCAGCTTCATGCGTCGCGTGCGGCAGGGAGGCTGAGATGAGCGACCTCCTTCTTTCCGCCAAGGACCTGAGCGTGCGCTTCGGGGGCGTGCTCGCGGTGAACAAGGTGAGCTTCGACGTCAGGCGCGGCGAGGTGTTCACGTTGATCGGGCCGAACGGCGCCGGCAAGACGACGGTGTTCAACCTGATCAGCCGCATCTACACGCCGACCACCGGCGAGATCACCTGGCACGGCGGCGGCTCGTCGATCGCGTTGACGCAGCAGGCACCGCACACGATCGCGGCGCTGGGCATTGCGCGCACCTTCCAGAACATCGAGCTGTTCGAACATGCGACGGTGCTGCACAACCTGCTGATCGGCCGGCATGTGCACCGCCAGACCGGCTTCTGGAGCGAAGTGCTCTTCACCGGCGCCACGCGCCGCGCGGAGATCACGGCGCGCGAGAAGGCGGAACAGGTGATCGAACTGCTCGACCTGCAGCACCACCGCGATTCCATGGTGGCCGGCCTGCCTTATGGCGTGCGCAAGGTGGTGGAACTGGCGCGCGCCCTGTGCACCGAGCCGCAACTGCTGCTGCTGGACGAGCCCTCGTCCGGGCTCAATGTCGAGGAAACCGCCGACATGGCTTTCTGGATCCAGGACATCCAGCAGGAACTGGGCATCTCGGTGCTGATGGTGGAGCACGACATGTCGCTGGTGTCCAAGGTGTCGGACCGGGTCCTGGCGATGAACCAGGGCGAGGTGCTGGCCATGGGCTCGCCGCGCGAGGTGCAGGCGGATGCGAAGGTGATCGAGGCCTATCTCGGCACGGTGGATGACGTGAGCAGCTTGCGAAGGGCAGTGGCATGAGCGCCGACAACACCGTCCTCCAGCTGCTCAACGTCGAAAGCGCCTACGGCCCCATCAAGGCCATTCGCGGCGTCAGCCTGAAGGTGCGACAGGGCGAGATCGCGACCGTGCTCGGCTCCAACGGCGCGGGCAAGACCACCATCCTGAAGACCATCTCCGGCATCATCGATCCGCGCAAGGGCAGCATCGAGTTCAAGGGCCAGAGCATCACGGCCAAGGACCCGGCCTTCATCGTGCAGCAGGGCCTTTCCCACGTGCCCGAGGGCCGCGAGGTGTTCCCGTTGCTGTCGGTGAAAGACAACCTGCTGATGGGCGCCTACACCCGCAAGGATCGCGACGGCGTGGCGCGCGACATCGAGACCGTGTTCGGCTACTTTCCCATCCTGCGCGAGCGTGCCACGCAGGACGCGGGCCTCTTGTCCGGCGGCCAGCAGCAGATGCTGGCGATCTCGCGCGCCATCATGGCGGCGCCAGACCTCATCCTGCTCGACGAACCCAGCCTGGGCCTGTCGCCCAAGCTCACCAAGGAAATCTTCGAGATCGTGGTGCGCATCAATCGCGAGCGCGGCACCACCATCTTGCTGGTGGAACAGAACGCCAACATGGCGCTCAATGCCTCCGACTACGGCTACGTGCTGGAGAACGGCCGCATCGTGCTGGAAGATGCCTGCGACCGCCTGCGCGAGAAGGAGGACATCAAGGAGTTCTACCTCGGCATGAAGGACGAGGGCGTGCGCGGTGAGCGGCGCTGGAAGAAGAAGAAGACCTGGAGATGAGCATGAAAGGACTCTGGGACACCGATCACATCCAGCCACGGCAGGGCATCGTGGTCGAAGGCGAGACCATCCCCGCCATCTTCTGGAACGCCGTCGCCAAGCGCGGCGACCAGGTCTGGATGCGCCAGAAGGAACTGGGCATCTGGCACAGCTGGAGCTGGAAGCAGTCCGCCGATGCCGTGCGCGAGATTGCCGGCGGCCTCATGTCGCTGGGCTTCGCGCCCGGCGAATGCGCCTCCATTCTTTCCAACACGGTGATCGAGTGGGTCCTGTGCGATCTGGCGGTGCTCAGCTGCGGCGGTGTCTCCAACGGCATCTACCCGACCGACGCCGCCTCGCAGGTGCATTACCTGTGCGAGGACTCGCGCAGCACCGTGCTCTTCGTGGAAGACGACGAGCAGCTCGACAAGGCGCTGGAGGTGCGTGCCAGCCTGCCGCAGCTGCGCAAAATCGTCGTGCTCGACATGGAAGGCTTGCGCGCCTTTCACGATCCCGGCGTCATCAGCCTCGAGGCATTGCGCGAACTGGGGCGCCAGCACCTGGCAGCGAACCCCGGCGTGGTGGAGCAGCGTGTCGCGGCCTGCCGCCCGGAAGACCTGGCCATCCTGGTCTACACCTCCGGCACCACCGGCAAGCCCAAGGGCGCCATGCACACCCATGCCGGCCTGGTCTACACCACGCGCGGCTACAACACCCTGGTGGCACAGGACGAGCGTGACGAGCGCATGTGCTTCCTGCCGCTGTGCCACATCGCAGAGCGCATGGGCGGCGAGTACTTCGCCATGTACACCGGCTCCATCCTCAACTTCGTCGAGAACCCGGAGACGGTGCCCGAGAACGTGCGCGAGATCGCGCCCACCGTCTTCACCGCCGTGCCGCGCGTCTGGGAGAAGTTCTATTCGGGCGTGATGATCGCCCTGAAGGAAGCCAGCGGCGTGCAGCAGGCGGCCTACAAGTGGAGCATCGGCGTCGGCGAGGCGATCGCCGTGCGGGTGATGGCGGGCGAGCCGGTGCCCGGCTCGCTCAAGTTCAAGTTCCGCATCGCCCGCGCACTGGCGCTGGACAACGTGCGCAAGCTCATCGGCATCCACCGCGCACGCTTCCTGGTGACGGGCGCGGCGCCGATCTCGCCCGAGCTGGTCAAGTGGTACATGGCGCTGGGCGTGCCCATGCTGGAGGTGTGGGGCATGACCGAGACCTGCGGCGCCTCCACCGGCATGCCGGCGGCGCGCATCAAGCCCGGCTCCATCGGCCAGGCCGCCGGCTACAACGAGGTGCGCATCGACGAGCAGTCCGGCGAGATCCTGGTGCGTGGCCCCAATGTCTTTGCCGGCTACCTCAACCTGCCGGAGAAAACCGCCGAGACCATCGACGCCGAGGGCTGGCTGCACACGGGCGACGTCGGCAGCATCGATGCCGAAGGGTTCCTGCGCATCACCGACCGGATGAAGGACATCATCATCACCGCCGGCGGCAAGAACATCACGCCCAGCGAGCTGGAGAACGAGCTCAAGTTCAGCCCCTACATCACCGACGCGGTGGTGATCGGCGACAAGCGGCCCTACCTCACGGTGATCGTGATGATCGACCAGGAGAACGTCGAGAAGTACGCGCAGGACAACGACGTGCCTTTCTCCAACTACGAGAGCCTGACACGCGCGCAAGCGGTGCAGGACCTCATCCAAGCAGAGCTCGACCGCGTCAACACCAGGTTCGCGCGGGTCGAGCAGATCAAGAAGTTCTTCCTGCTCGAGACGCAGCTCAGCGCCGAAGACGAGGAACTCACGCCCACGATGAAGCTCAAGCGCAAGCTGGTGCAGACCAAGTACGCGCAGCGCATCGAAGCCATGTATCAAGCCTGATTTTTGTGACCTCACCTGAAGGAGACGACTGATGATGAAGAGCAAGACACTGATGGCGCTGGCTGCCGTGGCGGCACTGGGCGCGGGCACCGCCGGCGCGCAGCAGCAGGGTGTGAGCAAGGACGAGATCCGCATCGGCACGATCCAGGACCTCTCCGGCCCGCTGGCGGGCTACGGCAAGCAGGATCGCAATGGCATGCAGTTGGCTGTCGACGAGATCAACGAGCAAGGCGGCGTCAACGGCCGCAAGCTCAAGCTCTTTGTCGAGGACTCCGGCTACGACCCGAAGAAGGCAGTACTGGCCGCGCAAAAGCTGGTGAACCAGGACAAGATCTTCATCATGGCCGGCCACATCGGTACCGCGCAGAACATGGCGGCGATGCCGGTTCAATTCGAGAAGAACGTCGTCAACTTCCTGCCGATCACCGCGGCGCGTGAAATGTACGAGCCGCACCACAAGCTGAAGTACTCCTTCGCCGCCACCTACTACGACCAGATGCGCATCACCCTGCCCAAGCTGGTGAAGGACAAGGGCGCCAAGCGCGTGTGCACCATCTATCAGGACGACGAGTTCGGGCTTGAAGTGCAACGCGGCACGGAAGCCGGCCTGAAGTCGCTCAACATGGAAGTGATCGAGAAGACCTCGTTCAAGCGCGGCGCCACCGACTTCTCTTCCCAGGTGGCGAAGATGAAGGCGGCCAACTGCGACTTCGTGGTGCTGGGCACCATCATCCGCGAGACCATCGGCACCATCGGCGAGGCGCGCAAGACCGGCTTCAACCCGACCTTCCTGGGTTCCAGCGCGGCCTACACCGACCTCATCCACAAGCTGGGCGGCAAGGCGATGGACGGCCTGTACGCCACCATGACGGTTCAGAACCCCTACACCGACGAGCAGTCGCCGCAGATCCGCTTCTGGGCCAACAAGTACAAGACCAAGTTCAACGAAGACCCGACGGTGTTCTCGGTCTATGGCTACATCATCATCCAGTCCTTCGTGGCGGCGGCGCAGAAGGCCGGCCCCAACCTGACCACTGACAGCTTCGTCAAGGCCATGGACACCATGACCTTCGAGCCCGACATGTTCGGCGCCGCCAAGGCCACCTACACGCCCACCAAGCGCCTGGGCAGCGACCTGTCGCGCCTGTCGCAGATCCAGGATGGCAAGTGGAAGGTGGTGTCGGACTACGTGGCGCCCTGAGGCCGGGAGTCGCGGAGGAACGCGCGACGCCCTGTGCCCAGGTCACGGCGCACCGCCCGATGGCGGCGCCGGCGCGCCTGCCTTGACCTACAGTGTGGGCCAGGTTCACAGCCCACCACCGCGCCTTCATGCCCCGCACCAGCCGACCTTCCGCCACTCCCGCCGACAAGACCGCGGCGGAGCCCAGCGCTCGCCAGACCATGCTGGAGACGGCCGAGCGGCTGTTCGCGGAAGAAGGCCTGGAGGCGGTTCCCTTGCACCGCATCGTGCAGGAGTCGGGGCAGCGCAACCGTTCCGCCCTGCATTACCACTTCGGCTCGCGCCCCGAGGTGGTGTCGCACGTCATCGCCATGCGCCTGCCCGAGGTGAACGCGCTGCGCCATCGATACCTCGACGAAGCCGAGGCGAAGGGCCTGGCCAATGACCTGCGCGAGGTGCTGCTGGCCTCCACCAGCGCGCTGGCGGACATCGTGCGCGACCAGCCCTGGGGCGCGCGTTATGCCCGCATCCTGGCGCAGGCCAACTACAACCCCGAACTGTGCCGCTACGACCTGATCCCGCGTGACTACACCTCCAGCCTGAGGCGCGCGCACGTCATGATCGGCAAGCTCCTGCCCGAGGTGCCGGGTGCCATCGTCGACGAGCGCCTGATCTGGGTGGAAGACAGCGTGGTGATGACGCTGGGCCGCCTGGCGCGCCTGGGCCGGGAAGCCGTCAGCAAGGCGGTGATCCACAGCCTGGTCGATTTCTGCGTCGGCGGCCTGCAGGCCGACTTCTCGCGCGAAGCCAAGGGGCCGCGCAAGACCCACTCGCTCGCCAGCACACGCCAAGGCCTCTCGGCCTGAGCGCGCTTCTCCCTCGTTTCCCCTGAAACCCCGCGGCGCGCCAGCCATGGCAGGCCGGCGCACGCGCGTGCGCTCGAAGTCTCCCTTGCGACACGATTAATACGCATGATTAATGCATGGTATTAAGCAGATCACAACGGAGACACGACTCGATGAAGCTCTCGTATGCAGCCGCGCTGCTCGTCGTTGCAGGTGCAAGCCACGCGCAATCCCCAGCCCCTGACCTGAGCACCCTGCGCCCGCGCGTGGAGCCGTTCTCCGCCGCCGCCATCGAAGCCATGGGCCGCAAGAGCGGCCTGACGGACTGCTTCTGGGTCGGAACCGTCAGCCCCGAGACCTTCAACATCCTGATCCCCGACACCGGCGTCACCTACTGGGCCACACAGTTCAGGCTGCCGGCTGGCAGCCAGCTCAGCCTGCAGGGGCAATACCCCTACGCGCGCCACATCTCGCTGAACACCTACGACGCGAACGGCGTGCCGGTCGACCGTGTGGCCGACCTGGTGATGGCGCCGGATGCCGGCTCGAGCAACCCCTACCTGCCCGGCGCGCGCCGCGACGCCACGCAACGCAACTACACGGTGCGCCTGGCCGAAGGCCTGCCGGCGGTGAAGGGCATCCCCAGCCTGGACGCGCAGCGCACGGCCAACACCTTGCACACCGCGGCGGCGGGCGAGGTGCATCAACTCTGGTATCGCGTCTACGTGCCCGACCAGGGCAAGGACGCCAAGGGCGGCGTGCCGCTGCCCAAGCCGGTACTGCGCCTGGCCGACGGCAGCGATCTGCATGGCGAGGCAGTGTGCAAGGCCATCACGATGACCGAGGGCGCGGTGCGCGACGTGCGTGTGCCCGAAGCCGCGCTCAAGCGCATCCTCGAACTACCCAGCACGACGACCAGCGTTCACCCCGCGCACAACCCGCCGCGCTGGAATGCCTTCTTCAATTCCCCACTCTCGCTGGCCAACCTGTTCATCGGCACCGCGCTCGAACCGGTGCGCGAGCGCATGGACGCCACTCGCCGGGGCGGCTTCTACAGCACGCTGGACAACACCTACATGTCGGCCTACGTCGACAAGCGCCTGGGCGAGGTGCTGGTGCTGCATGCCAATGCCCCCAAGACGCCGCGCACGCGTGCCGGCGTCAATGTGATGGAGGCCGGCGAGCTGCGCTACTGGTCGATCTGCAAGTACCGTTCGCTGGCCGACACCGCCGTCGACAGCTGCCTCTACGACGAACAGGTGCCGCTGGATGCGAACGGCCGCTACACCATCGTCATCTCCAGCGCCGCCCAGCGGCCCGCCAATGCGCGCACCGAGTGCGGCGTGGCCTGGATGGACTGGGGCCAAGGCGGCTTCGACAACCCGGACGGCGGCTTCCTCGCCTACCGCCACATGCTGCCTTCGCCGGACTTCGGCCAGAGCCTGTTCGCCACTCGCAAGCCCGGCGACGAGCGCGCCACCCTGGGCGAGTACTACCCGGCTTCGAACTACCTGAGCCGTGCCGACTTCGAAGGCCGCGGATGCCAGGCGCGGGGCCGGTAGCGGCCGGGTGCTGGCGCGGCTGCCGTAAAAACAGCAGGCGCTACGGTGCCTTGGGCGGTGCCACAGCCGCACCCTCGATCCCGTGCCGCTGCAAGGCAGCCGCCACGAAGCCGGTCGCCTTCATCTCCTCGATGAAGCCGCTCAGCCAGGCTTGCGCTGCCGTGCGCCCCTTGGGGACGCCCATGGCCTGCTCGATCACCATGAAGCGCCCCGGCAGCAGGCGCACGCCGCCCACTCGCCCGGCATCCGCTTCCAGCTGCTGCTTCACGCCCGCGGCAACCTCCAGGTTCTGCGCGAGGAACTGATTCGTCACTTCGGGGGAGGTCGGCGCACGTACGAGCGTGGCGGCCTTCAGCTCGCGCGTGAGGAACAGGTCGTAGGCGCTCCCGCGTCCCACCACTACGCGGGTGCCGGCGCGGTCCACTTCCTCGTTGCGCCGTAGCGCCGAGTTGTTGCGCACCAGGTAGGCGCCTTCGATGATCACGTAGGGCGCGGTGTATTCCATGTCCTGCGCGCGGACCGGGTCGATCGCGACGAAGGCCAGGTCGACCTGGCGCGCCTTGACCGCTTCCACCACGTTGCCGGCGGAATTGAAGAGCACCAGCTCGACGGGCAGGTCGAGGCGGCGGGCCGCCTCGCGCGCGAGGTCCACCGACACGCCGCGCGCTTCGCCGGCCGCATCCTTGCTCGCGAGGATCGGGTTGCCGAAGTTGATCGCGGCGCGCAGCTTGCCGCCGCCAAGCTCGGTCCTGGCCGCTGCTGCGCGGGTGTCCGGCCGGGTGCTGGCGCAGCCGGCCAGCAGCAGGCCGCCTGCGGCACAAAAGGATCGTCGCGTGGCGCTCATCAGAAATCGACCTTCTGGCCCGGCTCGGGCACCAGCACCCGTGTTGCGGAAGCGGCTCCGAGCGCCGAGGTGAACTCGGCCGGCGTGCCGCGCAGCATCGGGAAGGTGCCGTAGTGCATCGGGATCGCGTACCTGGGCTTGATCATGTCGCGCACGGCAATGGCGGCGTCCTGCGGCCCCATCGTGAAGTGGCCGCCGATCGGGATCAGCACGAGGTCGGGCTTGTAGGTTTCGCCGACGAGCCGCATGTCGCCGTACAGGCCGGTATCGCCCATGTGCCAGATCTTGAAGCCGTTCTCCAGCTCGATGATGTAGCCCACCGGCTCGCCGCCGAAGTGGGTTTCGTCCTTGTCGGTGCTGGCGTTCTTCCAGACCAGCTCGGAAGAATGTTCGGCGTGTACGGCGGTGATCTTCGGGCCGGTGGGGCCGAAGGGCGCGACGGTGCCGCTCTTGCCGAAGCGTTGCGCCAGCGCCGCCGGCACGATGCCCAGGGTGACCATGGCCTGGCCCAGTCCGCCTGCGTTGTAGATGGGCGCGTTGTTCAGCTTCGCCAGCGCGGGCGCATCGGCGAAGTGGTCGGAGTGCGCATGTGTCACCAGGATCAGGTCGACCTTGCCCAGCGAAGCGAGTTGCTTGAAGTTGGCCGGCGTCTTCGGATTCGTGCCGAGCCAGGGGTCGACCACGATGACCTTGCCGCCGGGCGTGGTGATGCGCATCGTGGCCTGGCCGAGCCAGAGCACTTCGGCCTTGCCCGCAGCGATGGCCCCCGGTTGCGTGGGCTGCAGCGCCGGCGCCTGCACGGCGGTGCCCGCGCACCCGGCGAGTGCGGCGGCGAGTGCGGCGGCTGAAACGTGGGAGGCGAGTTTCTTCATGTGCTTCTTTCTGTTGTTCAGGGTCGGGCGAGGCTGGCGAGGGCGCGAAGGTCTTCTGCCTTGCCGAGCGACCAGCAGGCCGCCAGCAGATCGGAGGTCTTCCGCGTTCCGAGAATCCCGTCCGACAAGCCATGGAACTTGCGCTCCAGGTCGGCGTCGCTCATCGGGCGCTGCAGCGAGCCGATCGCGTGTTCGACGAACACATGTTCGCGCCGGCCGTCGGCCAGCACGGCGGTGACGTCGACGCTGGCCTCGTCGATGCTGTCGTCCACGGTGGCAACCACCTTGCGGCGCAACGCGACCACATCGGGCCGACTCACGATCTCATCGGCGAATTCCTCTTCCGCGGCACGGCCGAACAGCAGGCCGGCGGCGCAGCCGTGATACACGCTGAACTTGCCTTGCAAGCCATCGGCCGGCTCCTTCTTGCCGGTGAGTTCGAGCACCAGCGAGTGCACGTTGAGTTCGATGCGTTCGACCTCCTGCGCCTTCACGCCGCGCTCGCGCAGCTGCACGCAGGCGTCGATGCTCGGGTGGATCACGATGCCGCAGGCAAAGGGCTTGTAGCTGTTGAAGGAGATCTCGAAGCGCTCGCCCAGTTCGTCGGTGACTTCGTTCCAGGCGCACTTGGTCGACACCACCTGGGCCCAGCCGCGCGGCGCCTCGATCGCCCTCGGGCTGGCGGTGAAGCCGTGCTGCGCCATCAGCGCCGCCATCAGGCCGGCACGCGCCGCGCCGCCGGGGTGGAAGGGCTTGGTCATGGTGCCGAACTGCTCGCGCAGGCCCACCGGTTGCGAGGCGGCGATGCCCAGCGCCATCGCCGTCTTGTCGGCATCCAGGCCGAGCAGGCGGGCGCAGCCTGCGGCGGCGCCCAGCATGCCGGTGGTGCCGGTGATGTGCCAGCCGCGGTCGTAGTGCTCGGGGTAGACGGTGTTGCCCAGGCGGCAGGCTACGTCGATGCCCAGCACCAGCGCGTCGATCAGCGCTCGCCCGCTGGCGCCGGTGTGCTCGGCCAGCGCCAGCAGCGCCGAGGCCACCGGCCCGGCCGGATGGATGATGGTCTTGAGGTGCGTGTCGTCGAAGTCGAAGGTGTGCGAGCTGATGCCGTTGAGCAACGCGGCGCTGGCAATGTCGACCTGCTCGGCGCGGCCGAGCACGCTGGCCTGCGCTGCCGGCTGCAGCACCTGCACCGCGGCCAGCGCGGCTTGCACCGCTTCGTGGTGCGCCGCGCCGACGGCGCAGCCCAGCCAGTTGAGGAAAGTGCGGTGGGCTTCGTGGTCCACCGCATCGCTCCAGCCGCGCGAGGGATGATTGGCCACGTACTCGGCCAGGATGCGGGTGATGGGCGGGGCGTTGTGGTCGGCTGCGACCTGGGTATTGCGGGCCATGGGTCAGGGTTTCCGTTTCAGTTGTCGAGTTCGATCTTGCGTTCGCGTGCGAGCTGGGTCCAGCGCACCAGGTCGGCGCGCATGAAATCGCCGAACTGCTGCGCCGTCATGGGCATGGGCTCCACCGCCTCGATCGCCAGCTTCTCGGCCAGGTCGGGCGCCTTGAGCACGCTGTTGAGCGTGTCGTTCAAGGTCTTCACCACCTCGGCCGGCATGCCGGCCGGGCCGACCACGCCATACCACTGCATGGCATCGAAGCCTTTCAGGCCGAGCTCTTCCAGCGTCGGCACGTCCTTGATCTGCGGATGGCGCTCCTTGCCGGTCACCGCCAGCGGCCGCGCCCGGCCCGACTTGATGTACTGCATGGCCGCCGCCAGGCCGGGGAACATGGCCTGGGTCTGGCCGCCCAGCAGGTCGGTGAAGGCCGGCGCCACGCCGCGGTAGGGTACGTGGGTCATGAACAGGCCGGCCTGCGCCTTGAACAGTTCCATCGTCAGGTGGGTCAGCGAGCCGGGCCCGGCCGAGCCGTAGTTGACCTTGCCCGGGTTGGCCTTCACGTAGTCGATGAACTGCTTGAAGTCCTTGGCCGGCACGTCCACGTTGACCACCAGCACATTGGGCGTGCCGCCGATCATGCCGATCGGCGTGAAGTCCTTGATCGGGTCGTAGGGGAGCTTGCGCGTCGCCGGGCTGGTGCCGTGGGTAGCCACATAGCCCTGCATCAGCGTGTAGCCGTCGGCCGCCGCCCGCGCGGTGTTCTGCGAGGCGATCACGCCGCCGCCGCCGCCCTGGTTCTCCACCACGAAGGTCTGGTTGAGCAGCTTGCCCCAGCGATCCGTGACGGTGCGGCCCACCATGTCGCTGCCGCCGCCGGCCGAGACCGGCACGATGTAGCGGATCGGCTTGTTCGGATAGCCCTGCGCGCGCGCCAGTCCGTGAAGGCCGAGCATGGCGGAAGGGAGGGCGAGCGTGAAGGTACGGCGTTGCATGGTCTTGTCTCCTGTCTTGTCAAGGTGGGCAGCTTTGCAGGCGGTCGTAGGCGTCGCCGACGTGGCGCGCCATGAGTTCTTCGCAGCGGGCGATGTCGCCCTTGCGGATGGCGCGCGCGATCCTGGCGTGCTCGACGATGGAGACGCGCATGCCCAGGTCCTGCGAGAGATTGCGCAGGCGCGACAGGTGTAGCTTCTGCACGACGCCGCGATAGCTGTCCGCCAGCGCCTGGTTGCCCGCCGCTGCCACGATGGCCCAGTGGAAGTGCAGGTTCTCGCGGTAGTAGCTCTGCACCTCGTGCGCGGCGGCCGCGGCCTTCATCTGCTCGATGGAGGCATCGAGCACATCGGCCAGGGCCGTGCGCTGCGCGGCTTCCAGGCGTGCCGCGCGGCGGCCGGCAAAGCCGTCGAGCAGGCCGCGCATTTCGTACAGGTCGCGCACCTCCTCGGCGCCAGGCTCGTGCACGAACACGCCCGCGTGCTTGCGCGCCACCACCAGGCCGGTGCTTTCCAGCTCGCGCAAGGCCTCGCGCACCGGCACCCGCGAGATGCCGAGCCGGGCGGCGACATCGGGCTCGTTGATGCGCTGGCCGGGCTGCAACTCGCCGCGCAGGATCATGGCCAGCATGTCGTCGCGCACCAGCTTGGCCAGCGAGAGGTCGCGCACGGCGGACAGGTTCTCGGGGCTCGAACCGGTGACCCAGGGCAGCATGGGGACTCCTTGAAATTCCGGCATATCGTATACGAACAAGACTTTCAGTGTCCACTGTTCAAATAAAAGTGTTGACACTTATGCCGGTGATGAAAACAATCGCACCACCACAACGCTTCGAGTCCGCATCCGATGCCTCACCTGCCTGCCTCCAGCGCCCTGCAGCGCTTCCGCGTGATCGACCTGACGCAGGTGCGCGCCGGCCCCACCGCCTGCCGGCAGCTGGCCGACTGGGGCGCCGACGTGATCCAGGTGCAGATGCCCGAGCACATGCGCGGCGACGACACCCTGGGCGGCCAGGACGGCTCCGACTACCAGTACACGCACCGCAACAAGCGCTCGATCACGCTCAACCTGAAGGAAGAGGAGGGCGTGGCCACGCTCAAGCGCCTGATCGCCGGCGCCGACGTGGTGGTGGAGAACTTCCGCCCCGACGTGAAGTACCGCCTGGGCATCGACTACGAAACGCTGGCAGCCGACAACCCGGGCCTGGTCTACGCCAGCATCTCCGGCTTCGGCCAGAGCGGGCCGCTGGCGCACCGTCCCGGCTTCGACCAGATCGCGCAGGGCATGGGCGGGCTGATGTCGGTGACGGGCCTGCCGGGCGACGGCCCGGTGCGCGTCGGCATTCCGATTGCCGATCTGTGCGCCGGCATCTTCGCGGCGCAGGGCATCCTGGTGGCGCTGCTGGAGCGTGAAAGCTCAGGCCGCGGCCAGTGGGTCCATACCTCGCTGCTGGAGTCGATGGTCTACATGATGGATTTCCAGACCTCGCGCTACCTGATCGACGGCGAGGTGGGACACCAGGCTGGCAACTTCCACCCCACCAGCATCCCGACCGGCGTCTACAAGGCGCGCGACGGTTACCTGAACATTGCGGTCTTCGGCTCCAAGATCTGGGAGCGCTTCTGCCGCATCCTGGGCGCGCCGGAATGGATCGAAGACCAGCGCTATCACGACAAGGCATCGCGCTCGGTCAACCGCGATCCGCTCAACGCCGAGATCAACCGCCGCCTGGCCGCGCACGACCGCAGCCACTGGATCGAGCAGTTCAACGCCGGCGGCGTGGCCTGCGGCCTCATCAGCGACATGAGCGAGGTCTTTGCCGAGCCGCAGATCGAGCACCTGGGCATGGTCAAGGAGGTGCTCTCGCCCCGCCTGGGCCCGCAGCGCCTGGTGGGCCAGCCCATGCAACTGGAGCGCACGCCCAGCACCATCAGCCGCGCCGCCCCGCGCCGCGGCGAGCACACCGAGGAAATCCTCAAGGAACTCGGCATCGAAGCGGAGCACCTTGCCCGCATGAAGGCCGCCGGAGTCTATTGATCACCATGACGAACAGCAGCACCTACACCAGCACCACCGAACGCGTCGAGACCTGGCTCGATGGCAGCACCCTGCACATCCGCTTCAACAACCCGGCGCGGCACAACGCGCTGTCGGTCGACATGTGGGAGGCCGTGCCGCCCCTGCTGCGCCAGGCGCAGGACGACGATCGGGTGCGCCTGGTGGTCTTCACCGGCGCCGGCGAGAAGGCCTTCGTCTCGGGCGCCGACATCTCGCAGTTCGAGGACATGCGCGCGGCCCGTGAAGCGGTGAGCCGCTACGAGGCCATGGCCGAAGAGGCGCTGATGGGCATCCACGACTTTCGGAAGCCCACGCTCGCCTGCATCCGCGGCTGGTGCATTGGCGGCGGCGTGAACGTGGCGATCAGCTGCGACATCCGCATTGCCGCCGACGATTCGGTGTTCGCCATCCCGGCGGCGCGCCTGGGCCTGGGCTACCGCTACTCGGCGATGAAGAACCTGGTCGACCTGATCGGCCCCGGTGCCGCCAAGGACCTGTTCTTCACCGCACGCCGTATCGACGCGCAGGAGGCGAAGGCACTGGGCCTGGTCTCGCGCACCAGCCCGCCGGCCGAGCTCGACAAGCTGCTGGCCGAGTACAGAGGCGCACTGGCCGAGAACGCGCCGCTCACGGTCGCGGCCGGCAAGGCCATCACCCGCGAAATCCTGAAGGCCTCACCCGATCTGGACCACGAGATGTGCACGGCCCTGATCCGCGGCTGCTTCGAGAGCGAGGACTACACCGAAGGCCGCACCGCCTTCATGCAAAAGCGCAAGCCGGTCTTCCGCGGCCGTTGAGGAGACACGAATGCAGTCGTACTGGATGCAGATGGAGGGCAGCGCCTCGGTGCTGGAGTTGCGCGAGGCTGAAGTGCCGAAGCCGGGCCCGCAGCAGTTGCTGCTGCGCATGCACGCGGCTTCGCTCAACCGCGGTGAATTCGTGGCGGGCCATGGCCTGCACGGCGCGGCAGGCAGCTGGAAAGCCATCGGGGGCGAGGGCGCCGGTGAAGTCGTGGCGGCGGGTGCCGAGGTCAGCCGCTTCAAGCCGGGCGACAAGGTGCTGGGCCGCTGCAGCGGCGCCTTTTCCGAATACGCACTGATGGAAGAAGCCGAGGCCATCGCCATGCCCGCCGGCCTGTCGTGGGAAGCCGCCGCCGGCATCGCCATGACCTTCCTGGTTTCCTTCGACATGCTGGTGCTTCAGGGCCGCCTGAAGGCTGGCGAATGGCTGCTGATCAATGGCGTGTCCTCCGGCGTCGGCGTGGCTTCGCTGCAGTTGGCCAAGGTGCTGGGCGCCAAGGTCATCGGCACCTCGGGCTCGGGCCGGAAGCTGGCGGCACTCAAGCCCCTGGGGCTGGATGTGGGCATCGAAACCCGCCGCGCCGACTTCGCAGGAGCGGTGCTGGAAGCGACCGCACAGCACGGCGTCGACCTGGTGGTGAACACCGTGGGCGGTACCGTCTTCGCCGAGAACATCCGCGCCATGGCCTTCGAGGGGCGCCTGGCCACCGTGGGCTATGTCGACGGCGTGGTGCGGGCCGAGCTCGACCTGGCTGCGCTGCATGCCAAGCGCCTGACCCTGTTCGGCGTGTCCAACAAGTTGCGCAGCAAGTCGCAGCGCGCGGCCGCGGTGCCGGCCTTTGTCGAGCAGGTGCTGCCGCACATCGCCGCCGGCCGCATCCAGCCGCAGGTCGACCAGGTCTTCGACTTCCCGCATCTGGCACAGGCCAAGGCGCGCATGGAAGCCGGTGGCCATGTCGGAAAGATCGTGCTGCGCATGCCCGCCGCCTGAGTACCGACAACCAAAAACAGGAGACAAGCCGATCATGAATACGAAGAACAAGTTTGCGGTGGCCCTCGCCCTGTGCATGGGCATGGGCGCCGCGTTGGCTCAGCCCGAGTACCCCGGCAAGCCGATCCGCCTGGTGGTCGGCTTCGCGCCCGGCGGCGCGGCCGACTATGTGGCGCGCGCCATGAGCGAGGCCTTCGGCAAGGCGCTCGGGCAACCGGTAGTGGTGGACAACAAGCCGGGCAACGGCTCGAGCATCGCGGCCGAGCTGGTGGCCAAGGCGCCGGCGGACGGCTACACGCTGCTGATCGCCAGCCCGAGCAGCATCTCGGTGAACCCGGCGCTCAACCCCAAGCTGGCCTATTCGCCCAAGGACCTGCTGCCGGTCAGCAAGATGACGACTTCGCCGCTGGTGCTTGCCGTCAACCCGGCCACCGGCATCCGCTCGGTGCCCGAGCTCATCGCGGCGGCGAAGAAGGATCCCGGCAAGCTCAACTACTCCACTTCGGGCAACGGCTCCGCGCCGCACCTGGGCGCGGCCTTGTTCACCCAGGTCACGGGTGCGCAGATGACGCACATTCCCTACCGCGGCGGCAGCCTGGCGATCCAGTCGGTGATGGCGGGCGACACGCAGCTGACCTTCGGCACCTCGCCCTCGGTACTGCCGATGGTGAGTGGCGGCCGCCTGCTGGCGCTGGCCGTCAGCACCCGCGAGCGCTCGCCGCTGGTGCCCAACCTGCCGGGCATGAAGGAGGCCGGCCTGCCCGACTACAACCTGGAGTTCTGGTATGGCATGTTCCTGCCGGCCGGCACGCCGCCGGCCATCGTGAAGAAGGTCTACGACGCCACCGTGGCCGCGATGCAGCAGCCTTCGGTCAAGGCATCGCTGGCGCGCGACGGCACCGAGGTGTCGATCTCTTCCTCGCCGGAGCAGTTCAGCAGCTTCCTGGCCGAGGACGGCAAGTTCTGGGCGCAGCTGGTCAAGAGCGCCAACGTCAAGGTCGAGTGAGCGTTCTCGAACGGGGCCGGGCGCCATCCGCTTTGCTTTAGGATTTGTTCATGCCGACCCCGTCTTCCAGCAGCACCCGCGGCGCAGGCCTCGCGGATGCCATCGTCATCGAACTCAAGAAGCTCATCTACAACGGCGAGTTCAAGCCGGGCGAGCGCATCAACGAAGCCGCGCTGGCGCTGCGCATGGGCACCAGCCGCGGCCCGATCCGCGAGGCGATCAAGGTGCTGGCGGGGCTGGGCATCGTCACGGCAGTGGCCAACCGCGGCGTCTTCGTGCGTCAGCTGTCGCTGCGCGAGATGCTGGAGCTCTACGAACTGCGTGCGCTGCTGTTCGGCTACGCGGCCGAGCGCGCCTGCGAGCATTTCACCGAAGAGCACAGGAAGCAGGGCGAAGATCTGCTGGCCGCCATGGACGCCGCCTGCGAGGCGGGGGACGGCACCGGCTACTACGAACTGAACCTGCGCTTCCATGCGCTGATCATGTCGCTCTCGAACAACCGGCGCGCCCACCAGACCTACGATGACTACGTGAAGGAGCTGCACCTGGTGCGGCGCAAGTACTTCAACGCGCCGGGCAACATGCGCCGCTCCAACGTGGAGCACCGCGCGATCTTCGATGCGATCGCGGCGTCCAACCGCGCCAAGGCGCGTGCCGCCGCCGAGCGCCATGTGCTGGCGGGACGGGAGCGGCTGCTGGCGAACTTCGGGGGCGAGTTGCTGCAGGGCGGGCCATGACTAGTTTCCCTTGATCCCAACTACTCACTGCTACGTCCCCGCGCAGTGGTGGCTGCATCGACGGATTGAATCCGCATCCACAAGCCGACGTCGCGCCAATGGCCATACGCGCATACTCCCGCTCCACCACATGGCCTTCCCGGCCCGGATGTAGCGCCTTTCGGCCGCCAGGTTTCTGGCGCGCGCGACGGTCGCTCTCAAACATAGCTCACGGAGACGCCATGCCGATTACCCAAACGCAAATCACGGGCCTCCACACTGTCCTGCGCGGCTATGCGGCGATGCCGCACAATTGGACCCCGCGGTAAAGGACGAGCTCTTGGCGATGTGCATCGATCTAGAGGACTTTTGTCTCAAGGGTAAATGGGATGGCTTGCCCCCGAACTATCAGTCCGCCTGGCAAGGCGAGTTGCACCGTCGGATCGGTCGGATCGTTCCACACGGCAATACAGTCCTCCTCGACAGATCGGCGATGGATGCATACGCCGGCAGGCCTGCACCTGCGCCGCACCGGGGTTCACCGGGTAGACGGTTCCGGCATAGCCCAGGCGCTGCAGCAGCTGCACCGGCATGCCGCCGACCTTCTGCGGGTTCTGCGAGGCGCCGATGACGGCGACGCTGCGCGGGGAGAAAAGCGCGTCCAGTTGCATGAAAGAGGATCTCCGTGGGGTCAAGGAAAGGAAGGGGCGGCTCAGCCGACGCCGGCATTGCGCTCGCACTGGCGCACCAGCTCCAGGAGGCGTGGCCCGAAGCGCGAGACCAGGTCCCTGGAGTCGATCTGGCTGCCCGGCACCGCGCAGTTGAAGAGCAGTTCGCGCGTGCCCTGGCGCAGCCGCGAGGCCACCGTCACGCCCTATACGCCCAGGCCGGCGTCGCCGAAGTTGATGGCGAAGCCATGGAGCGCCTGCAGGTTCAGCGACTCCTTGATGCCTGCTGCGCAGCGCGCCATCTCCTCAGGGCGCTCCGCCTTGAGTTGGCGCAGCGCTGCGTTGCGAGCCTTGTCGTCCAGCGAATGCAGCCAGGCGCGTCCCATGGCGGTGGTGGCGACGCTGCGAAGCGCGCCCACGTCAGGCCGCGCCAGCGTGCCGCGCTTGTAGGCGCAGGTTTCGACGTACACCACGTCCAGCCCCATCACGACGCCGATGGACGCCGCGCCGCGCACCTGGTCGGCCAGCGCCTGCAGCATCGGCCGCGCCTGCGAACGCAGGGGGATGGAGACGATGTAGGGGTAGCCCAGCGCCACCGCGGCCGGACCGATGAAGTAGCGGTCGATGCGCTCGTCGCGGTCCAGGTAGCTCATCTCGAGCAGGGTGCGGCACAGCCGCGACACGGTGGGCCGCGGCAGGCCCAGCAGCGCCGCCAGTTCGCTGTTGGCATAGGGCCGGGGCTCCCGCAGGAAGACCTGCAGGATCATCAGCCCCTTGGCCAGCGTCCCCGCGAAGTTCGGGTCGCTCTCGCGCAGCGCGGCGACGTCGGACTGGTGCTGGAGCTGGCGGATCATGGGCCCACTCTAGGGGTGGGCTGCAATCCTCAAAACATCGTTTCAATATGTGGAACTGACAGGCGAGATCGCAGCGCCGCGAAAAGCGCCGTCATCCCCCCAAGTGGTGTTGTGGCGGTTCACCAGCCAGGGCTATCTTGTGGCCCACCTCAGGGAGCTTGCCATGCAGACTTGCAAACTCATCGAGGCAACGGCCGCCGTCTGCCTCGCACTTGCCGCTACCGCCTGCCAGGAGCCGCCACCGTCGCTGCTGTTGCAAGCCGCCATCGAAGCCGGCGCCGTCCGGGACGATGCCGCCAGCCCGCAGGGCGCGGCGCTCATGGCCGAGCGGCTCGACATCTATCTCGGTCAGAAGCACTCAGCCGAGCAGAAGCCGTACGCAGTCCAGCCGCAGTTGGATGCTCCCACCTTCTGAATATTGCGCCGGCGACGGCGCAGGCGGATAGTGCGAGGCATGCGCCGCCTGTGCCGGATCCTCTTGCTGGGGCTGCTTGCCCTGCTGCCCGCCGTTGCCCTGGCGCAGGCCCAGGGACGTGCGCCGCCCGACAAGCGCATCGCCCTGGTCATCGGAAACTCGCAATACCCGAAGTTCGCGCTCAGCAATCCGGAAAACGATGCGCGGCTGGTCGCCGCGAACCTGCGCAAGCTGGGCTTCGAAGTCAACGCGCAGTTCAACGTCAGCGTGCTGCAGTTTCGCCGGGCGCTGCGCGAGTTCGCGCGCCAGGTGCAGAAGGACGATGCCATCGCCGTGCTGTACTACGCCGGCCACGGCGTGCAGATCGACGGGCGCAACTACCTGCTGCCGGTGGACGTCAACCTGCGCGACCAGGAAGAGGTGAAGGACGAGTCGGTCGACATCGACGAGCTGTTCCTCTCCCGCATCGACAAGGTCGGCTCCTACCCGCGCATCGTGATCCTCGATGCCTGCCGCAACAATCCCTTCGCCGGCAAGACGCGCAACATCCGCTCGGCCGGCGGACTGGCGGAGATGGGCGCGAGGGGCACCTTGATCGCCTTCGCCTCGGCGCCCGGCGCCGCTGCGGAGGATGGGCCGGACGGTGGCAACAGCGTCTACACCAAGAGCCTGGCCGAGGAAATGCTCACGCCCGGCATCGAGGTCGAGCAGATGTTCAAGAACGTGCGCGTCAAGGTGCTGCGCGAGACCAAGGGGCGCCAGCTGCCCTGGGTCAATACCTCGCTGACTTCGGACTTCAGCTTCAGTCCCGCGGCGAGCCGGCCGCTGGTTGCCGCTGCTCCTGCTGCCGCCGCTCCTGCCGCCGCCTCGCCATCGGCCGCCGCGGAGCGGGAGTCGCGGCCGAAGGACATCGAAACTGCGCTGGAGAGCGCGCGCCGTGATTCCGTCGGCAGCCCGGTCGCGCGGCCACCGCAATCGCCACCGCCACCTGCCCCTGTACCCGCGGCCACGCCTGCGCCCGCGCCCGCGCCTCCGGCCGCCACGCAGCAGGCCGCCATCCAGCCAAGCCCCTCGCTCGGCGCCACGCCGCCCGCGACCGCGCCGGCCGGGGCGCGCCAGTCCCTGGGTCGCGACGAGCTTCAGCAATTGCTGGCGGGCAAGTCCCATTCCTTCGACGACGCCGGCGTCCTCATGCGCTGGGACCTGCGCAGCGGCGGCCTCATCTACTACAACGCCCGCAGCACGGGCCGCGACGGCGTCAATGGTTCGGGCCGCTGGGAGATCCGGGACGACGGCAACCTCTGCGTGCGTTTCAACACCCCGTCGCTGTCTCAGCCCAGCAACACGCGCCGGCCCGACAGCGGTTGCTGGCAATTCTTCCGCGAGGGCGACAAGCTGCTGCGCGGCGGCAGCGCGGCGGGCCAGCCGCCGATCGAGATCGTGAACCTGCGCTGACCGGGCGCGCCGGCGGGTGAGCCCGTCCCGCACTGCGCCTCAAGGTGTTGCCTTGGCCGACCAACCCCCGGGAATTCCCTCTCCGGCATGGACTTGAACGCAGCGCCCTGATGCTGATAATGCGCATTAGCAGAACGCTAATACGCATAAGCAGGCAGTTCCTTTCCCATGGCCACCGCCCGTCGCCTGACCCAACTCGACATCGCCAAGCTCGCCGGCGTGAGCCAGGCCACGGTGTCACTGGTGCTCAACGGCGCCGAGAACGCGCTGGCGCGCATTCCGCAGGAAACCCGCGAGCGGGTGCAGAAGATCATCCGCGAGACCGGCTACGTGCCAGACCCGATCGCGCGGCGCATGGCCAAGGGCTCGAACCGGATCCTGGGCGTGTTCACCTACGAGCCTGCCTTTCCGAGCGCGCAGGCCGACTTCTTCCTGCCCTTCCTCTTCGGCATCGAGGAAGAGGCGCAGGCGCGCGGCTACGACCTGCTGCTGCTCACCGGCGCCGGGCAGGGCGCGCAGCGCAAGATCTTTGCGGAGGAGAGCCGCCTGCGCATTGCCGACGGCTGCATCGTGCTGGGCCGGTCCTTCGATCGTGCCGAGCTGCAGCGGCTGGTGGCCGGCGACTACCCCTTCGTCGCCATCGGCCGGCGCGAGGATGCCGGTGCGCCGGTGCCGTACGTCGGCGCCGACTACGCGACCGCCACCGCCCAGCTGGTGCAGCAGGCGCGGGCGCTGGGCCACACGCGCCTGGCCTACCTGGGCCCGACCGAGACGGCGGAGTCCACCGCCGACCGCTGGCGCGGTTTCAATGCAGCGCTCGGCGCCGACGTGCGCCTGGTGCTCCACATGGCTGAAACCGCGGGCAGCGACGCAGCCCTGCTGGACGCGGTGCTGCAAAGCGGCGCCAGCGCCGTGTTCTGCGTCGAGCTGGCCGATGCGATGCGGCTCGAAGCGGCGGCGCATGCACGCGCTCTTCGCTTTCCACAGCACCTCTCGGTCATGGCACTGGGCTCGCACATTCGCGCAGAAGGCAGCCGCACCCGCTTCGCCTCCTTCCTGATTCCGCGCGAGGAAATGGGCCGCCAGGCCACCGCGATGCTGGTGCGCCGCGTGGAAGGCGCAGGCGGCGGCAAAGGGGCGGCGCAGGTGTTGCTGCGCTGCGAGCCGATCACCGGCGACACGCTGGGCCCGGCGCCACTTTGAACCCAAGAGACAAAGAGCGAGCATGCAAGAACTGAAGACCGACATCCTCATCGTGGGCGGCGGCCTGGGCGGCGTCGCAGCCGCGCTCGGCGCGCTGGAAGCCGGCCGCAGCGTGGTGATGAGCGAGGAGTACGACTGGATCGGCGGCCAGCTCACCAGCCAGGCCGTGCCGCCGGACGAGCACACCTGGGTGGAGCAGTTCGGCATCACGCGGCGCTACCGTGCGCTGCGCAACGGCATCCGCCAGTACTACCGCGACCACTACCCGCTGACCGCCGCCAGCCGCGCCTGGGGCGAGCTCAATCCCGGCGCCGGCTGGGTCAGCCGCGTCTGCGCCGAGCCGCGCGTCGGCCTGGCGGTGCTGGAGGCCATGCTGCAGCCCTACCGCGGCGGCGGCCGGTTGAAGGTGCTGCAACCCTATCGCCCGGTGCGGGCCGACACCAAGGGCGACACCGTCCGCGCCATCACGCTGCGCCATCGCGACAGCGGCCGCGAGATCACCGTCGCGGCCGACTACGTGATCGACGCCACCGAACTGGGCGACCTGCTGCCCCTCACCGGCACCGAGTACGTCACGGGCTTCGAGGGCCGCGCCGACACCGGCGAGCCGAGCGCGCCCGCCAGCGCGCAGCCGCACAACGTGCAGGCGGTGTCGATCTGCTTTGCCATCGACCATGTGGACGGCGACCAGACCATCGCCAAGCCGAAGAACTACGACTACTGGCGCGCCGTCCAGCCCTCGTTCTGGGGCGGGCCGCTGCTGGGCTTCAAGGCGCCGCATCCGCGCACGCTGGAGATCGCCGTGCGCACGTTCACGCCCAATCCCGACGACGACCCGCTGCTGGTCGACGCCGACCAGCGCAAGGGCGGCGGCGACCACAACCTGTGGACCTTCCGGCGCATCGCCGCGCGGCGCAACTTCCAGAGCGGCGCCTACGCCTCCGACATCTGCCTGGTCAACTGGCCGATGATCGACTACATGGAGGCCTCGATCATCGACCTCCCCGAGGAAGAGAAGCAGCATCACCTGCAGCGCGCGGCGGAGCTTTCCTTCTCGATGTTCTATTGGCTGCAAACGGAGGCGCCGCGCGAGGACGGCGGCCAGGGCTTTCGCGGGCTGCGCCTGCGCGGCGACATCACCGGCACCGAGCACGGCCTGGCGATGGCGCCCTACATCCGCGAGAGCCGCCGCATCCTGGGCGTGACGCGGGTGGTGGAGCAGGACCTGTCGCACTCGGTGCGCGGAGAGCAGGGCGCGCTCAAGTACCGCGACAGCGTTGGCGTGGGCATGTACCGCATCGACCTGCACCCGTCCACCGGCGGCGACAACTACATCGACGTGCCCGCCTGTCCCTTCGAGATCCCGCTCGGCGCGCTGCTGCCGCGGCGCATGAAGAACCTGCTGGCCGGCGGCAAGAACATGGCCACCACCCACATCACCAACGGCTGCTACCGGCTGCACCCGGTGGAGTGGAACGTGGGCGAGGTGGCCGGCATGCTGGCCGCGCACTGCCTGGACACCGGCGCGACGCCGCACCAGGTGCAGGCCTCGGACGGCAGGCTCGCGCAGTTCCAGGGGCAGCTCGAGCGCGCAGGCGTGCAGCTGCATTGGCCCGATGTGCGGGCCTATTGATTCCAAGAAGAGGAGACAAGCATGGACCGACTCAGCAACATCTCGCAGCGTTCGCTGCGCATCGCCAGCGCCCTGGCCACCGCCTTCGCGCTCGCCGGCCCGGTGGCGGCGCAGGAGGCCAACCTGCGCATGACCATCTGGAGCGCCAACGAGGCGCACCTCAAGCTCTTCAACGACATCGCGGCCGACTTCAAGAAGGACAACCCGAACGTCAACGTGCGCTTCGAGCCTCTGCCCTTCGAGAACTACACCACTGCGCTCACCACGCAGATCGCCGGCGGCAACCCGCCCGACATGGCCTGGATCTTCGAGACGGCTGCGGCCGACTTCGTCAACTCGGGCGCGCTGGTGCCGCTGACGCCGGCGCTCACGGCTGCGCCCGGCTACAACCTGGGCGAGGTCAGCGCCAGCGCCACCGAGCGCTGGTCCAGGGACGGCCAGCTCTACGCCTATCCCTTCTCGACCTCGCCCTTTGCCGTCTTCGTGAACAACGACCTGATCAAGAAGGCCGGCGCCAGGACGCCCGCGGAACTGATCGCCGCCGGCCAGTGGACCTGGCCCAACGCCATCGCCACCGCGCAGGCGGTGGCCCAGTCGCAGCCGGGCAAGGGCGGGCTGGTGGTGCGTGACTTCAACTATCAGGCCTGGCAGTTCCTCTCTTCGGTCACCTACGGCTGGGGCGCGACGCCGTGGAGCGCCGACGGCAAGCGCTGCACCCTGGCCGACAAGCCGATGGTCGATGCGCTCAGCTTCGTGCACGACGCGGTGTTCAACAAGAAGGCCATGCCCGGCCCCGGCCAGAACGTCGACTTCTTCGCCGGCGACGCCGCCATGACCATCACCCAGATCAGCCGCGCCTCGCTGCTGCCCAAGGACAAGCCTTTCGCCTGGGACCTGGTGCCGCTGCCCAAGGGCCCGGTGGGCGAGTACGCGCTCGTCGGTCAGGCCGGCATCGGCGTGCTCAAGGCCGGCAAGAAGGCGCCGGTGGCCACCCGATTCGTGGCCCACATGACCAACCCCGAGAACTCGGCCAAGCTCGCGCAGTTCTTCCCCTCGGCGCGCAAGTCGCTGCTCAATGCGGAGACGCTGGGCAAGACCAACTCGCTGCTGTCGAAGGCGCAACTGGACACGGTCGTAGTCTCGGGCATCGCGACCGGCAAGCTGATGCCCGGCCACACAGGCTTCGCGCGCCTGCAGCAGATGGTGCGCTCGGGCATGGACGCTGTGTGGCAGCCCCAGGCCAACATCCAGGCCGCGATGCAGTCGGTGTGCGGCCAGATCGCGCCCCTGCTGGTGCAGCCCTGAAGTGCGACGCCGCATGGCCTGGACCATCGCGCGGCGCGACAGCCTGGCCGGCCTGCTCTTCGCCGCGCCGCAGCTTGCCGGCATCCTGGTCTTCGTGCTGCTGCCGCTGGCGCTGGTGTTCTGGTATTCGCTGCACGAGTGGAACGTGCTGGCCAACAGCTTCCAGTACATCGGCGCGCAGAACTACCAGCAACTGCCGAGCGACCCCCAGCTGCCCAGCGTGCTGGGTGCCACCGCCCTGTTCTCGGCCGGCCTGGTCGTCTTCAACCTGAGCCTGGCGCTGCTGCTGGCGGTGCTGCTCAACCAGAAGCTGGCCGGCATCACGGCCTTGCGCACCCTGTTCTTCTCGCCGGTGGTGGTGTCGCTGGTGGCCTGGACCATCGTCTGGGGCTTCCTGTTGCAGCACAACGGCGGCATCAACGGCATGCTCGCGCTCGTCGGCATCGAAGGCCCCAACTGGCTGCGCTCGCCCGGCACCGCCATGGTGTCGGTGATCGTGGTGCAAGTGTTCAAGAACGTGGGGCTGAACATGGTGCTGTTCCTGGCCGCGCTGCAGGGCGTGCCGCGCGAGCTGTACGAGGCGGCGCGCATCGACGGCGCGCCGGCCTGGCGGCAGTTTCGCCGCATCACGCTGCCGCTCATCAGCCCCACCATCCTGCTGACCTCGATCATCACCATCGTCGGCTCGCTGCAGGTGTTTGCGCAGATCGCGGTGCTGACGCAGGGCGGCCCCGGCGTCTCGACCACGGTGCTGGTGTACTACCTCTACCAGCAGACCTTCCAGTTCCACCGCTTCGGCTACGGCGCCACCCTGGCGGTGCTGCTGTTCGCCATCGTGGCGCTGCTCACGCTCGCGCAATGGCAACTGCGCAAGAGGTTCGTGTTCCATGAGCAATGAGCTCTCGCCGCGCGTGAAGGTCGCGCTCTACGGGCTGATGTGCGTGCTGCTCATCCCCTTCGTCTTTCCGACCTGGTGGATGGTGACGTCGTCGCTCAAGCCGATCAGCGACATCTTCGTCTTCCCGCCGCAACTGTTCCCCTCGCACCCGGACTGGAGCAGCTACCAGCAGGTCTTCACCATCCAGCCCTTTGCGAAGCAGTACTGGAACTCGGCCTATATCGCCGCCGTGGTCACGGGCGGCACGCTAGTCGTGTCCTCCATGGCCGGCTATGCCTTCGCGCGCATCCGCTTTCCGGGTGCCGACGCGCTCTTCGTCGTGGTGCTCACCGGCCTGCTGATTCCTTCGGAGGTGACCATCGTGCCGCTGTTCCAGATGTTCCTGAAGCTGGGCCTGGTGAACACGCACTGGCCGCTCCTCTTGATCCCCATCTTCGGCGCGCCCAGCGTGTTCGCCACCTTCGTCATGCGCCAGTTCTTCATCACCTTGCCGCTGGAGCTGGAAGAGGCGGCGCGGGTGGATGGACTGGGCCGCTTCAGGATCTTTCGCACCATCGCCTTGCCGCTGGCGCGGCCGGCCCTGGCCTCGGTGGCGATCTTCACCTTCCTGCACAGCTGGAACCTGTACCTGGAGCCGATCGTGTTTCTTTCCACGCCCGGCCTCTTCACCCTGCCGCAGGCGTTGACCCAGTACACCGACGCCTACGGCGGCCCGATGTGGAACATCCAGCTCGCCGCCGCGACGCTCACCGCGCTGCCGGTGCTGATCGTGTTCGTCATCGCGCAAAAGCAGTTCGTCGAAGGCCTGGCCCACACCGGGCTCAAGTGAAGTTTCATGGCAGAAGTACAGCTCGCACAGGTTCAGAAGCGCTACGGCGCCGCCGCCGTCATCCATGGCATCGACATTCGAATCCGCGACGGTGAATTCGTCGCGCTGGTCGGGCCCTCGGGCTGCGGCAAGTCGACCCTGCTGCGCATGATCGCAGGGCTGGAGCCGGTCAGCCAGGGCCGGATCCACATCGGCGGGCGCGACGTCACCGAGTTGGACCCGAAGGACCGCGACATCGCGATGGTGTTCCAGAACTACGCGCTCTATCCGCACATGACGGTGGCGGCCAACATGGGCTTTTCGCTGGAGCACCGCGGCCGGCCCAAGGCGCAGATCGCCGAGCGCGTGCGCTGGGCCGCCGGCATCCTGGGGCTGGATCAACTGCTGGAGCGCTACCCGCGCCAGCTCTCCGGCGGGCAGCGCCAGCGCGTGGCCATGGGCCGCGCCATCGTGCGCGATCCGCAGGTCTTCCTGTTCGACGAGCCCCTGTCGAACCTGGATGCCAAGCTGCGCATCGTGATGCGTGGCGAGATCAAGGCGCTGCACCAGAAGCTCGCAACCACCACCATCTATGTCACCCACGACCAGGTGGAAGCCATGACCATGGCCGATCGCATCGTGGTGCTCAACGCCGGTCGCGTCGAACAGGTGGGCGCGCCGCTGGAGTTGTTCGACCGGCCGGCCAACCAGTTCGTGGCCGGCTTCATCGGCTCGCCCGCCATGAATTTCATTCCCGGACGCTGCACGGCCGACGGCTTTGCGGCCGACGGCGGCATCGTGCTGCCCGGCAGCCCCGAGACCGGCAGGCATGTCGGCCGCGAGGCGGTCTATGGCATCCGCCCCGAGCACATCGAGGCCTGCGCGGTCGGCGCAGGCGTTGCGGCGCAGGTGCTGCTGGTCGAGCCCCTGGGCTCCGAGACCCAGCTCAGCCTGCGCTTTGGCACGACGCAGCTGAGCGCGCTCTTTCGCGATCGCCTGGCGATGGCGCCTGGCGACACACTGCACCTGCGGCCCAAGCCGGGCACGGTGCACCTGTTCGATGCCGGGAGCGGCTTGCGGCTCGAAGCCTGATGTGCCGCGGCTCGGGTGTTCCCTGAGTCGAGCGTGCCCGATGTTCCGGTAGCCTCCTGCGCATCAAGAACAACCGAGAGACACGGATGCAAAGCGCGATCGCGATTCTGGCTGCGGGTTTGATTTTGGCCTGCGTGGCGGCCCTCACATACGTCTGGCGCCACCACAAGATGAGCAAGGCGGCGATCGACGACAGAGAAAGCGGCCCGGCGCACCGGGCGTAGCCGGCAGTCCCTCAGGGCGTGTCGACGTTCTGGTACTGCTCGACCTGGCACTCGTAGCTGCCCGGCCTGGTATTGCAGATCGAGTAGCCTGGCGGCGTGCTGGTCGCGCAGCCCGCGAACAGGCCGCAAATAAGCCAGGCGCAGAAGTGTTTGGGCATGGCCCGGAACATAGCAAATGCGCGGCCCAAAAAAAAGCGCGCCGGCAATACACGCCGGCGCGCTCTTTTTCAATTGACGAGCAACAGGGGCAGCGTCACACCGCCATGATCGACACCGACTTGGCCACCAGGTAGGCCTCCATCGCCTCCGGGCCGCCTTCCGAGCCGTAGCCCGAATCCTTCACGCCGCCGAAGGGCGCTTCGGGCGTGGGTGCGGCCGGCTGGTTGATCCACAGCATGCCCACTTCCATCTGCTGAGCCAGCTGGTGCGCGTTCTTGATCGACTGCGTGAAGGCATAGCCGGCCAGGCCGTAGGGCAGGCGGTTGGCTTCGGCGATCGCCTCGTCCAGGGTGTCGAAGCCGCGGATGGCGGCGATCGGGCCGAAGGGCTCGTTGTTGAACACGTCGGCCGTCAGCGGCACCTCGTCCAGCACGGTGGGCGCGAAGAAGTTGCCTTCGCTGCCCACGCGCTCGCCGCCGGTCAGCACCTTGGCGCCCACGGCGCGGGCGTCGGCCAGGATCTTGTCCATGGCGCCGATGCGGCGGGCATTGGCCAACGGGCCGAGGGTGGTGCCTTCGGCCAGGCCGTCGCCCATCTTGAGCTTCTCGGTCTGCGCCGTCAGCGCCTTGGCGAATTCGGCGCGGATGCTGTTGTGCACCAGGAAGCGGGTGGGCGAGATGCAGACCTGGCCCGCATTGCGGAACTTGGCGGCGCCGGCAGCCTTCACGGCCAGGGCGATGTCGGCATCGGCTGCGATGATCACCGGCGCGTGGCCGCCCAGTTCCATGGTGGCGCGCTTCATATGCAGCCCGGCCAGCGAGGCCAGCTGCTTGCCCACCGGGGTCGAGCCGGTGAAGGTGACCTTGCGGATGATCGGGTGCGGAATCAGGTAGTTCGAGATCTCGGCCGGGTCGCCGTACACCAGGCCCACCACGCCGGCGGGAATGCCGGCGTCGACGAAGCACTGCAGCAGCGCCGCCGGCGAGGCCGGGGTTTCTTCCGGGGCCTTCACCAGGAAGGAGCAGCCGCTGGCCAGCGCCGCGCCCAGCTTGCGCACGATCTGGTTGATCGGGAAGTTCCAGGGCGTGAAGGCGGCGACCGGGCCCACCGGTTCCTTGATCACCAGCTGCTGTGCGTTGATGTTGCGCGAGGGGATGATGCGCCCGTAGGTACGGCGGCCCTCGTCGGCGAACCATTCGATGATGTCGGCGCCGGCAATCGACTCGCCTCGCGCTTCCACATAAGGCTTGCCCTGTTCCTGCGTCAGGATGCGGCCGATGTCGCCGGCGCGCTCGCGCAGCAGGCCGGCGGCCTTGCGCATGATGATGGCGCGCTCGTTGGCGGGCGTCTTGCGCCAGGTCTCAAAGCCCTTCTGGGCGGCGGCCAGGGCGCGGTCCAGGTCCTTGATGCTGGCGTGCGCCACCTTGCCGATGACCTTGCCGGTGGCCGGGTTGAACACGTCGAGCGTTTTGCCGCCCTCGGCGTCGCACCATTCGTTGGCGATCAGCAGGCGGGTGTCGGGGTAGGTGGTGGTGGTCGTTGTCGTCATGCGTTGGTCTCCGAAGGGGGTGATCTTAGGGGCGATGCGCGCCGCGCGCCTGACGCAGGGGGGCCAGCAAGGGCTTGAGGCCGTTGTGGTCGATCTCGTGCATCAGTTGCAGCAGGCGGCCGATTTCGCCCTGGGGGAAGCCCTCGCGCGCAAACCAGTTGAGGTAGTTGCCGGGCAGGTCGGCGATCAAGCAGCCCTTGTGCTTGCCAAAAGGCATTTCAAGGCTGACCAGACGTTCGAGGTCTTCCGGCTTCATCTCGGGGAGGGGGTGCGCGCGGGGGAGGCTAGGGCGTTCTCTGCCTCCATCATAGGGGCGCCGTCAAGGCCCCGGCGGCCGGCGGGTAAGGCGCAGGCCGGCGCCGGTGAGGCTGCTACTCTTGCGCGATCGACATCGGCCTACGCCAGCTCGCGTACGGCGCGCCACCGCAGCGGCGCTTTGCGGCCTAGCATCGGGGCATCATGCTCATCCGTGTCGGCTATGACATCGAACTGGCGCTCACGGCGCCCACTGCGCTCATCTACATGCTGCAGGTGCATCCTTCGCGCGCGGCCGATGTCCGGCGGGGAGAGAACATCACCATCAGCCCGCCGCTGCGAACCGACCACTACCGGGACATCTTCGACAACCACTGTGCGCGGGTTCACGTGGACAGCGGCGTGAGCAAGGTCCGCCTGCGCAACCACGCGGTGGTGCACGACAGCGGCCTGCCCGACGCGCAGGACTTCGGCGCGGTGCAATGGGCGCCGGCGAACCTGCCGGCCGGCACGCTGCAATTCGTGCTGCCCAGCCGCTACTGCGAGGTCGACAGCGAGCTGCTGGCCTTTGCCTGGGAGCGCTTCGGCAAGACGCCGCTGGGCTGGGCGCGGGTCCAGGCGATCTGCGACTTCGTGCATCAGCACCTGCGCTTCGACTACCAGCGCACGCGCCCGACACGTGGCGCGCTGGGCGCCTTTCGCGAGCGGGTCGGGGTGTGCCGCGACTTCACGCACCTGGCCATCACCCTGTGCCGCTGCATGAACATTCCGGCGCGCTACATCACCGGCTACCTGGGCGACATCGGCGTGCCGCCGGTCCCGTATCCGATGGACTTCAGCGCCTGGTTCGAGGTCTACCTGGGCCAGCGCTGGCATACCTTCGATGCACGCCACAACGTACCGCGCATCGGCCGCATCGTGATCGCGCGCGGGCGCGACGCGGCGGACGTGCCGATCACCATGGCGTTCGGCGAAAGCACCCTGGAGCGCTTCGAGGTGACGACCGAGGAAGTCTCCGGCCATGAAACGCCCTAGTTGGCCAGCCCGATCGGTCAGGCCAGCTCAGTCCACCATCGGGACGCCGCCCTCAGCGCTTGAAGCGCCCCTCGCTGATGATCGACAGGTCGGCGAAGTCGATGCCCGAGTGGTCCTGCGCGGTGTAGCTCACCTCCAGGCCGCCGCCCAGGTCGAACTGCCGGATGCTCTCGAGCGCCGTCAGCACCCGGGCGCGCGTCGGCTTCGGGCCGGCGCGCTTGAGCGCCTCGATCATCACCTTGGCGGCGGCGAAGCCTTCCAGCATGGCCGGCGACAGCTCGTTCTGGCCCTTGGCGCGCGCCAGGATCGAGGCTTCCTTGACCATCGGGTTGGCGAGCGAGCGCTCGTTCGGCAGCACCTGCGTGACGATGACGCCGCGGCTGGCCTCGCCCAGGGACTTGATGAAGCCCGTCGAGGCATTGTTCGACAGCGTCACCACCTGCGCCGACGAGCCCGCGGCCCGCAGCGCCTTGATGCCGTCGGAGACCGCGGTGCCCGAGCCGAGCCAGACCACGGCCTGCGAGTTGGCGGCGATCAGCTTCGGGATGATGGTCGCGTAGTCCGGCTTCTCGCGGTCGGCCGAGATGACCACGGCGGGCTCCACGGCCGCCTTCTTGAAGCCGTTCATCGCACCTTCGAGCGCATCCTTGCCGAAGGAGTCGGCGACATGGACCACCGCGACCCGAGCCATGCCGATCGTCACCAGGTGCGTCACCGCCTTCTCCGCTTCGCGCTGGTAGGTCGAGCGCACGTTGAACACGTGCTTCTGCACCGGCTTGTGCAGCACCATGGCGCCGGTGGAAGGGGCGATCAGCGCCACGCCGTTCGCATCGAGCAGCGGGATGATGGCTTGGGCATGCGGCGTGCCGCGGCTCAGGAAGAGCGCCACCACCTTCTTGTCCTCGATCAGGATGCGCGCGTTCTCGCTGGCCCGCTTCACGTCGAAGCCGTCGTCCATGCGGATCATCTGGATCGGCTCGCCGTTCACCCCGCCCTGGGCGTTGGTCGCATCGATGAGCAGCTGGGCGCCGTAGACCGCCTCGCCCACGCTGGCGGCGACCGGCCCGGTCGTTCCGACGGTCTGGCCGATGAGGATCTGGGCGGAGGCCTGGGCGGCCCAGACGAAAAGCAATGCGCTGCTGGCAGCACGGAATCTTCTAAGCAAGGAAAGTCTCCTGAATGGGGCATCCTGAGGATGCACGGGAGCGGCCGGCAGATCACACGTTTTGCGATGGCGATGCACGGAGCACATCGCCAGATCGCCAGATCGCCAGATCGCCAGATCGCTGTTATTTTTCGGGCCGCCCGGACTCGGGCAGGACTTTGCTGCAATGCGGCACCGCGCCGGGCAAGGGGATACCCGGGGGTCGCCGCAACTGTGGCGGGGATGCCGCAGAGTTCGGCGCTGGTCAGAGTCGTGTCAGCTCCGGCTCGGTCGTGGCAGGACGAGGAAAAAGCCAGGATCCGAGCACTGCCAATGGCAGTGACGACGGCATGACGGCTGCGCAACTGCATGTGCGTGCTGACTTTGGCCTGCGTTGCCCATGGACGAGCCGGCCGAGTGCACAATGAACCCCCGATGCGCCAACTTCTCCTTCCCGCCATCGCCGCCGTGCTCGCGGCCGCCAGCGTGAATGCCGGCGCCGAAGTGCAGCGCTGCATCGATGCCGCCGGGAAGGTGAGCTACACCGACAGCAGTTGCCCGGCGGGCACTCGACGGGAGCGGGGCGTGTCGACGCGCGAGCCGGTGCAGGTGCTGCCCGATGCATCCGGCGGCAGCGCCGCCAGGCCGGCACCGCCGCCGCGCGATGCGCAGCCCGCGCCTGCCACCCGCCCGCCAGCGCCCCCTCCTACCCAGCAGCAGCCCTCCGGTGCCGTCATCATCGATGGCCGTGGCACTGCCGCGAACGAACGCACGGACGACTCGCGCTGGGATACCGAGCGTGGCAGCGATCCGCTGGTGGCGGCAGACGAGGGCTACTACCCCTACCCCTACGCCGGCGTGCAGCGCCCGGCGCGGCCGCCGCGCGACATGCGCCCGCGCATCCGCAAGTGCGACCCCACCGGCTGCACCGACACCCAGGGCAATACCTACAACCGCAACACGGGCCAGCTCGACCGCTACCAAAGCATCGATGGCAAGACCTGCCGTCCGGTGGGCAGCACCACGGTTTGCCGATAGGGCTTACCAGCCGAGCTGCCTGGCTGCGAGCTCTTTCATGATCTCTTGCGCGCCGCCGCCGATCATCATCACCTTCACCTCGCGGTAGATGCGCTCGCTCAACGTGCCGCGCATGAAGCCCATGCCGCCGAGGATCTGCACCGCGGCGTCGGCGCAGAACTGCATGGTCTGGGTGGCATGATTCTTCAACAGGCACACCTGCGCCACCCACTCGGGCGCGTTGTGGATGCCGCGCCCTTCCAGCGCATCGCCCTGCGCCGCCACCGCCTCCAGCCAGGCCTCGGTGGAGGCGATGCGCATCTGCATGTCGACCAGCTTGTGGCGCACGGCCTGGTGCGTGATCAGCTGCGCGCCGAAGGCCTGGCGCTGGCGCGCCCAGGCCAGGGCTTCATCCAGGCAAGCCTGCGCAAAGCCCAGCGCCGCCGCGGCCAGGCCGAAGCGTTCGCCATTGAAGTTGCTCATGATGATCCGAAAGCCCGCGCCTTCCTCACCCAGCAGATAGCGCGCCGGCACACGCACGCCGTCGAAGTGCAGTTGCGCGGTGTCGGAGCATTGCCAGCCCATCTTGGCGAGCCTGGTACGCGAGATGCCGGGCAAGTCGCCCGGCACCAGCAGCATCGAGATGCCGCCGGCGCCCTTTGCGCTGCTGGTGCGCACCGCCAGCGTGATCCAGTCGGCCCGCATGCCCGAGGTGATGAAGGTCTTCTCGCCATCGACGATGTAGGCATCGCCTTCGCGGCGCGCCGTGGTGCGCAGCGCCGCCACGTCGGAGCCGCCGCCGGGCTCGGTGATCGCCAGCGCCGAGATCTTCTCGCCGCGCAGGATGGGCGGCACCACTTCGTGCTGCACTTCTGCGCTGCCATGCGCCACCACCGGCGGCAGCCCGATGTTGTGCGAGAACAGGCTGGCCAGCACGCCGCCGCTGGCGCCGTGGCGGGCAATCGCCACCCACAGCGGCAGCTTGAGCGCAAGTGGCGCCGGCGTGCCGCCCAGCGCCTCCGGGTAGCCGATGCCCAGCAGGCCCAGCTCGCCTGCGCGCTGGTAGAGCGGGCGCGGGAACTCGCCGGCGTCGTCCCAGGCGGTGGCATGTGGCGCGATCTCTTCCTTCGCGAAACGCGTCACCAGATCGGTCAGCGCTTCGCGCGTGGCGCGCAGTTCATCATCCATCATGGTGTCAACGCCAGTCGGCCACCCGTAGTTTCGGCACCCGGCCAAAGGCCTTGTCGCGCGTAACGAGCGTCGAGTGGAGCGAGTGCGAGTGCGCGGCAATCATCAGGTCCATGGGTGCCAGCGAGACGCCGATGCTTTCGATATCTGCGCGCAGCTTGGCATAGGCCCCAGCCTGTTCGCTGCACCAATCCAGGACGCGCACGCGAATGAGGAACTCCTCGATCAGTCCGCCGAGCTTCTTGGGGAATCCCGGCTTGGCAAGCCCGTATTGCAGCTCGGCCAAGGTGATGGACGAGATCGCCAGGTCGTCGATGTCGATCCTGTCCAGGGCGGCATTGATGCCGGCGTCGTTCCCGCGGATGACCAGGCTGGCGACGTTGGTGTCGAGCAGGAACTTCACCCTTCAATGCCTTCGAAGGGACTCGGCTTGTGCTTGCCCTGGCGGCGCTCGCCCAGGAAGTCACCGGGGTCGCCGTAGCGACGTTGCAATTCGCGCAGGCTTTCCCAGTCGCTGGGCCGGCGCGACAAGACCACGTCGCCATTGGGCTCGCGGCGGATATAGACCTCCTTGCCCTCGAAGCGGTATTCCAGGGGCAGGCGCACGGCCTGGCTGCGGCCGGTCATGAAGAGCTTGGCGGTGTTCGGCACGATGCATCTCGCGTGAATTGATATGTATCGTAGTAGATACCGAACATCTGCTCAAGCGGCTTCAGCCGCGCGGCGGGCGCTTGGCGATGCCCATGGTCTTGGCCAGGATGCCCAGCATCACCTCGTCCGCCCCGCCGCCGATGGAGCCCAGCCGCCCGTCGCGGAACAGGCGCGAGACGCGGTTCTCCCAGGTGAAGCCCATGCCGCCCCAGAACTGCAGGCAGGTGTCGGACACCTCGCGCGTCAGCCGGCCGGTCTTGAGCTTGGCCATGGAGGCGAGTTGGGTCACGTCCTCGCCCGCCACATGCAGGTCGCAGGCGCGGTAGGTGAGGGCGCGCAGGGCCTCCACCTCGGTCTTGAGTTCGGCCAGCTTGAACTGCACCCATTGCTGGTCGGCCAGGGTGCCGCCGAAGAGCTGGCGCTGCTGCGCCCATTCGATGGTGTCGGCAATGCACTGCTCCATCGGCGCCAGCGAACTGGCGGCGCACCACAGCCGCTCTTCCTGGAACTGCTGCATCTGGTAGACGAAGCCCTGGCCCTCTTCGCCGATGCGGTTGCGCTGCGGCACCCGCACGTTGTCGAAGTAGATGAGGCCGGTGTCGCTGGAATGCATGCCGATCTTGCGGATCTTCTTGGCCTTCTCGATGCCGGGCGAATCCATCGGCACCATCACCAGCGACTTGTTGCGGTGTGCCGGCCCATCGCCGGTGTTGACCAGCATGCACATCCAGTCGGCCTGCAGGCTGTTGGTGATCCACATCTTCTGGCCGCTGATGAGGTAGTCGTCGCCGTCCTTGCGCGCATAGCTCTTCAGGCCCGCCACGTCGCTGCCGGCACCGGGCTCGCTGACGCCGATGCAGCCCACCGTGTCGCCGGCAATCGCGGGCACCAGGAACTCGCGCTTCAATTCGTCGCTGCCAAAGCGCGCCAGCGCCGGGGTGCACATGTCGGTCTGCACGCCGATCGCCATCGGCACGCCGCCGCAGCTCACATGGCCCAGCGCCTCGGTGAAGGCCATGGCGTAGGAATAGTCGAGGCCGGCGCCGCCATAGGCCTCGGGCTTGTTCAGGCCCAGCAGGCCCAGGTTGCCCAGCTTCTTGAAGACCTCGTGCGCGGGGAACATCTCGGCTTCCTCCCATTCGTCGACATGCGGATTGATCTCCGCGTCGATGAAGCGGCGCATGGTCTTCTGGATCTCGAGGTGTTCGTGGGTGTAGTGCATGGCCTTGTGTCTCCGGTCCTATGTCTTGTCCGCAAAGAGGCGCGGCGTCTGCGCGTGGTGAAAGCCGTCGAAGGGCCGCACTGCGGCGCGCTGGCGCACCTCGGCATCGGGCGTGGACATCGGCCAGCCCATGCGCACCTGCGGCCTGGCGCCGTCCACCCGCAGCACCGCGCCGCTGATGAAGGCGGCCGCGGGGCTGAGCAGGAAGACCACTGCCGCAGAAGTCTCGGACTCGGTGCCGAAGCGCCCCGCCGGCACCGTGCGCGGCATGGCGCGCAGCATGTCGGCGGCTTCCGGCGGGTAGTGGTCCATGCCGCTGCTGGCGATGTAGCCCGGCGCCACCGCGTTCACCCGTACTCCCTGCGCCGCCCATTCGAGCGCCGCCGTCTCGGTGAAGCTGACCATGCCGGCGCGCGCCGCGCCGCTGTGGCCCATGTTGGGCATCGAGCCCCACATGTCGGCCACGATATTGACGACCGCGCCGCCGCTCGCCTGCATGGCTTGCGTGAAGCACTCGCGCGCCATCAGGAAGCCGCCGGTGAGGTTGGTGTCGAGCACCGCGCCCCAGCCCTTGGCCGAGATGCCGGAGAGCGGCGCGATGTACTGGCCGCCCGCGTTGTTGACCAGGCCGTCGATGCGGCCCTGCGCGGCGACGATCGAAGCCACCGTGGCGCGCACCGCCTCTTCGTTCCGGATGTCGCAGGCGGCGCTGCTGGCACGGCCGCCGTCCTGTTCGATCTCGGCTTGCACCGCCTGCAGCTTCTCGGCCTTGCGGCCGACCAGCACCACATGGGCGCCGAGGGCGGCAAGTTCGTGGGCGCAGCAGCGGCCGATGCCGGAGCCTCCGCCGGTGACGACGATGACCTGGCCGTCGAACAGGCCGGGCGCGAAAACGGATTGATAGCGGGTTGTCATGGCAAGCTTCTCTCAGTTCGACTCTAGGCCGGCGCGGCGACTTCGGCCACCACCTGGCGCATGGCCACCTGTTCGCCGACGGCCACATGCAGCGCCGCCAGCCGGCCGGCGCGCGGCGCGCAGTGCAGATGTTCCATCTTCATGGCCTCCAGCGTGACCAGGGGCTGGCCGGCTGTCACCAGCTCGCCTTCGGCCGCCAGCAGCGCGGTGACGCGGCCGCTCATGGCGGCGCGCAGCAGCCCGTCGCCGCCAGCGGCGTCGCTCTGCGCGGGCGGGGCGAGGGAGGTGTCGATCAACTCGTGCGCGCGGCCCGCGCGGTGCAGCAGGATGCGGTCGGCCTGGCGCAGGAAGCGCACCCGCTCTTGAACACCGTGCTGCGTGACCCGCAGCACCCCTTCGCCCACATGGGCGAGATGGACATCCACCGCCGCGGCGCCGTCCAGCGCCACGGCATGGCCGCTGTCCGTGCGCTGCACCTGGGCCTGATGCATCTGGCCGTCCAGCAGGAAGCGCAGCGGCGCCGCCAGCCTGTGGGCCAGCGGCGAAGGAGCGCTGCCGGCTTGCAGCAGCGCGGCGGCCAGCACGGCGCTTCGGGCCTGGTCCTGCGTGTCGACCGACAGCAGTTCGTCCAGGTGCTTGCCGATGAAGGCGGTGCTCGCCTCGCCCGAGGCGAACACCGGATGCGCCAGGCAGCGCTGCAGGAAATGCTGGTTGGTCGCCACGCCCAGCGCGACGGTGTCCTGCAGGCCCGCCAGGAGGCGCTGGCGCGCCTCCTCCCGCGTCTCGCCATGGGCGACGATCTTGGCGATCATCGAGTCGTAATAGCTCGGGACCTCGCTGCCGGACACCAGCGCATGCTCGACCCGCAGGGCCTGCGAGGGCTGCCACAGCGCCAGCGTGCCGCTGTGCGGCAGGAAGTCCTCGGCCGGCGCTTCGGCGCACAGCCGCACTTCGATGGCATGGCCGCGAAAGCGCAGCTCTTCCTGCCGCAAGTCCAGCGGCTCGCCGGCGGCGATGCGCAGTTGCATGGCAACCAGGTCCAGTCCCGTGACCGCCTCCGTCACCGGATGCTCCACCTGCAGCCGCGTGTTCATCTCCATGAACCAGAACTGGCCCTCGCCATCGAGCAGGAATTCGAGCGTGCCCGCGCCCTCGTAGCCGATGGCGCGCACCGCCGCCAGCGCAGCCTCGCCCATGCGCTGGCGCAACTGGGGCGTGACGGCCGGAGAAGGCGCTTCCTCGATCACCTTCTGGTGCCGGCGCTGCACCGAGCAGTCGCGTTCGCCCAGGTGGATGGCATGGCCGTAACGGTCCGCCATCACCTGGATCTCGATGTGGCGCGGCGATGGAACAGCGCGCTCCAGGATCACGGTGGCATCGCCGAAGGCATGCAGGGCTTCGGATTGTGCGCTTTGCAAAAGCGCCTCGAACTGCTCGCTTGAAGTCACCTGCCGCATGCCGCGCCCGCCGCCGCCGGCTGTGGCCTTGATCATCACCGGCCAGCCGATGCGCTGCGCCTCGCGTGCCAGGGTCGCGGCGCTCTGGTCCTCGCCCTGGTAGCCGGGAATGCAGGGAACGCCCGCCGCCTGCATCAGCCGCTTGGCGCCGGCCTTGTCGCCCATGGCGCGGATGGCCTCTGGCGAGGGGCCGACGAAAACCAGTCCTGCCTCGCGGCAAGCCTGCGCGAAATCGGCGTTCTCGGCCAGGAAGCCGTAGCCCGGATGCACCGCGTCGGCGCCGCTGGCCTTGGCGGCGGCGACGATGGCCTCGACATTGAGGTAGCTCTGCGCCGGCAGCGCCTCGCCGATGTACACGGCTTCGTCGGCCTGCAGCACATGCGGCGCGCCGGCATCGGCGCTGGAATGAACCGCGACCGTGCGCAATCCCATTGCCCGCGCCGTTCGCATCACCCGCAACGCGATCTCGCCGCGGTTGGCGATCAGGAGCTTCCGCAAGCTCATGGCCGCGCCACCGAGAACTGCATCGCTTGCGGCGTGCGCCGTTCGCTACTGCGGCACACCGCGAACAACTCCGCCAGCACCGCCCGTGTGTCGCGCGGGTCGATCACGCCGTCGTCCAGCAAGAGGGCGCTGGTGGTGAACACGCTCATCTGCTTTTCGAAGCGCTCGATCACCTGCAGTTGCATCGCGTCCAGCTTGGCATGGTCGACCGCGCCCTTGCGCGCCATGCCGGCTTCCATCACGATGGCCATGGTCTTGGCCGCCTGCTCGCCGCCCATGACGGCGGTGCGCGCATTGGGCCAGGAGAGCGCGAAGCGCGGCGCGAAGCCGCGCCCGCACATGCCGTAGTTGCCGGCGCCATACGAAGCACCGCAATGCAGGGTGACCTGCGGCACGGTGGCGTTGGTCACCGCCTGGATCATCTTGGCGCCGTGCTTGATGATGCCGGCCTCCTCGTGCGTCACGCCCACCATGTAGCCGGTGATGTTCTGCAGATACAAGAGGGGCGTGCGCGACTGGCAGCAGGCCTGGATGAAATGCGTGGCCTTTACCGCGCCATCCGAGTCGATGGGCCCGTTGTTGGTGATCACGCCCAGCGCGTGGCCTTCCAGCCGGATGTGGCCGCAGACCGTTGCGCTGCCGTAGTTTTCGGAGAAGGGCAGGAACTCCGAGCCATCGGCAATGCGCGCGATCAGCTCGCGCATGTCCACCGGCCGCTTGGCATCCACCGGCATGACGCCCAGCAACTCCTCGGCGGAAAAGCGCGGCGGCTCGAAGGCGCGCGCGGCCTCGTCGCCGCGCCGCTCCCAGTCGATGCTGGCGAGGATGTCGCGGGCAATGCGGATGGCGTCGCGGTCGTCCTCCGCCAGGTAGTCGCCCAGGCCCGACACATGGGTGTGCATCACCGCGCCGCCCAGCGCCTCTTCGGTCGCGATCTCGCCGGTGGCGGCTTTCAGCAGCGGCGGGCCGGCCAGGAAGGCGCGCGAGCGGCCGCGCACCATCACGATGTAGTCCGACAGCCCGGTCTGGTAGGCGCCTCCTGCGGTGGAGGAGCCATGCGTCACCGTGACCACCGGCAGCCCGGCGGCCGAGAGCCGCGCCAGGTTGCGGAAGATCTGGCCGCCGCGCACGAATTCCTCCACGCGGTATTGCATCAGGTTGGCGCCGGCGCTTTCCACCAGTTGCACGAAGGGCAGCTTGTTCTCCAGTGCGATCTCCTGCACACGCAACTGCTTGTCCAGCCCCATGGGCTGCAGGGCGCCGGCGTCGATGCCGGAGTCCGACGCGCAGACCATGCAGCGCACGCCGCAGACATAGCCGATGCCGGCGATCACCCCGCCGCCCGGCACGCTCTTGCCCAGGTCGGGGTTGTCCCGGCCGAGGCCGGCCAGCGTAGCGATCGGGATGAAGGGCGAGCCCGCATCCAGCAACAAGGCGATGCGTTCGCGCGGCAGCAGTTGCCCGCGCTTGGCAAAGCGCTCGGCCGAGGCCTGCGAGGCCGCCACCGCCCGCGCCTCGTGCGCGCGCACCTGCTCCAGCAGGGCCAGCATGCTGGAACGCTGGGCCTGAAAAACTTCGCTGGAAGGATGGAGCCGGGATTCGATGATGGCGGGCATGGGTCGCAGTCGACTCTATGCACCGCGCCCCGCCCGCGCTTGCGGCAACTGGCTATGTCAGGAGGCGGCTACCGCCTGGGCTTGTGCCGCAGTGGCCGATTCAGCCTCCACCCACGCCTGCAGCCCGCCGCGCAGCGGCCGCACCCGCACGAAGCCGTGGCGCGCCAGCACGGCCGCGGCCTTTGCGGCGGAAAAGTCATTCGGGCAGTCGCAATACAGCACGATCTCGCGGTCGCGCGGCAGCTGCGGCACATGGCGCTCGATGCCATCGGGGTGCATGGGCAGCGCGCCCGGGATGCGCCGTGGGTCGATGGCCGTGGCGGCTTCGGAACGCACGTCGATCACCACCGGCGCGCTCTCGCTGTCGTCCAGCAGCGCGCGCAACTCGTCGACGCCGATGCGCATCATGTCCAGATCGCGCAGCACGGCGCGCCGGCGCCACCAGCGCATGCCGACGCCGATGATGATGAGCGCCACCAGCAGCGCCGCGCCCACCGCGCCGGCATTGGCCATGGCATCCAGCACCGCCTGGATCTGCTCGGAAAAGACCCAGCCCAGACCGACGAAGACACCGGTCCAGATCAGCCCCGCCGCCGCGTCGAAGAGCGTGAAGCGCAACAGCGGCATGTGCAGCGCGCCGGCCATGGGCGGCGCCACCACCGACACGCCCGGCACGAACTTGGCCGCCAGCAGCGACGCGCCGCCCCAATCGGTGATCAGCGACTCGCTGCGCCGCACGCATGAATCGGGCGACATCGAGACCTTGCACAGCAGCCGCATCACCCGGTAGCCGAAGTGCCGGCCGGCGTAGTACCAGGCGCCGTCGCCCAGCACATTGGCGAGCACCGCCACGCCCAGCACGGCGACCAGGGACAGATCACCGGCCGCCACCAGGCCGCCGGCCACCACCAGCACCGCCGATGCCGGCACCGGCGCGCCCAGCCGCGCGGCCAGCGTGGCCAGGAAGACCACCGCCACGCCATGGCGCGTGGCCAGTTCCAGGAGTTCTTGCATATGGCCTGAAATCTAATGCTTCGCAAGAGCCCTTGTGAGTTCTGGCGGCAAACAGTGCGCGCGCCGGTAGGATGCCCGGCCATGATTCACCCTCGCACCATCACGCACTGCATTGCCACTGCCGCACTCACCCTGGCCGCCGGTGCCCATGCGCAGCAGGAAAGCTCCGAGGAGCTGGCCAAGAAGCTGTCCAACCCGGTGGCCGCGATGATCAGCGTGCCGCTGCAATACAACTACGACCAGAAGTACGGCAACGAGCGCACCGGCCACAAGTCCTACCTGAACGTGCAACCGGTGATCCCCTTCCAGATCAGCCCGGAGTGGAACGTGATCAGCCGCACCATCGTGCCGCTGATCGACCAGAACACCCCCGGCATCAACCAGTCGGGTGTGGGCGACATCACACAGAGCTTCTTCTTCTCGCCCAGGGCGCCCGGCCCGGGCGGCCTGATCTGGGGCGTGGGCCCGGTGCTGTACCTGCCCACCGGCACCGACCCGGAATTGAGCGCGCGCAAGTACGGCGCCGGCCCCACCGCCGTGGTGCTCAAGCAGGACGGCGCCTGGACCTACGGCGCGCTGGTCAACCACATCTGGGGCTTCGGCGGCGTGGAAAGCCGCCCGGGCATCAGCAGCACCTTCCTGCAGCCCTTCCTGTCGCACACCACGAAGGACGCCTGGACCTTCACCGTCAACACCGAGTCGACCTACGACTGGAAGAACAAGGAATGGTCGGTGCCGGTCAACCTGATGGTCGGCAAGCTGGTGAAGTTCGGCAACATGCCGGTGAGCTTTACCGGCGGCCTGCGCTACTGGGCCGAAAGCCCGGACAACGGGCCGCACGACCTGGGCTACCGCTTCGTCGTGACCTTCCTGTTCCCCAAGTAAGCAGGGCTCAGGTGGCACAGGCGGCCGCCCGCGCCAGCAGCAGCTCGCGCTCGCGCCGGTTGCGGGTGAGGGCGGCGGCGCGTTCGAACTCGCGCTGCGCCTCGTCCCTGCGGCCCAGCTTCTCGAGCAGGTCGCCGCGCACGCTGGGCAGCAGGTGGTAGTCCTTGAGCACCGGCTCGCTGGCCAGCGGCTCCAGCACCGTCAGGCCGGCGGCCGGTCCCTCGGCCATGGACACCGCCACTGCGCGATTGAGTTCGACGATGGGCGAGGGCTCGATGAGGCCCAGTGCGCCGTAGAGCGCGGCGATCAGCGTCCAGTCGGTGTCCTTGGCCTCGAGCGCGCGCGCATGGCAGGCCGCGATGGCCGCCTGCAAGGCATAGGAACCCATTGATCCGCCCAGCGCTTGGGCACGCGCCAGGGCGGCCAGGCCGCGGCGGATCAGCAACTGGTCCCAGCGCGAGCGGTCTTGCGCAAGCAGCAGGATCGGCGCGCCGCTCTTGTCGGTGCGCGCGGCAGAACGCGAGGCCTGAATCTCCATCAGCGACACCAGGCCGTGCACCTCGGCCTCGTCGGGGATCAGCTCGGCCAGGATGCGGCCCAGGCGCAGCGCCTGCGCGCACAGGGTGGGGCGCATCCAGTCGTCGCCGGCGGTGGCGGCATAGCCCTCGTTGAAGACCAGGTAGATCACTTCCAGCACCGAGGCCAGGCGCGCCGCCAACTCGTCGGCGCGCGGAATCTCGTAGGGCACCTTGGCATCGCCCAGGCTGCGCTTGGCGCGCACGATGCGCTGCGCAATCGTGGGCTCGGACACCAGGAAGGCGCGCGCGATCTCGTCGGTGGTCAGGCCACCCAGCACGCGCAGGGTGAGCGCCACGCGCGCCTCGCGCGTGAGCACGGGGTGGCAGGCGGTGAAGATCAGGCGCAGCAGGTCGTCGCCGATGTCGTCGTCCTGCGCCTCCGACGGGTCGGGGGCGAGCGGCTCGCCGAATGCCTCCTGCTCGTAGCCGATTTCCTCGTGCTTGCTGTCGGCCATCTTCTGGTGGCGCAGCCAATCGAGCGCGCGGCGCTTGGCAATGGCCGTGAGCCAGGCGGCCGGGTTGTCGGGCAGGCCCTCGCGCGGCCACTGCGAAAGCGCGGCCACCAGCGCGTCTTGCGCCAGCTCCTCGGCCACGCCGACGTCGCGCACCATGCGCGCCACCACCGCGGTGATGCGCGCCGACTCGATGGGCCAGACGCCGGCGACGGTGCGGCGTGCCGCCTCTTCGTTCGGCGAGACGGTCACAGCGAGCGGCCGACCAAGGCGACGACGAACACCGCCACGCCCAGCCACAGATTCACGAACACCAGCTGGCGGATGCTGCCGAGCGCTGCGCCGGCCGCCTTCCAGTCGCTGGCCTGCACCTTGTCGACCAGGAGCCGATAGTGCGCGCCGCGCACGCGGGCGAAGATCACCATCATCACGACGGCGATGCCCAGCATGGCATGCACGTGCCAGCGAACAGCGCCCATCCCGCCGGCCAGCTGCACCATGGCGAAGCCGGTGGCCAGCAGCAGCACGATGGCCGCGACCACCCAGCGGAAGAAGCGGCCCAGCGCGGCGCTGAGCATGCGCAGGCGCAGGGGCGGCTCCAGCGTGTCGACCGCCGCGGGCCGCACCGCGTAGTGCATGGTGGCCATGCCGCCCACCCACAGTGCGGCGGCGAGCAGGTGGACACACAGGAGGATGGAGGTGGTCAGGGCGGGCATGGTCTTGAGTGATCGAGGTGAGAGGCGCGGGGCGATCATCGGACCCTCGTCAGCCTTGTCAAGTAAGCTGCGCTCATCGCAACCGGAGGAGACCACCGATGCTGCATCCCCAAGCCCGCGCCCTGATCGACCTGATGGCCGCGCGTGGCGTCCCGCCGACACACACGCTGTCGCCCGAGGACGCGCGCCGCCTGTATCTCGAACGCCGCAGCTTCACGCAGCCGGAGCCGCCGGCCGTGGCGCGGGTGGAAGACCTGAGTGCACCGGGTCCGGGTGGCGCAATTGCGTTGCGCTTCTATGCGCCGACCAAGGGCGGCAAAGGCCAGCCGTTGTTGCCGGTGCTGGTGTACTTCCACGGTGGTGGTTGGGTCATCGGTGACCTGGATACCCATGACACGCTGTGCCGCCAACTGGCGAACGAGGCCGGCTGCGCGGTGGTCTCGGTGGACTACCGCATGGGGCCGGAGAACCGCTTTCCGGCGGCGGTCGACGACTGCATCGCTGCCACGCGCTGGGTGGCCAAGGAGGCCGAGCGCTTGGGACTGGATGTTTCGCGCATCGCGGTGGGCGGCGACAGCGCCGGCGGCAACCTGGCGGCGGTGGTCGCACTGGCGCTGCGCGATGAGCCGGGCGACATGCCGCATCCGCTGCGCTTCCAGTTGCTGATCTACCCGGCCACCGATATGCGCCGCTGCGCCTCGTCGCACAGCACGAACGGCGAAGGCTATCTGCTGACGCGCGACAGCATCACGTACTTCCACGATCACTACATGGGTGATGCCTCGCAGGACATGGACTGGCGGGCCTCGCCGCTGCTGCACAAGGACCTGACGCGGCTGCCGCCGGCGCTGGTGATCACGGCGGGCTTTGATCCGCTGCGCGATGAAGGGCTGCAGTATGCGCAGCGCTTGAGTGAATCAGGGAACCGGGCGACGTTGGTGAACTTCGAGCGGATGATTCACGGGTTCGTGCTGATGGGGAAGGTGCTGGACGAGGCTAGTACCGCGGTGGGCTTGTCTGCGCTGGAGCTTCGAAAGGCATTGCAATCGGCGACTTCGGCATGAGTGCCTCAGGTGCTCCCGAGCACCAGCCGTCGATGCATCGCCCGCTTCAGCTCGTCGCCGTGACCTTGTGGGTCGTTAGCTTCTTCTTGCCAACCTTGCCCGTACCCAGCGGTGGCTACAAGTTCGGCTACGAATTATTTCTGAGCGCCGCTGCTGCAGCGCTCTTCATCCCGTTCTCGCTCTTTTTCCCGGGACATCTCCTGTCGTTTGCATCAAATCTGCTTTTCTTCAGGGAGTGCTTTTACGTCGTGCTCCCAGGTGTAGAACGACCGAGGCTTCCGTCCCCCAGGGTGCTTGGTTTGGCACTGCCACTGAATCTCTTCATGGGATTGGCGACCCTCGGAGCAACAAAGAGCAATATCTCATTCATCAACGGTGTACTGCAGCTACCTGGGTTTTACGTCTGGGTTTGCGCCTTCTTGTTTCTCCTGCTCGCTCGGCTCGCAGGCGACCCGGCGAAACCGGCTGCCAAGTGGGTCGATTCGAACGACCCCACACCGCTGCCGGATCAGCGTCCATAAGCGACGAACGATTCACCGCTGACAGCTGTGCGCGGCAAAGCGCGACACGTCGCCGGCAAGCCGTGGCAGAGCCTAGACCCGTTGCTTGTTTTCGATGTACTCATCCATTCGGCTAAGCAGCCTCCACCACTCGCTCCCATCCGCCCTGAACTCCCGGATTGCCCCGGCCCGCACCAGGATCTTGCGCAACTCGTCATCCGAGAACCCACCCAGGTGCTTCTTCAGCACATCAAAAGACCGATCCGTAAACGACTTGTGGCTCAGAAAATGCCGCGCCGTCTCTTCGGCCATGAAGTCGGCCTTGAACTGCTGCTTCCAGCCGCGCGAGCTGCTGCCCGTGCGACTGCCTGTTGAGCAAGAAGGTGATGCCGCCACCGACCAAGGTGCCCAGCAGCGAAGCAATCGTCGGGTCCACGCTCACGACGAAGACTTGTTCGGGTTGATCAGGTACTTGCTCCCCGTCGCCCGCTGGTTGTAGACCCCGATCACATCCAGATCCAGCGCCTCCGCCAGCGAGATCTCCTTCGAATAGTGGCTGGCAAAGGTGGTCTTCAGCTCCGCCGCCACACGCTCCTTCAACGCCTGCGCGGCAGCCGGCCCGATCTTCTGCAAGAACGGAAACAGCAGCCAGCCGCCCATGCCCCAGGTCATGCCGAAGTTGCGGTTGAATTCGGTCGGCCGCGTGTCCAGGCCGCCGTAGATGTAGACCTGCTTGTGCACGGTCGATCCGTAGCGGCTGTATTCCTTGGCGTTGCGGTTCGCCGCCGCTTCCATGCAACCCAGGATCTGGCCGGCCAGCGGGCCGCCGCCGGTGGCGTCGAAGGCGATGGTGGCGCCGGTGGCGGCCAGGGCCTCGGTCAGGTCTTGCAGGAAGGTCGGTGCGCTGCTGTCGCACACATGCTGCGCGCCGATGCCCTTGAGCAGCGCCGCCTGCTCGGGCTTGCGCACGATGTTCACCAGCGCGACACCGTCCTTGATGCAGATGCGGTTCAGCATCTGGCCCAGGTTTGAGGCCGCCGCGGTGTGCACCAGCGCCTTGTGCCCTTCGCGCCGCATGGTCTCGACCATGCCCAAGGCGGTGAGCGGGTTCACGAAAGACGATGCGCCATCGGCCGCCGTCGCGCCCTCGGGCAGCGGCAGGCACATGGCCACCGGCACGGCACGCAATTGCGAATACATGGCGCCGCCCAGGGCGGCCACTGTCTTGCCCAGCAGCGCCTGCGCAGCCGGCGAGGCGCCGGCTTCCACCACCACGCCGGCGCCTTCGTTGCCCACCGGCATCGACTGGTCCAGCCGCCCGGCCATGGCGCGCAGCGCGGCACCTTCGGGCACCTGCGCCGTGACCACGCGCCGGCCGGCGCTGTCCTTGGATGCCTTGGCCGTGCGCATGTCGGCCGCGCCGAACAAGAGGCCCAGGTCCGAGGGGTTGATCGGCGCGGCTTCCACGCGCACCAGCACCTCGTCGGCGCCGAGGGCGGTGGGCAGGGGCGTGTCGACCAGCGAGACTTCGAGTTCGCCGCTCTTCTTGATGAGCGATCGCAGTTGCACGGAAGTGGTGTGAGCCATGAGGGGATCTCCTAGAGAGAGGTTTTGTCTAAAGCCAGGTGCCGCTGCTGGGCATCAGGATCTCTGTCTCCGGCGTGCCGCCGACAAAGAAGCCGCCGATGATGATGCTCAGGATAGAGATGAACAGGCTGGCGAACACGGCGGTCCAGAAGCCCGACACCTTGAAGCCCTTCACGAACCAGGCCACCAGCAGCAGCATCAGCGCGTTGATGACCAGGAGGAAGAGCCCGAAGGTCACGATGGTCAGCGGCAAGGTCAGCACGATCAAGAGCGGCTTCACGATGGCGTTGGCAAAGCCCAGCAGCAGCGCCGAGATGATCAGCGCGCCGGTGCTGTCGAACTTGAGGCCCTTGCTGAACACCAGGCTGGCGATCCAGAGCGAAATGCCGGTGATGGCCCAGTGCAGGAAGAAGGCGGTGAGGTTCTCGAACATGGAGTCCTTTCTTATTTTGCGAAGCGCTTGCGCGTGAGCGCCAACGCAATCCAGAAGGCGACCACGGTGTAGGCCACCAGCACCAGCGTGTGCTGCAGCCAGTTGCTTGGCCACTCGTCCATGAAGAGCGGCCGCACCAGCGCCACCGCATTGGCCAGCGGCAGCCAGTTGGCCACGGTGCGCACCACGCCCGGCAGTTGCTCCAACGGGAAGAACACGCCCGACAGGAACATCATCGGCGTCATGAAGAGCGTGAAGTAGTAGGTGAAGAAGTCGTAGCCCTTGGCCAGCGCGTTGAAGATCAAGGCGATGCACGAGAAGGTGACGCCCACGCCCACCAGCACGAACCAGGCGACGATGAGCTTGGGGCTGTGGCTGATGTTCAGCGCCAGCATCACGAACAGGATGGCGGTGGTGGTGAAGATGGCCTTGAAGCCGGCCCATAGCATCTCGGCCAGCACGATGTCGTCCAGCCCAACCGGCGCGTTCATGATGCCGTCCCAGGTCTTTTGCACATGCATGCGCGAAAAGGCCGAGTACAGCGCCTCGAAGGATGCCGCGTTCATCGCGCTCATGCAGATCGAGCCGCTGGCCAGGAACAGGATGTAGGGCACCTCAGTGCTGCCGTTCACCGCCACCGTGCCCACCAGCGCGCCCATGCCGTAGCCGAAGGCCACCAGCCAGATCAGCGGCTCGGCGATGTTGCCGATCAGGCTGGGAATGGCGAGCTTGCGCCACACCAGCAGGTTGCGCAGGAACACCGGCCACCATCGCAGGCTGAGCTGCGGCGGGCCCCAGACCGAGGGGGTGATGGGTGCAGGCAAGGTTTCGCTGCCGCCGTTCATGTCAGCCGTCCTCTCGAATCTGCCGGCCGGTCAGCTTGAGGAACAGGTCCTCCAGGTTGGCCGGCCGGTGGAAGGTGCGCAGGCCGCTGTGCTCAGACAAGGCTTCGAGCAGCCGCCGCGCATCCTGCGTGTAGAAGAACACCGTCTCGCCACTTACCTCGACGCGGGCGGCAAAGTCCTTGAGCGGCGATTGCGCCAGGTGCAGCGCGCCGTTGCCGTAGACCTCGACCACGTCGGGCTCCAGGTGCTGCGCGATCAGTTCGCGTGGCCGGCCCTCGGCGATCTTCCTGCCGTGGTCCAGCACGATCAGGCGCGAGCACAGGCGCTCGGCCTCGTCCATGAAGTGGGTGGTGAGCAGGATCGACTTGCCCTGCTGCAACAGCACCTGCAGCCGCTCCCACATCAGGTGGCGAGCCTGGGGGTCCAGCCCGGTGGTGGGCTCGTCCAGCATCAAGAGCTTCGGGTCGTTCACCAGCGCCCGTGCCAGCGACAGGCGCCGCCGCATCCCGCCCGACAGTTCGCCCGGCTTGGCTTGTGCCTTGTGCGTGAGCGCGGCAAATTCCAGCAGCTTGGGGATGCGGGGCGCCATTGCCTTCTTGCCGATGCCGAAGTAGCGCGCATAGACCATCAGGTTCTCGGCGCAGCTGAAGTCCGGGTCCAGCGTGTCGAACTGCGTGACCACGCCCAGCTGAGCCTTGATGGCGCGCGCATCCTGCGGCATGGAAAGGCCCAGCGCCTCGATGCGGCCGGCATCGGGCGTGGTGAGCCCTAGGCACATGCGGATGGTGGTGGTCTTGCCGGCGCCGTTGGGCCCGATCACGCCCAGGCATTCACCCGGGGCGATGTGGAAGGACAGGTCGTTGACGACCGTCGATTCGCCATAGCGCTTGCGAAGCTCGTGGGCCTGGAAGATGGGTGGTTGCTGCTGATGATGCTGCGTCACGCCGGCGATTGTGGCGTAGGCGCACCCGGTGCGCTGCCGGGTCGGCGCGACACAGCGTTTCCTATGCGTGCACGCCGCGAGCCCGGGCCAGGGTCCGGCGCGCCTGCAGCACGACCGGCAGGTCCACCATGCGTCCGTCCAGCTGCACGGCACTGCTGTTGGCCGCCGCGTCGGCGGCGATCACACGGCGCGCCCAGGCCAGTTCGTCCTCGCTCGGCGCAAGCGCCTCATGGACCACGGGCACCTGCTTGGGATGGATGCACAGCTTGGCGCCAAATCCCAGGCGCAACGCGCGCCGCGTGTCTTCGGCAAGGCGCTGTGCGTCGTCGATGGCCGCGGTCACGCCGTCCACCGCGGGGGCCAGGCTGTTCAGGCGCGTGGCCACCGCCACCGCAAAGCGCAGCGGCGCCAGTTCGCGCTCATCCTCGGAGCACTGCATGCCCAGGTCGGCCATGAAGTCGATGTGGCCTACGACCAGGCGCAACACGCCCGGCGCGGCGGCGATCTCGGGCAGTGCGGCATAGCCGGCCGCGCTCTCGATGAGGGGAAGGAGCGGGACACCCGGCAGGACGGCGCGCGCACGCTGCAGCGCGGCGGCCGACTCGGCCTTGGGCAGCATCACGCCGGCCGGCGGGGCAAGGCCGGCCAGCCACTGCAGATCCTCCTCGCCGGTGGCGGACTGGAGCGCATTGATGCGCAGCACCAGCGGCACGCCGGCAGCCTGCAGCTCGGGCCAGGCTTTGGCGATCGCGTCGCGCGCGACCTGCTTGTCGCCGAGCGGCACGCTGTCTTCCAGGTCGAGCACCACGGCATCGGCGCCGCTGTGCAGCGCTTTGATGAAGCGCTCGGGTCGGTTGCCGGGCACGAACAGGAGGCTGCGTGCCGATGCGAGGGGGCTGTTGGCGTGCGTCATCTGAGGTGGGCCAGTACGAGCGAGCGCAGCACATGCAGGCGCCCGCTGAAGAAATGATCGGCGCCGGGCACCACCACGACCGGCTGCACGCCGGGCCGAGCCCAGTCGAGCACCGCCTGCAGCGGCACACGCTCGTCCTGCTCGCCGTGGACCACCAGCGCGTCCGCAATGCCGTCCGGCGTGTCGAAGCGGCGCCCGGCCGCGACCTCGCCGAAGGGCATGCCGGCCAGGCAGACGCGCCATTCCGGCGCATCGGCCTCGGCCAGCGCCTTGGCCACGCGCGCCTGCACGAAGGCGCCGAAGGAGAAGCCGACCAGGGCCAGCCGCGCCTGCGGATGGGCTTCGCGCAAGGCGGCGCAGAGAAGGAGCAGATCGTCCGTCTCGCCCATGCCAAAGTCATGCGTTCCCGCACTGCGCCCGACACCGCGGAAGTTCGGCCGCGCCACCAGCCAGCCAGCATCGCGCAACGCACGCGCCAGGAACTGCGGCACCTTGTGCCCGGCGTGCCCGCCCAGCAGGGGCTGGGGATGCGCGACCACCGCGATGCCGCCATGGCCCTGCGCCGGCAGATCGAACACGACTTCCATGGCGCCCACGGAGCCGTCCAGCAGGGTCGGGCCGGATTCGCGAAGCTCGGGAATGCGCATGGGTTGCTTTTAGTCTGCGAACTGGCCGGCGGCCTTGATCACGGGACCATAGCGCGCCGTCTCCTGCTGCAGCCAGGTCTGCAGGCCAGCGGGCGACAGCTTGGCATCGTCGGCCACCACGGCGCCGAGATCAGCCAGCTTCTGCGCCACCACCGGGTCCTTCAGCGCAGTCTTCAGCGCCGCGCCGAACTTGTCGACGGCTTCCTTCGGCGTGCCCTTGGGCGCATAGATGCCGTGCCACACCACCACCTCGAAGCCCTTCAGGCCCTGCTCGGCCAAGGTCGGCGTATCGGGCAGGGTCTTCAGGCGGTTGGACGTCGTCACGCCATAGAGCTTCACGCCGCCGGCCTTGATCTGCGGGGTGGTCGAGGTGGTCTGGTCGCACAGCAGGTCGACCTGGCCGGCCAGCAGCGCGTTCATCGCCGGGCCGGTGCCCTGGTAGGGCACGGTGGTCACTTCCACGCCGGCCGCCTTGCGCAGCAGCACGCCGCACAGGTGCGACACCGCGCCCAGGCCGGCATGCGCCAGGTTGACCTTGTCGCCGTTGGCCTTCATGTAGACCAGCAGTTCCTTGAAGTCCTTGGCCGGCATGTCCTTGCGGGCGACCAGGGTCATGGGCACGTCGATCACCTGGCTCACGTACTCGAAGTCCTCCAGCGGCTTGTAGGCGAGCTTGCGGTAGAGCGCCGGCGCGGTGGCCATGCCGTTGTGGTGGATCAGGAAGGTGTAGCCGTCCGGCGTGGCCCGGGCCACGTAGGCCGCCGCGATCGTGCCGCCGGCGCCGACCTTGTTGTCGACCACCACCGACTGGCCCAGCGACCTGGTCATTGCCGCACCCAACGTGCGCGCCAACACGTCGGTCGGGCCGCCGGCGGAGAAGGGCACGATCAGGGTGATGGGCTTGCTCGGGTAGTTGCCCTGCGCCGCGGCGGGCAGGGTCAGAAATAGCGTGCTGGTGGCGGCGATGGCGGTACGCATCAGCTTCATGGCTTGCTTGTCTCCTTTTGTGGGGTCCAGAGTTCAGATCGCGCCGGCCTGGCGCATGGACGCGATGGACTCGACGCCCCAGCCGAGTTCGCGCAGGATGGATTCGGTGTGCTGGCCCAGGCCCGGCACGCCATCCATGCGCGGCGCGTAGGCGTCGGTCCTGCCGGGCGGCAGCAAGGCGGGGATGGGGCCGGTGGGCGTGGCCACTTCGGTCCAGCGTCCACGTGCCTTCAGTTGCTCGTGCTCCCAGACATCGTGCATGTCGTTGACGCGCGCATTGGCGATCTGCGCCTCCTCCAGCCGTTGCGTCACCTGCTGCGCGCTGAGTGCGGCAAAGGCCTCGACGATGACCTTGCGCAGCGCCTCGCGGTTCGCGGTGCGGCGCGAGTTGGAGGCAAAGCGCTCGTCGCTGGCGAGCTCGGGCCGGCGCAGCACCGCCTTGCAGAAGGCGCTCCACTCGCGCTCGTTCTGCACGCCCAGCATCACCGTCTTGCCGTCGCCGGCGGGGAAGGGGCCGTAGGGGTAGATGGTGGCGTGCGCGGCGCCGGCGCGCTGCGGCGGCGTGGCGCCGTCGAAGGCGTAGTACATCGGGAAGCTCATCCACTCGACCATGCTTTCCAGCATCGAGACGTCGATGTGGCTGCCCTTGCCTGTCTTGCCCCGCTGCAGCAGCGCGGCCAGGATGCTGGTGTAGGCGTACATGCCGGCGGCGATATCGGCGATGGAGCAGCCGGCCTTGGCCGGATCGTCGGGCGTGCCGGTCACCGACAGGAAGCCCGATTCGCTCTGGATCAGGAGGTCGTAGGCCTTCCTGTCGCGGTAGGGGCCGTCGTTGCCGTAGCCGGAGATGTCGCAGACGATCAGCCCGGGGTGCTTCTCGTGCAGTGCCTCGAAGGAAAGGCCCAGCCGCGCCGCGGCGCCGGGCGCCAGGTTCTGCACCAGCACGTCGGCGCCTTCGAGCAGATGCTCCAGCACCTTCTGCGCGTCCGCATGCTTGACGTCCAGGGTCAGGCTTTCCTTCGAGCGGTTGGTCCAGACGAAGTGCGAGGCCATGCCGCGCACCCGTTCGTCGTACGCGCGGGCAAAGTCGCCGCTGCCCGGGCGTTCGACCTTGATGACGCGGGCCCCCAGGTCGGCGAGCTGGCGCGTGCAGAAGGGCGCGGCGATGGCGTGTTCGAGCGTGACGACGGTGATGCCGTCGAGCGGGCGGGTCATGGTGAAGCCTCCGGGGCTAGAAGGAGCGCGGCAGGCCCAGCAGGTGCTCGGCCACGTAGCTGTAGATGAGGTTGGTGGAGATCGGCGCCACCTGGTAGAGGCGCGTCTCGCGGAACTTGCGTTCGATGTCGTATTCGTTGGCAAAGCCGAAGCCGCCGTGCGTCTGCATGCAGACGTTCGCCGCCTCCCACGAGGCCTTGGCCGCCAGGTACTTGGCCATGTTGGCCTGCGCGCCGCAGGGCTGGTTGGCGTCGAAGAGGGCGGCCGCCTTGAAGCGCATCAGGTTCGCCGCCTCGATCTCGATGAAGGCGTCGGCAATGGGAAACTGCACGCCCTGGTTCTTGCCGATCGGCCGGTCGAACACCACGCGCTCGTTCGCATACCTGGTGGCGCGCTCGATGAACCAGTAGCCGTCGCCGATGCATTCGGCCGCGATCAGGGTGCGTTCGGCGTTCAGGCCGTCCAGGATGTACTTGAAGCCCTTGCCTTCCTCGCCGACCAGGTTCTCTTCCGGGATCTCCAGGTTGTCGAAGAAGAGCTCGTTGGTCTCGTGGTTCACCAGGTTGGGAATGGGCCGCACCTCGAGCCCCTTGCCGATGGACTGGTGCAGGTCGACGATGAAGACCGACATGCCCTCGGACTTCCTCTTCACCTCGGCCAGCGGCGTGGTGCGCGCCAGAAGGATCATCAGGTCGGAGTGCTGCACCCGCGAGATCCAGACCTTCTGGCCGTTGACGACGTAGCGCCCGTCCTTCTTGACGGCGGTGGTCTTGATCTTGGTGGTGTCGGTGCCGGTGGTCGGCTCGGTCACCGCCATCGACTGGATGCGCAGCTTGCCGGCGGCGATGCGCGGCAGGTACTGGTCCTTCTGGGCCTGGCTGCCGTTGCGCAGCAATGTGCCCATGTTGTACATCTGGCCGTGCACGGCGCCGGAGTTGCCGCCCGAGCGGTTGATCTCTTCCATGATCACCGTCGCGGCGGTCAGGCCGAGGCCGGTGCCGCCGTACTCCTCAGGGATCATCGCGGCTAGCCAGCCGGCCTCCATCAAGGCATCGACGAACTTCTCGGGGTAGGCCCGCTGCTCGTCGACCTTGCGGAAGTACTCGTCCGGGAACTGCCGGCACAGGTCGCGCACGGCGTCGCGGATCTCGTGGAAGCTGTCGGTGGCAGAAGTCATGGTGGGGGGATCAGGCGACACGACACCGGCAATGCCGGCATCGACTCTCAGGCTGCGGGTTCATCGCGCGTCACGTTTGCCATCGATGTGCGTACCGCCCGGCTCCCGGTAGCGGAAGGTGCCCATGGCCCTGGCGACGAGATGGCCGTTGGCATCGGCGATTTCGGCCTCGCAAAAGCACACCGATCGCCCGCCGCCGGTGGCGCGTCCGGTCGCTGTGAGCCGGCCCGTTGCC